>NZ_JBIATA010000003.1:0-295542 GCF_042891295.1 Streptomyces sp. NPDC001902 | reverse complement strand
CGCCCCCCCCCCCGCGGGGGGCTGCGCCACCCGCCACATCTTGGTGTTGCCCCCCCCCGGGGGGGGGGGGCCCCCCCCCGCGGGGGGGGGGGGCGGGGGGGGGGGCCCCCCCCCCCCCCGGCCGTGCGGTGGCACGCCTGCGGCATGATGAACGACGGAATGTGGAGAGTGTTGAAACGGTCTTCCCGGGACGAAGCGGCGTCCGAGCTGTTCGCCGCCCTCTACCCCCGCCTGGCCGGCTGGTGCCGGCGGCTGGTCGACGACGACGAGACGGCCCACGAGATCGCCTCGGAGGCCTTCACCCGGCTGTGGGCGCGCTGGACGAGCGTGGACGAACCGCGCGGCTTCCTCTACGTCACGGCGGCCAACATCGTGCGCGATCACTGGCGGAAGGTGGAGCGCGAACGCCGGGCCATGCGGCGCGCCACCGCGGAGGTCCTCGTCGACGGTCAGGGCGAGGGACGCGACGGGCAGACCGACCCTTCGGTGCGGATGCTCGTCCAGTCGCTGCCCGAGCGGCTGCGGGTGCCCATCCTGCTGTACTACTACGCCGACATGCCGGTCCGGGAGGTGGCGGCCGCGACGGGGCGGAAGGAAGGAACCGTGAAGGCCGACCTCCACGCGGCCAGGGAAATGCTGCGAGCCGGACTGAGGAGAAGCCTTGATCACACCCATTGAGGGCCCGGACGAGGAACGGGACCCGGAGCTGAGCGCCCTGCTGCGGCCCGGCACGGTCCTGCTCGGGCCGCCGCCCGGCCGGTTCCGGGAGGTCCGCCGCGTGGCGGCGCGGCGCAAGCTGCTGCGGGCCGCCGCGGGAGCCGGGGTGTCCCTGGCGGTGGCGGCGGTCGTCGCCGTGCCGCTGCACCTGCTGTCCGCCCCGGGGCAGGGCCCCGGGGTCGGGCCGGCCGTGCCCGCGGTGTCCGTCCCCCCTGCGGCCGACCCGCCGCCCTCGCCGCGCCCCACCACCTCACCCGTCCCGGAGCCGTCCGAGACCCCCGGCCCGGACCGCCGCACCGGCTCCCCCGGCTCCCCCGATCCGCGCCGCGCAGCCTCCTCCGCCCGCCAGACCGACTCCGTCTCGGCCACACCGCTCGGCCGTGCCACGGACGACCCCCCGGCCCGCCCCCGCGGCTGACCGGCTTCGCCGCGCAAGACGCGTGAGGCGGGGGCGGTGCGTGTCCGATTCGTTCAAGACGGGCCGGGCGGCGCGACCCTACGGTTGCGGCATGACTCTTCGTTTCGATGTCGTCGAGATCGTCGTGGCCGACATGGCCGCCTCGCTGGCCTTCTACCGCAGGCTGGGGCTGGAGATCCCCGCTGGGGTGGAGGCGGACCCGCATGTGGAGGTGGCGCTGCCCGGGGGGCTGCGGATGGCGTGGGACACCGTGGAGACCGTCCGGTCGTTCGACTCCTCCTGGGCGCCGCCGCAGGGCGGTCACCGCATGGCGCTGGCCTTCACCTGCGACGGGCCGAAGGAGGTGGACGCGACGTTCGCCGAGCTGACCGGGGCCGGGTACGCGGGGCACCTGAAGCCCTTCGACGCGCCCTGGGGGATGCGGTACGCCGTGGTCCTGGACCCGGACGGGAACCCGGTCGACCTCTTCGCGGCGCTGCCGCAGGGCTAGGTCGTGTCGTCACATGAGCTCCCCCAGCTCCGCTGGGAGGTGCCCCCAGGTGCGGTGCACTCGCAAGGCGGGGAGCCGTCCTCGTAGTGGGCTACTCGGACGATTCGACAACGCAGCGTGGTGGCACCTCCCAGCGCCGGCTGGGGGAGCGGCGCGGGGTGGGGGCACCCCCCCGGCCGAAGGTTGGGGGAGGGCAAGTGACGACACGGTCCAGCCGGGGTCAGGGGAGCAGGTCGCCGAGCGGGACGCCGGCGAGGGCGCGCACGTCGCGGGCCAGGTGGGCCTGGTCCGCGTAGCCGGCGTGGGCGGCGACGTCGGCGAAGGGATGGCCGCGGCGGGCCAGTCCCAGTGCGCGCTGGAGGCGCAGGATGCGGACGAGGGTCTTGGGCCCGTAGCCGAAGGCGGCCAGGCAGCGGCGGTGGAGCTGGCGTTCGCTCAGCCCGGTGTCCTCGGCGACGGTGCCGACGCGGGCGCCGGCCGCCAGGCTCGCGGCGATCTGCGGGCCCCACGGGGGCGCCTCGCGCCGCACGTCCCGTGCGAGCACCAGGGACTCCAGGACGGTGCCGGGGTCGGCGGCCGCGGCGACGCGCTCGGTGGCCCGGCGGGCCTGCGCGCCGGGCCACAGCGCGTCCAGCGGAACACGGCGGTCACGCAGCTCGTGCGCGGGCAGCCCGAACACGGCGGGCCCGACGCCGGGGGCGAAGCGCAGGCCCGCGTACCGCGTGCCGGGCGGGCTGCCGGAGAGGTGTGCGGCGGTGTCGGGGCCCGCCGCGAACAGACCGGTGTCCTCGCCCCAGATCAGGTCGATGCAGCCGTCGGGCAGCACGCGGGCCGCCGCGGCACCCGCTGTCCTCGTCCACAGCACGGCGCCGGGCACCGTCGAGGTCTGTTCCCGGTACACCGCTCCAGCATGGCACCCGCCGCCGACAGCGCGCCGGGTGCGCCTCAGTGCGGGGGCTTGCCGCCGTTCTTGCCCGAGGGCCGGCGCCCGCGCAGCCGGGACCGCACGTCCTCCGGCGGCAGGAAGCCCGCCCAGCGCTCGGGGAATTCGGCGGGCGGGTCCTCCGGGCCGACCTCGTCGTCCGGGCCGGACTCGAACGCGGCGCGACGGGCGGCGGCCTCCGCGACGAGGTCGGCTGCGGCGCGTTCCCTGGCCCGTGCGTTCTCCTCGCGGGCGGCCGCGGTCTCGATCGAGGGCCACACCCGGTCGATGGCGGCGTTGACGGCCGCTCCGACGAGCACCGCGAAGGCCGACACGAAGATCCACAGCAGGACGGCGACGGGCGCGGCCAGCGATCCGTAGATGGTCGGGCCCTCGACCGTGTGGGTGAGGTAGATGCGCAGCACGAAGCTGCCGAGGACCCACATCAGCAGGGCGACGGCCGCCCCGGGCATGTCCTCGTACCAGGGCGACCGCACCGGTACGGAGACGTGGTACAGCGTGGTGAGGAACGCGATCGACAGCACGCTGACGACCGGCCAGTACAGTATCCGGATCACGGCCTCGCTCCACGGCAGGAACGACACCACCGCGTCCGGCCCGACGACCATCAGCGGCATGACGACCGCGCCGATCACCAGGGCGACGATGTAGAGCAGCAGCGCCAGCAGCCGCGTCCTGACGATGCCGCGCCTGCCCTCCAGCCCGTACATGATCGTGATCGTGTCGACGAAGACGTTGAGGGCCCGCGATCCGGACCACAGGGCGATGACGAAGCCGATGGAGATCACGTCGGGCCGTCCGCCGCCGAAGACGTCGTCGACGAGCGGCCGCATCAACTGGTCGACGCCCTTGTCCGACAGGACCGTCGCGGCGGCCGTGAGGATGTTGCCGCGGATGTTGTCGATCGTGTCGGTGCCGATGATCTCGTCGACGTAGCCGATGGCGCCGACGAGGCTCAGCAGCAGCGGCGGCAGGGAGAGCAGCACGAAGAAGGCGGCCTCGGCGGCGAGGCCGGTGACGCGGTACTCCATGCAGGAGTCGACCGTGTCCTTGAGCAGCAGCCAGCCCACCTTGCGCTTGGATACGTTCCTGTAGAGGGCCCGCGCCCGGTGGAGTCGGCCTCGCCTGGGCCGCTCGGGTGTTTCGTCTGCTGCCTGCACGGGCCTACCGTAACCGTCATGAGTCCCCCCACACACACCGTGACCAACCAGGCTCCGCCCCTGGTCGGGTATGACGTGTACGCCGCCGACACCGCCCTGGTGGAGGGGGTGGCACGGCACGTGGCGCCCGGGCTCCGGGAGGAGGTCCACCGGGAGCTCGGCGAGATCGGCCGGGCCGCCGGTTCCGCGCAGGCGCGGGGGTGGGCGGAGGCCGCCGACACCCATCCGCCGGTGCTGCGCACCCACGACCGGTACGGGCACCGGATCGACGAGGTGGAGTTCCACCCGGCCTGGCACCGGCTGCTGGGGCGGGCGGTCTCCTCGGGGCTCACCGACGCCTGGTCGCGCCCCGGCGGACACCTGCGGCGCGCGGCGGGTTTCCTGGTGTGGTCCCAGGCGGAGGCCGGGCACGGCTGCCCGGTGTCGATGACACACGCGGCGGTGCCGGCGCTGCGGGCCGACCCGGCGCTGGCCGCCGAGTGGGAGCCCCGGCTGGGGTCCCGGGTGTACGACCCGCAGCTGGTGGCGCCGGGAGGCAAGCCCGGGGCGCTGTTCGGCATGGGGATGACCGAGAAGCAGGGCGGCTCGGACGTGCGGGCCACCACCACGCGGGCGGAGCCGCTGGCGGAGGAGGGCACGTACCTGCTCACCGGCCACAAGTGGTTCTGCTCGGCGCCGATGTCGGACGCCTTCCTCGTGCTGGCGCAGGCGTCCCCCTCCTCGGGAAAGGGGGGCCTGACCTGCTTCCTGCTGCCCCGGGTGCTGCCGGACGGCTCGCGCAACGTCTTCCTGATCCAGCGGCTCAAGGACAAGCTGGGCAACCGCTCCAACGCCTCGGCGGAGGTGGAGTTCGACGGCACGTGGGCGCGCCGCGTCGGCGAGGAGGGGCGCGGGGTGGCGACCGTCATCGAGATGGTGGCGGCCACCCGGCTGGACTGCGCGACCGGTTCCGCCGCGCTGATGCGGCAGGCGGTGGCGCAGGCGGTGCACCACGCGACGCACCGCAGCGCGTTCGGCGGGCCGCTGGTCGACAAGCCGCTGATGCGGAACGTCCTGGCGGACCTGGCCCTGGAGTCGGAGGCGGCCACCACGACCGTGCTGCGGCTGGCGGCGGCGTACGACGCGGATGACGCGGACGACGAGCAGGAGCGGCACTTCCGGCGGCTGGCGGTGGCGGTCTCCAAGTACTGGGTCACCAAGCGCTGCCCGCCGCTGGTGGCCGAGGCGCTGGAGTGCCTGGGCGGCAACGGCTACGTGGAGGAGTCGGGGCTGCCGCGGCTGTTCCGGGAGTCGCCGCTGAACTCGGTGTGGGAGGGCTCGGGCAACGTGCAGGCCCTGGACGTGCTGCGGGTGCTGCAGAGGGAGCCGCGCGCGCTGAACTCCTTCCTCGGCGAGATCGGCCTGGCGCGCGGCGCTGACCACCGGCTGGACGGCGCGATCAAGGCGCTGCTGACCGAACTGGCCGACCTGGAGGGCGTCGAGGCCCGGGCGCGCCGGCTGGTGGAGCGCATGGCGCTGGTGCTGCAGGGCTCGTTGCTGGTGCGGTTCGCCCCGGTCGAGGTCTCGGACGCGTTCTGCGCCTCGCGGCTCGGCGGGGACTGGGGGGCGACCTTCGGCACGCTGCCGCGCGGGCTGGACCTGGCGGCGATCGTGGAGCGGGCACGCCCTCAGGGGTGAGGGGCGGATGCGGCGGCGGTCCGCCCGAGGTCCCGACGGAAGGACCGGGATCTTCGGGGAAACGTTCCGCCGCCGCGCCGCACTGAGGGTGGTGCCGCGCCGACTCGGCACCACCCCCGGTCTCGCCTCACCGTCGCACGGAATCAGGGTTCCGTACGAATAGCGTGATGCGCCGTCACTGTCCGTCGAATGCGCGCATATTCGCAACCGTTGCAGACAGTTGCAAGGTATTGGCCGGATATCCCACCGGAGGGACCGGCCCGGCGGCACCATATGCACATGGTGTGGCAGCGGAGAACCGGCGCGGCCACTGCCCGAGCGCAGAAAGCGCTGCGCACACGGACGCGGGGAGCACCATGAGCCAGGTTCCGATCGACGCACGGTCGTTGTCGGTCCAGTCCGTCCAGGAACCGCGCCGTTCCGCACGGCTGCTGGGCGGCATGCGGGACACCGCGCTGGGCGGCGGATCGGGTGGCACGGTGCCCAGACCGGTCATCCAGGACTCCTGGCGGCGCGCCCTGGACCTCGGTGTCGACCCGGACAACGGCAGTCACGCCGGCATGCTGACCGCCGACGAGATCGAGGTGCGCAGGCGCCACACCCCGCTGAACGACGTGATGTCCGCGCTGCGCGACGGCTTGGTCTCGGTCGCCGACGAGGCCCGGCACATCATGGTGGTCACCGACCCCGAGGGCCGGGTGCTGTGGCGGGACGGCAGCCTGGCCGTCCGCAGGAGCGCGGACCGGCTCGGCTTCGCCGAGGGCGCCTCGTGGTCGGAGGAGGCCGTCGGCACCAACGCGATCGGCACCGCCCTGGTCACCGGACGGCCGGTGCAGGTGCACTCCTCGGAGCACTTCGTCCGGGTGCACCACCAGTGGACCTGCGCCGCGGCCCCGCTCATCGACCCGCGGGACGGCCGGCTGCTGGGCGCGGTGGACGTCAGCGGGCCGGCGGCCGGGATGCACCCCGCGATGCTGTCGCTGGTGACCGCGGTGACCAAGGTCGCCGAGGCCGAACTGCGCAGCCTGCACTGGGCGGCCGTGGACCGGCTGCGCTCGGTCTCCGCCCCGCTGCTCGCCCGGATGCCGGGCCGGGCGGCGGTCGTCGACCCCAACGGGTGGACGGCGGCGGTGACCGGGATGCCGCCGGTGGAGCGGATCACGCTGCCCGCCGCGCCGAGCGCCGGACGTACGTGGGTGCCCGCGCTGGGCACCTGCACCCTGGAGCCGCTGCCGGGCGGCTGGCTGGTGCGGGTCGCCACGCCGGAGGAGGAGGTGCCCGGGGCCGGGCACGTGGTGCTGGACCTCGGCCGTCCCCGCACGTGGACGGTGAACGTCTCCGGTGCGGCCGGCGGCTGGTCGCAGGAGCTCAGCCCGCGCCACGCCGAACTGCTCTTCGTGCTGGCCCTGCACCGGGACGGCCGCACCGCCGCGGAACTGGCCGGCGACCTGTTCGGCGACCCCTCCCGCACGGTGACGGTGCGGGCCGAGATGTCCCGCCTGCGCCGCACCCTGGCCGGGGTGCTCGACCACCGTCCCTACCGCTTCGCGGACGGCGTCGAGGTCGAGGTGGTCCGCCCCGCCCACCCCGCGGACCTGCTGCCGCACTCGACGGCGCCGGCGGTGCGCGGGGCGCGCTTCGGGGAGTGAGGGGGCGACCCGGACGGGCCGCGCAGCGAGCCGGGAACCCTCCGGGTCCGCGAGGCCGCAGAATGTGGCGCATGAGCACTAGCGTCACGGTGACCACGTGGTCACTGGAGCAGACCTCCCACGCCGATCTGCGGCCCTCCCTGGAGCCGGACCCCGCGACGTCGGGCATCCGCATCGCGCGGGCCGAGGTGCCGTCCCCGGAGTTCAGCCGCTTCCTCTACACGTCGGTGGGCGCGGACTGCGCCTGGACGGACCGCCTGCCGTGGTCGTACGAGCAGTGGCGGGCCTTCCTGGAGCGCCCGGGCGTGGAGACCTGGGTGGCGTACGACCGGGACACCCCGGCCGGCTACATCGAACTGGACCCGCAGGACGACGGCCAGGTCGAGATCGCGTACTTCGGGCTGCTGCCCGCCTTCCGGGGGCGGCGAATCGGCGGGCACCTGCTGTCCGTCGGCATCGCCCGCGCCTGGGACCTGGCGGAGCGCCGGCCGGACCGCACCCCGACGAAGCGGGTGTGGGTGCACACCTGCAGCCTGGACGGGCCGCACGCGCTGGCCAACTACGAGAACCGCGGCTTCCGCATCTTCCGCACCGAGACGGGGGAAGAGGAGGAGAGGCCCGTCACCGGGCCCTGGCCCGGAGCCCGGTAGGGACCGGCGGACGGGAAGGGGCGGGCATGGACGTCGTCGGGGTCGGGGCGCTCAACCTGGACCTCATCACGGGCGCGTCCGCCCTGAACGGCGGCCCGGTGCTGGCCCGGCTCGGCGCGCACATGCGGCTGCGCCCGCCGCCGGAGAGCGGCGGCGAACGCATGGTCGACGAGCCCGCCGTCCGCGCGGGCCTGGAGTGGCTGCGGGCCGAGGGGGTGCCGCTCACGCCGGAACCGGGCGGCTCGGCCTTCAACACCCTCCATGCGCTGGGCCGTCTGGGCCGCGGGCTGCGGCTCGGGTACGTGGGCGTGGCGGGCCGCGACCCGCTGGGCGCGGCCGGCCCCCTCGCCGTCCTGGACGGGCTCGGCATCGACCGGCGGCTGGTGGCCCGGGACCCGGACCGGCTGTGCGGGATCTGCCTGTCCGTGCACGACGGCGGGGAGCGCACGCTGCTGACCCACACCGGGGCGAACACGCGGATCGCCGCCCATGTGCGGGAGCGGTTCGAGGAGATCGCCGGCTACCTGGCGGCGGCGCGGGTGGTGCACGTCACCTCGTTCCTGGATCCGGACGGCGGCGCGGTGCTGCACCGGCTGCTGGTGGAGGTGCGGCGGCGTTCGCCGGGGACGCTGATCAGCTTCGACCCGGGGCACGTCTGGTCGGCGGAGCCGACCGCCGATGTGCTGGCCATGGCGGCGATGAGCGACTACCTGCTGGTCAACGGGCGGGAGTTCGAGCGGCTGGTCCGGGTGCGGACCCGGGCGGAGGGCGCGGCCGTGGTGAAGTACCCGGACCGCGTGGAGGTGCACCGGCCCGGCACCGTGGAGCGCTACGCGCACCGGCCGCTCCCCGGCGGCGAGGTGGAGGACGCGACGGGGGCGGGCGACGTCTTCGCGGCGGGGCTGCTGGCGGCGCTGGTCGCGGACCACGCCCCGCTCGGTGCGGGGGTGCGGCTGGGTTCGGCGCTGGCGGGCCACAAGCTGCGTCACGTCGGGACCCGCGGGCACGGTGGGTTCCGGGCCATCGCGGCCGATTTCCTGCGCCCGGCGAGTCCTGTCAGGTGACGGACAATCGACGCATCTCGCCATGCGGGATGAACGCGTCCACATTCTGGATAACGGTGGACTGGCCCGAGATCCCCGTGACACGCTTTCGACATGTCGCGCACTGGAATCGCCTTGGTAGGTCGGCTGCACGTCGACCTCGGACGCATGTCCAGCGCCATCTGTCAGGCGTGCTGAGCACTCGCCGCCGCCCCGTCCAGGACTGACCCGGCCGTCCCCGGCCCCGCGGGCGCAATGACGCGCCCACGTCCCGCGCTGTTCCCAGCGCTGCGGCGTATCCGCAGGCCAAGGGGACTCTTCGCGCTACGACCGACTCTGTCCAGCCTGCCAGAAGGACTGCATCGCCATGGCCTCCACCCCTGACCAGCCGAACGCCGCCGCGCCGCGCCGCAAGGTGAGCCGCCACCGCGGCGAGGGCCAGTGGGCGGTCGGCCACATGACACCGCTCAACGCCAACGAGCAGTTCAAGCGGGACGACGACGGTCTCAACGTGCGGACACGCATTGAGACGATCTACCGGTACCGCGGCTTCGACGCGATCGACGGAGCCGACCTGCGCGGCCGCATGCGCTGGTGGGGTCTGTACACCCAGCGCAAGCCCGGGATCGACGGCGGCAAGACCGCGATCCTGGAGCCGGAGGAGCTGGACGACAAGTACTTCATGCTCCGGGTCCGCATCGACGGCGGCCGGCTCACCACCGAGCAGCTGCGCGTCATCGGCGAGGTCTCCCAGGAGTTCGCCCGCGGCACCGCCGACATCACCGACCGGCAGAACATCCAGCTGCACTGGATCCGCATCGAGGACGTCGCCGAGATCTGGCAGCGCCTGGAGGCCGTGGGCCTGTCCACCACCGAGGCGTGCGGCGACACCCCGCGCGTCATCCTCGGCTCCCCCGTCGCCGGGATCGCCGAGGACGAGATCCTCGACGGCACCTGGGCCGTGGACGAGGCCCACCGCCGCATCGTCGGCAACAAGGAGTTCTCCAACCTCCCGCGCAAGTTCAAGTCGGCGATCTCCGGCTCCCCGCTGCTGGACGTGGCCCACGAGATCAACGACGTCGCCTTCGTCGGCGTCCGCCACCCCGAGCACGGGCCGGGCTTCGACGTGTGGGTCGGCGGCGGTCTGTCCACCAACCCCAAGATCGGCGTCCGGCTGGGCGCGTGGGTGCCGCTGGAGGAGGTCCCGGACGTCTTCGAGGGTGTCATCTCGATCTTCCGCGACTACGGCTACCGGCGGCTGCGCACCCGCGCCCGGCTGAAGTTCCTGGTCGCCGACTGGGGCGCGGAGAAGTTCCGCCAGGTGCTGGAGGACGAGTACCTGGGGCGCAAGCTGGCCGACGGCCCGGCCCCCGACCAGCCGGTCCAGCAGTGGCGGGACCACGTGGGCGTGCACCGCCAGAAGGACGGCCGCTACTACGTGGGCTTCGCGCCGCGCGTCGGCCGGGTGGACGGCACCACGCTGAGCAAGATCGCCGAGCTGGCGGAGGCGCACGGCTCCGGCCGGCTGCGGACCACCGTCGAGCAGAAGATGATCGTGCTGGACGTCGAGCAGGACCGGGTCGACTCCCTCGTCTCGGGTCTGGAGGCGCTGGACCTGCAGGTGAAGCCCTCCCCGTTCCGGCGCGGCACGATGGCCTGCACCGGCATCGAGTTCTGCAAGCTGGCCATCGTCGAGACCAAGGCGCGCGGCTCCTCGCTGATCGACGAACTCGAGCGCCGGCTGCCGGAGTTCGAGGAGCCGATCACAATCAACATCAACGGCTGCCCGAACGCCTGCGCCCGGATCCAGGTCGCCGACATCGGCCTCAAGGGCCAGCTCGTGCTGGACGACGAGGGCAACCAGGTGGAGGGCTACCAGGTGCACCTGGGCGGCGCGCTGGGCCTGGAGGCCGGTTTCGGCCGCAAGGTCCGCGGGCTGAAGGTCACCGCGGACGAGCTGCCCGACTACGTCGAGCGCGTCCTGAAGCGCTTCCAGGCCGAGCGTACGGACGGCGAGCGCTTCGCGCAGTGGGTGACGCGGGCGAGCGAGGAGGCGCTGTCGTGAGCGAACGCGCCGCACCGTTCTACTGCCCCTACTGCGGGGACGAGGACCTGCACCCCGCGGAGCAGGGCCACGGCGCCTGGGAGTGCCGGTCGTGCAACCGCGCGTTCCAGCTGAAGTTCCTGGGCCTGCTGGCCCGGGGGCTGCGGACCGAGCACCGTGAGGGAGACCCTTCGTGACCACCGCGCAGCGGCACACCGCGGACGAACTGCGGGCGCTGGCCGAGCAGGCGGGCCGCGACCTGGAGGACGCCCCCGCGCTCGACGTCCTGCGCTGGGCCACCGGCACCTTCGGGTCCCGGTTCTGCGTCACCTCCTCGATGGAGGACGCGGTCGTGGCGCACCTGGCCTCGCGCGTCGCCCCGGGCGTCGACGTCGTCTTCCTCGACACCGGCTACCACTTCCCGGAGACCATCGGCACCCGTGACGCGGTCGCCGCCGTCATGGACGTGCAGCTCATCACGCTGACGCCGCGTCAGAGCGTGGCCGAGCAGGACGCCGAGTACGGGCCGAAGCTCCACGACCGCGACCCCGACCTGTGCTGTGCGCTGCGCAAGGTCACGCCGTTGGAGGAGGGCCTGACCCGCTACGACGCCTGGGCGACCGGCCTGCGCCGCGACGAGTCCCCCACCCGCGCGAACACCCCGGTCGTGGGCTGGGACGCGCGGCGCGGGAAGGTCAAGGTCTCGCCCATCGCCCGCTGGACGCAGGACGACGTGGACTCCTACGTCACGGAGCACGGGGTGCTCACCAATCCGCTGCTCACGGACGGTTACGCCTCGGTCGGCTGCGCCCCCTGCACCCGCCGGGTGCTTGAGGGCGAGGACGCCAGGGCCGGCCGCTGGGCGGGACGGGCCAAGACCGAGTGCGGGCTGCACGGCTGATGACGACGGAACGGACTTCCCGGGAGGGGCGGATGGGCGGGACGGGCACAGGGGCCACGGTGTGGCTCACGGGTCTGCCGAGCGCGGGCAAGACCACGATCGCCCGGGCGCTTGCCGGGCGGCTGCGCGGCGACGGGCACCGGGTGGAGGTCCTGGACGGCGACGAGATCCGCGAGTTCCTCTCCGCGGGCCTCGGCTTCGGCCGCGAGGACCGGCACACCAATGTGCAGCGGATCGGTTTCGTCGCCGAACTCCTGGCCGCCAACGGGGTCAAGGTGCTGGTCCCGGTCATCGCGCCGTACGCCGACAGCCGGGAGGCCGTCCGCAAGCGCCACGAGGCGCGGGGCACCACGTACCTGGAGGTGCACGTCGCCACCCCGGTGGAGGTCTGCACCGTGCGTGACGTGAAGGGCCTGTACGCCAAGCAGGCCGCGGGCGAGATATCCGGGCTGACCGGCGTCGACGACCCGTACGAGGCACCCGAGACCCCCGATCTGCGGATCGAGACCCAGGACCACACCGTCGAGGACTCGGCGGCGCTGCTGACGGCGCTGCTGGTGGAGAGGGGACTCCTGTGAGCGACGTGCGCGCGGCCACCGGGCCGCACCCGACCGGCCGGCAGCGCGTTCGCCGCGCGGGCGGAGATGGGGGCACCACCCAGGCGCGAGCTCTGGGGGAGAACGAAGGGGGCACAGCGTGACCACGGTAGTCGCAGTCGACGAGAGCACCGGCAATCCCTTCGCGCTGTCGCACCTGGACGCACTGGAGTCCGAGGCGGTGCACATCTTCCGCGAGGTGGCGGGGGAGTTCGAGCGGCCGGTGATCCTCTTCTCCGGCGGCAAGGACTCCATCGTCATGCTCCACCTGGCGCTGAAGGCCTTCGCCCCCGCGGCGGTCCCCTTCTCGCTGCTGCACGTCGACACGGGCCACAACTTCCCCGAGGTGCTGGAGTACCGGGACCGCACCGTGGCGGAGCACTCCCTGCGGCTGCACGTCGCCTCGGTGCAGGACTACATCGACGACGGCCGGCTGCGCGAGCGCCCCGACGGCACCCGCAACCCGCTGCAGACGGTGCCGCTGACCGAGGCCATCCAGGAGCTGCGCTTCGACGCGGTCTTCGGCGGCGGCCGCCGTGACGAGGAGAAGGCCCGCGCCAAGGAGCGGGTGTTCTCGCTGCGCGACGAGTTCTCCCAGTGGGACCCGCGCCGCCAGCGGCCCGAGCTGTGGCAGCTCTACAACGGCCGGCACGCCCCCGGCGAGCACGTGCGCGTCTTCCCGCTGTCCAACTGGACCGAGCTGGACGTGTGGCAGTACATCGCCCGCGAGGGCATCGAGCTGCCGGAGATCTACTACGCCCACGAGCGCGAGGTGTTCCGGCGCAGCGGCATGTGGCTGACCGCGGGCGACTGGGGCGGGCCGAAGGACGGCGAGTCGGTGGAGACCCGGCTGATCCGCTACCGCACGGTGGGCGACATGTCCTGCACCGGCGCGGTGGACTCCGACGCCGCCACCATCGACGCCGTCATCGCCGAGATCGCCGCGTCCCGGCTCACCGAGCGGGGCGCCACCCGGGCGGACGACAAGCTCTCCGAGGCCGCGATGGAAGACCGCAAGCGCGAGGGGTACTTCTAGCCATGACCACCGGCACCACCGCCGAGCAGCTCTCGGCCACCTCCCTGCTGCGCTTCGCCACCGCGGGTTCCGTCGACGACGGCAAGTCCACGCTGGTCGGCCGGCTGCTGCACGACTCCAAGTCGGTGCTCGCCGACCAGCTGGAGGCCGTCGAGCTGGCCTCCGCCCGCCGCGGGCAGGAGGCGCCGGACCTGGCACTGCTCACCGACGGCCTGCGCGCCGAGCGCGAGCAGGGCATCACCATCGACGTGGCGTACCGCTACTTCGCCACGCCGCGGCGGCGGTTCATCCTGGCGGACACGCCGGGGCACGTGCAGTACACGCGGAACATGGTGACCGGCGCCTCGACCGCCGAGCTGACCGTGATCCTGGTGGACGCCCGCAACGGCGTCGTGGAGCAGACCCGCCGGCATGCGGCGCTGGCGGCGCTGCTGCGGGTGCCGCACGTGGTGCTCGCGGTCAACAAGATGGACCTGGCCGACTGGTCGGAGCCGGTCTTCGCGGCCATCGCCGAGGAGTTCACCGCCTACGCGGCCTCCATCGGCGTCCCGGAGATCACCACGATCCCCATCTCGGCCCTGGTCGGCGACAACGTCGTGTCGCCGTCGGCGAACATGGACTGGTACGGCGGCCCGACGATCCTGGAGCACCTGGAGACCGTCCCCGTCGGCAGCGACCCGGGCGCGCACCCGGCGCGCTTCCCCGTGCAGTACGTCATCCGCCCGCAGACCGCGGAGCACCCCGACTACCGCGGCTACGCGGGGCAGATCGCCTCGGGCGTGCTGCGCGTCGGCGACCCCGTGACGGTCCTGCCGTCCGGGCTGACCAGCACGATCAGCGGCATCGACGCGCTCGGCACCCCGGTCGACGTGGCGTGGGCCCCGCAGTCGGTGACGCTGCTGCTCGGCGACGACCTGGACATCTCGCGCGGCGACCTGATCGCGCCGTCCGACGCCGCCCCGGCGACCACCCAGGACGTCGAGGCGACCGTGTGCCACCTGCACGAGCGGCCGCTGAAGGTCGGCGCGCGCGTGCTGCTCAAGCACAGCACGCGCACGGTCAAGGCGGTCGTGAAGCGGCTGCCGTACCGGATCGACCTGACCCGGGGGCTGGAGCACGAGGACGAGCCGGGCGAGCTGCGCGTCAACGACATCGGCACGGTGGTGCTGCGCACCTCGGAGCCGCTGCCGCTGGACGCGTACGCCGACTCGCGGCTCACCGGCTCCTTCCTGCTGATCGACCCGGCGGACGGCACCACGCTGACCGCCGGCATGGCGGGCGAGGCCTTCGCCGCCCGCACCGCCACGGCCGCGGGCGACGCGGCCGGTGACGACGAGGGGTGGGATTTCTGATGGCGTTCGACGACGCCTTCGCCGGATTCGCCAAGGAGGGCGGTCGCGTCGGCAGCGGCTGTCTGGGCAGCGGCACGGGCGGTGTCACGCGATGTGCGCGCTGACCCCGTCCGAGCACCGCACCCGCGCCGCGTACGCGGCACCGCACCACCGACCACCAGACAGCCACCACCCCGGCGCGCCGTAGAGAGCGCGAGCCGGGGCCATCGAGAGGACCGCCTCCCGTGACTGCCGATCGCACCACCGCCCCGAGAACGTCCGCCCGTCGCCGCCTCATAGCCGGCGCCGCCCTTCTGCCGCTGCTGGCCCTGGCCGCCTGCGGCTACGGCTCCGACAAGAAGGACGACACCACCAACGCGGCCGCGAGCAGCGGCACCAGCAAGAAGCTGTCCGCCTCGACGGTGAAGATCGGCTACTTCGCGAACCTCACCCACGCCACCCCGCTGGTGGGCCTGAAGGAGGGCTTCTTCGCCGACGCGCTGGGCTCGGGCACCACGATCAAGGAGTCGGTGTTCAACGCCGGGCCCGCCGAGATCGAGGCCCTCAACGCCGGTTCCATCGACATCGGCTGGATCGGCCCCTCCCCCGCGGTCAACGGCTGGACGAAGTCCGGCGGCAAGAGCCTGAAGATCATCTCCGGTTCGGCCTCCGGCGGCGTCAAGCTGGTCGTCAACCCGGACAGGATCAAGACCCTGAAGGACGTCAAGGGCAAGAAGATCGCCACCCCGCAGCTCGGCAACACCCAGGACGTGGCGTTCCTCAACTGGATCGCCGAGCAGGGCTGGAAGGTCGACGCGACCAGCGGCAAGGGCGACGTCTCCGTGGTCCGCACGGACAACAAGGTCACCCCCGACGCCTACAAGACCGGCTCCATCGACGGCGCCTGGGTGCCCGAGCCCACCGCCTCCAAGCTGGTCGCCGAGGGCGCGAAGGTGCTCCTGGACGAGCGCGACCTGTGGCCGGACAAGAAGTTCGTCATCACGAACGTGATCGTCTCCCAGGCGTTCCTCAAGGACCACCCGGACGTCGTCGAGGCCGTCCTGCGCGGCTCGGTGAAGACCAACGCCTGGATCGGCGCCAACCCCGACAAGGCCAAGGCCGACGCCAACGCGCAGTTGGAGAAGCTCTCCGGCAAGCCGCTGCCCGCCGACGTCATCGACCCGGCCTGGGAGAGCATCCAGGTCATCGACGACCCGCTGGCGTCCACGCTGCAGACCGAGGCCGACCACGCCGTCACCGCCGGCCTGCTGGAGAAGCCCTCGCTCAAGGGCATCTACGACCTGACGATCCTCAACAAGATCCTCAAGGGCGAGGGCAAGACCGGGATCGACGACGCCGGTCTCGGCGGCTGAGGCCCGGCAGCACCGATGAAGACCGCAGCCCCAGCCCTCAGGAGGTGACGCCATGGCCACCGCACTCACCAAGCAGCCCGCCGTGACGGTCGACGCGGCCCCGTACGCCGCACGGCTCGAGCACGTCTCGAAGTCCTTCGGCCGTCCCGGCGCGGAGACGCACGTGCTGGACGACATCAGCATCGATGTCGCGCCGGGCGAGTTCGTCTGCCTCCTGGGGGCCTCGGGCTGCGGCAAGTCCACGCTGCTCAACCTGGTCGCGGGACTCGACCGGCCGTCCGCCGGGGGCATCGAGACCCCCGGCGGCCGTCCGGCCCTGATGTTCCAGGAGCACGCCCTGTTCCCGTGGCTCACCGCGGGCAGGAACATCGAACTCGCCCTGCGCATGCGCGGCGTGCCGCGCGCCGAGCGGCGCCCGGAGGCCGAGCGGCTGCTGGAGCTCGTCCGCCTGAAGGGCGCGTACGGCAAGCGGGTGCACGAACTGTCCGGCGGCATGCGGCAGCGCGTCGCGCTGGCCCGGGCGCTGGCGCAGGACAGCCAGCTGCTGCTGATGGACGAGCCGTTCGCGGCGCTCGACGCCATCACCCGCGATGTCCTGCACGAGGAACTCACCCGCATCTGGGCCGAGACCCGCCTGTCGGTGCTCTTCGTGACCCACAACGTCCGCGAGGCGGTGCGGCTCGCTCAGCGGGTCGTGCTGCTCTCCTCGCGGCCGGGACGGATCGCCCGGGAGTGGACGGTCGGCATCCCGCAGCCGCGCCGCATCGAGGACTCGGCGGTCGCCGAGCTCTCCGTGGAGATCACCGAACACCTCCGGGGGGAGATCCGGCGCCATGGCCAGCACTGAGACGAAGGCGGACGTCAGGCCGGGCGGCGACCTCGCGGGGCTGGAGGCCGGGCTCGACGCCCTGGAGACCCGGTCCGCGACCCGCGTGCCGCTGGCCCGTGTGCTGCTGCAGAAGGCCGTTCCCCCGCTCGTCGCCATCGCGCTGGTGCTGGTGGTGTGGCAGCTCGCGTACCACTTCGAGCTCAAGCCGCACTACCAGCTGCCCAGTCCGGCGGAGGTCGGGCGCGCCCTGCAGGACAAGTGGCTCGACGGCACCCTGCTCGGCTACGTCTGGACGAGCCTGTCGCGCGGCGCGCTGGGCTTCGTGGCCTCCGTCGCGATCGGCACGCCGCTCGGCCTGCTCGTGGCGCGGGTCCGGGTGGTGCGGGCCGCGATCGGGCCGATCCTGTCGGGCCTGCAGTCCCTGCCGTCGGTGGCGTGGGTGCCCGCGTCGATCATCTGGTTCGGCCTGTCGGACGCCACGATCTACTGCGTGGTGCTGCTGGGCGCGGTGCCCTCGATCGCCAACGGCCTGGTCGCGGGCGTCGACCAGATCCCGCCGCTGTTCCTGCGGGCCGGCCGCACCATCGGCGCCACCGGCATCCACGCGGTGCGGCACGTGCTGCTGCCGGCCGCCCTGCCGGGTTACCTCGCCGGCCTCAAGCAGGGCTGGGCCTTCTCCTGGCGCTCCCTGATGGCCGCCGAGCTCATCGCCACCTCCCCCGACCTCGGCGTGGGCCTGGGCCAGCTGCTGGAGCAGGGGCGCGAACTGTCCGACATGCCGAGCGTGCTGGCGGCGATCCTGCTGATCCTGATCGTCGGCATCGGCATCGAACTGCTGGTGTTCGCGCCGCTGGAGCGTTCGGTGCTGCGCAGCCGCGGCCTGTTCGCACGGGGCTGACATGACCGCGCACCCCGTCCTCCTCGTCATCGCCCACGGCAGCCGCGACCCGCGGCACGCCGCGACCGTCCACGCGCTGACCGAACGGGTCCGGGCGGCCCGTCCCGGGCTGCGCGTGGAGACGGCCTTCCTCGACCACTGCGCGCCCAACGTGCCGCGGGTCCTGGACCGGCTGGCCGCGGAGGGCGTGCGCGAGGTGGTGGCGCTGCCGCTGCTGCTCACCCGGGCCTTCCACGCCAAGGCCGACATCCCGGCGGTGCTGCGCGAGTCCGCGGCACGGCACGCCCGGATGCGCGTGCGCCGGGCCGACGTGCTCGGCCCCTCGCCGCTGCTGCTCGCCGCGCTGGAGCGGCGGCTGCGCGAGGCCGGGCTCGGCCCCGGCGACCGCCCCTCGACCGGGATCGTCCTGGCGTCGGCGGGCTCCTCGGACCCGGAGGCGATCGCAGTGATCGCAGAAATCGCGCGGGAGTGGCGGCGTACCGGTTGGTGCGCCGTGCGGCCTGCGTTCGCCTCCGCATCCCTTCCCACCACGGACGAGGCGGTGCGCGCGCTGCGCGCCGAGGGCGTACGGCACGTGGCCGTCGCGCCGTACGTCATCGCGCCGGGCTTCCTGCCCGACCGCATCGCCCGTGGCGCCGTGGCCTCCGGGGCGGACGTCCTCGCCGACGTCCTCGGCGACGCCCCGGAGGTCGCCCGGCTGCTGCTGCGCCGCTTCGACGAGGCGCTGCGGCCCCGGTTCGCGCTGGCGCTGGCCTGAGGCGCGGCGCGCCGTCAGGACACGACGTCCGCCAGGCGTTCGACCTGGGCGGGGTCCGACGACCAGCAGTAGAGCACCACTTCGTCGGCGCCCATGCCGGCGTACCCGGCGACCGCGTCGCGGATCTGCTCCGCAGTGGCCAGGAGGCCCTCCGCCACGCGGTCGGCGAAGTCGGTGAAGGCGTAGTAGGCGCGGACGTTGGCGCGGGCGGCGGTGACCACCGCGTCCGGACCGAGCGCGACGTTGGCCTGGGCGACCAGGCGGGGCCGGCCGGGCCGTGCGTGCCGTTCCCAGCTCCGTTCCGCCTCCCGGAAGAGCCGGTCCATCGCCTTGGGCGGCAGCCCGGCGCCGAGGAAGCCGTCGCCGTGGCGGCCGACCCGGTCGATCGCCGCCGGGGCGAAGCCGCCGAAGAGCACCTCGGGCCCGCCCGGGGTCGCGGGGGCGGGACCGATCGGCCCGGCCCCGTCGCCGTACGGGTCACCCGCCCAGAGGCGGCGCAACACGGTCATCTGCTCGTCGAGCAGGCGGCCGCGGCGGTGGAAGTCGGCTCCCGCCGCGCGGAAGTCGTCCTCGCGGGCGCCCACGCCGATGCCGAGGGTGAAGCGGCCTGCGGACAGCCGGTCCAGCGTCGCGGCCTGCTTGGCCAGGACGGCGCCGTCGCGGAACGGGGTGATGAGCACCTCGGTCTGCAGCCGGATCCGGCGGGTCGCCCCGGCGAGCACGGCGAGGGTGACCAGCGGTTCGGGGTTGTCGTACACGAGACGGTCGAGCAGGCCGAGGGTGCTGAACGGACCGTCGTCGGCGCTGCGGGCCCAGGTCGTCAGCACGGCGGGGTCGTCGACGGGAAGGCCGAGACCGATCTTCATGGGGAACTCCTCCGGAAGGGCAGGGGCAAGTGGTGCCGCCCCTCCGTGACCGCACGACCAACCGTGCGGGCCGCTCCCGTTCTGCGGCGTCCCTCAGGGAGCGTGTTCGTCGAGTGCTGCCACCGTAACCCGGCGCCCCCGCCTCGCCCCTTCATTTCTCCCGTGTCGGACCGGCCTAGTAGTAGTGGCGCAACGACGGCCACAGCCGTGACCACGGTTCGTCCGGGCCGGTGCACAGGACGATCGCGGCGTGCTGCTCCTCGTTGTCGACGTGCTGTCCGTTGTCGACGCGGCCGACCTGGCGGCAGCCGGCAAAGTGGCGTTCGACGCCGTCGGCGTCCTCCTGACGCACCAGCAGCACCGGTCCGGTGGCGGAGTCCGGTGGCGGGCCCCAGTCGGCGAAGCTCATGTGGGGGGAGTAGGGGGCGGGCAGTCCCCGGGCGGGGCCGTAATGGGCGAGGGCGCCGGCCTCGCCGTAGTTCTGCGCTAGGACGACGGCACGGGAGCGGTCGGCGGCGGGCAGGTCCGACCAGGCGTCGGCGACGGCGTCGGCGAGCTGCGGCCAGCCGATCTGCTCGCCCTGCTCCTTGTTGACGGCGTTCACGACGGCCACACCGCGCGGCGGGAGCACCGGCAGCGAGATCAGGGCGCTGATGACCGCCGTGACCGCGATGGCCGGCCACATGGCGCGCGGCCGGGAGACGGACCTGACGCAGCCCGCGGCGAGCAGCACGAGCAGCAACGGCAGGCAGTAGTACGGCTTGCCGCCGGAAGCGACGACCAGGACGGCGAGCAGGACGTAGGCCGGGGCGAACGCACGGGCCCAGCGCAGCGCGGGATCGCGCCACAGCCGCAGCCCGCCCGCGATCCACACCGGCACGAACACCGGTGAGAGGAAGAGGATCTGCTGGGGCACGAACAGGAGGCGGTTCTCGGCGCCGTCGTCCGCGCTGATGCCGCCCGCGACGGTCAGCTGGGGCCAGCCGTGCGCCGCCTGCCACCACAGGCCGGGCAGGGCCAGCGCGAGCGCCACCGCGGCTCCGGCGACCGGCCACCAACCGCGCAGCACGTGCCGGGGGCCGGTGGCGAGCAGCGCCGCGAGGAGGGCGACGGCCAGCAGAGCGACCAGGTACTTGTTCTCCAGGCCGACGCCCAGGGCCGCACCCACCGCGAGCCACAGCCGGCCGTCCCCGGTGCGCAGCAGCCTCAGCAGGATCCAGCAGACGACCACCCAGGCGAGCACGTCGAAGGTGGCGGTGGAGACCAGGTGGCCGACGGCGAGGACGAAGCCGGAGACCGCCGTGCACACAGCCGCGAGCACCTGCGCCGGACGCCCGCCGCCCAGTTCCCTGGCGACGAGGGCGACGACCACGACCGTCGCGGCGCAGGCGAGGGTGGCCACCACCCGCAGCCCGGCGGGCGTCTCGCCGAAGACCGCGGTGGACAGGCGGGCGGCGAGCGGGGTCAGCGGGGGCTGGTCGACGTAACCCCAGGCGGGGTGGTCGCCGGCGACGAGGAAGTACAACTCGTCGCGGTGGAAGCCGTAACGGCCGGACAGCGCGGTCAGCACGGCGGCGACCGCGGCCGCGACCGCCAGAACGGGCGCCGCGGCGAAGGACGCCACCTGCGCGCGGACGTGCGTAGCCGACATCCCCCACCCCCCGGTGTTCCCGGACGACGGTACCGGGGCGGTGCCCGGGGGGCCACGGTTCCGGCCGGACGGCGGTCGTCTAGTGTGCCGTGCACGGATTCGGGAGGGGTCATGGCAGAGGCGGCGGGAAGACGGCGGCGTATCGCGGCGTGGGTGCTCGGACCGGTGGGGCTGGTGCTCGCGGTCGGTGCGGTGGTGACGGCCCGGACCGGCTACACGACGGGCACCGTCTCGAGCGCGGCCATGGAGCCGACCTACTCCCCCGGTGAGCGGCTCCTGTTCGAGCGGGTGGGCGGGGACGAGGTCCGGCGCGGCGACGTGGTGCTGATCGACGGGCAGGACCGGTACGGCGGGCTGGTGCTGGAGCGCGTGATCGGCACGGGCGGCGACCGCGTCGCGGAGCGCAGCGGCGGGCCGGTGACGGTGAACGGCAAGGAGCTGTCCGAGCCGTACGTGAAGGACGGGGATCCGTCGGGCGGCGCGCCCGCGTTCGACGTCACGGTGCCCGAGGGGCGGCTCTTCCTGCTCGGCGACCATCGCGCGGACTCCAGGGACTCCCGCTGGTTCCTCCGCGAGCAGTCGGGCACCCTCCCCGCCGCCGGGGTGCGGGCCCGGGTTCTGGAGGACCGCGGCAGCGCGCTGCTGCCGGCCCTGGCGGCGCTGCTCGGCCTCACGCTGGCGATCACGGGCCTCGTCCTGGGGATCACCGCCCGGGTCGCCCGGCTCCGCGAACGGCACCCGGCCGTACCGCCGGTCTGGGGCGCCGCTCCGCCGGTGCCCTAGGTGTATTGACCCGCAGCGTTGTTCACGCGGGTGATGGGTGGGTGGCCGCCGAGTGCGGTGTGGCAGCGGCGGACCCATTTGTGGGCGGTGGCTCGGGAGATGCCCATTTCGGCGGCCACATGCGCGACAGGGCGACCCGCGCAGACACGCTCGACCAGCCGGGCATTACGGTGGGACACGAAGACCTCCGTGTGGTGCAGTCCTAGACACCTCCACCACACCGGAGGCCTTCGCCTTGATCAAGCCAGGACCGGTGTCAACAACGCTCGTGACGAGACGGCCTAGGCGCCCGGGGCTCCGACGTCGAAGCGGTTGAGCCGGGAACCGCCGGCGCGCGAAGCGCGGTCGAGCAGCGCGCTCAGGACGCGGCGGCCCGGGGTGAGCCGGGCGCGGGCCTGCGGCGGGAGGTCCCACAGCGTGCGGGAGTCGCGCAACCGCAGGCCCCATGCGGCCAGTTCACGGGGGTCGTCACAGCTCCAGCCGACGTTGACGGCGCGCGGGCGGCGGGCCTCGGCGGAGCCGACGGTGTCCATCAGGAGGACCGATCCGGGGAACCGGTCGCGGATGACGTCCACGGCGGAACGGGCCCCGGCCTCGGTGAGGTAGATGAGCACGGCCTCGGAGACGAAGAGGTAGGGGCCGGGCGCCGCCGCGACGGCGGCCGCCCAGTCCGGTTCCGCGGCCGAACCGGCGACCATGCGGCGGCGCGCGTGCTCGGCGAAGAGCTCGCGGCGCAGCGCGATGACGTCCGGCAGGTCGACCTCGACCCAGGTGGCGGTGCCGTTGTCGACCCGCTCGTAACGGGTGTTCAGGCCGGCGCCGATCTCGACGACGGTGCCGGACGGGTGCTCGGCCAGGAACTCGCGCACCCAGTCGTCGAGGACGACGCCCCGGAAGACCGGGCCGAGCAGCTTCAGCCCGCCGCCGATGCGCGAGACGTCGTAGTCGAGGGCGCCCGCCAGTTCGACCGACCGCGGGTCGCGGGTCAGCGGCCGCCTGCGGCGCGTCTCGGCCGCCCTCGCGTGCAGCGGTATGAGCAGGGTCTCCTGCACCGGGCCGAGTTCGACGCGCCGACGTTCCATGCCCGCACCGTACAGCGGTCAGGCACCGCGCAGGGCGTCGGCGAGGGGGCCGTCGCCGGTGACCTCGGCGCCGCCGTCGCGCAGGGACTCCGCGATGCCGCGGACGGCGCCCGCGGGCACGGCGAGCACCGCGTCGGGGCGCTTGGCGGGGCCGTCGGCGTACGAGGGGGTCCCACCGCCGAGTTCGATGTGGAAGGCGCCCTCGTCGAGGCGGACCTCGACCACTCCGGCGGGGACCCCGGGGAGCGCGGCGAGGTGCCGCATGAGGGGCACGGCCGCCCAGTGCGCGCGGACGGCGTCGGTGGGCCGCGGGTCCTGCAGTTCCGGCGCGCCCCATTCGGCGAGGGCGCCGAGCACGGGGAGCAGTTCACCTCCGCGCCGGGTGAGTTCGTAGACGTACGCGGCACCGGGCGGCGCGAGGCGGCGGCGGGTGACCAGGCCGTCGCGCTCCATCTCCTTGAGCCGGGAGGCGAGGACGTCGGTGCTGACGCCGGGCAGGTCGGCGTGGAGGTCGGTGTACCGGCGGGGACCCGCCAGCAGCTCCCGGACGATCAGGAGCGTCCAGCGCTCCCCGACGGTGTCCAGGGCGCGGGCGACGGCGCAGTACTGGTCGTAACTTCGGCGCGGCATGATCCCCAGTGTAGACAAGTGGTTGGACTTTCCAAGCGCGTACTTGGTAAAACCAAGGAGAGCAGCGTACCGAGCAGGATCGCGGGACCGGGTCGGGAGGCCGTCGCATGGAGTACAAGCAGTCGGGCAAGCTGGCGGACGTCTGCTACGAGATCCGCGGGCCGGTGATCGAGCACGCCAACGCGCTGGAGGAGGCCGGGCACAGCGTCCTGCGTCTCAACACGGGCAACCCTGCGCTGTTCGGCTTCGAGGCGCCCGAGGAGATCCTGCAGGACATCATCCGCACGCTCCCCACGTCGCACGGCTACAGCGACTCGCGCGGCATCCTGTCGGCCCGCCGGGCGGTGGCCCAGCACTACCAGGAGCGCGGGCTCGCCGACGTCGGCGTGGACGACGTCTTCCTCGGCAACGGGGTGTCCGAGCTGGTGCAGATGGCCGTCCAGGCCCTCGTGGACGACGGCGACGAGGTGCTGATCCCGGCCCCCGACTTCCCGCTGTGGACGGCCGTGACGAACCTGGCCGGCGGCAAGGCCGTGCACTACCTCTGCGACGAGCAGGCGGACTGGTTCCCCGACCTCGACGACATCGCCTCCAAGATCACCAGCCGTACGCGGGCGCTGGTGATCATCAACCCCAACAACCCCACGGGCGCGGTCTACCCGCGCGAACTGCTCGAAGGCATGCTCGACCTGGCGCGCCGGCACCACCTGGTCGTCTTCGCCGACGAGGTCTACGACAAGATCCTCTACGACGACTCCGTCCACCACTCGGCCGCCCAACTCGCCCCCGACGTGCTGTGCCTGACCTTCAGCGGGCTGTCCAAGGCCTACCGCGTGGCGGGCTTCCGCTCCGGCTGGCTGGTCGTCACCGGGCCCCGGCAGCACGCCAAGAGCTACCTGGAGGGGCTGACGATGCTGGCCTCGATGCGGCTGTGCCCCAACGTCCCGGCCCAGCAGGCGATCCAGGCCGCGCTCGGCGGCCGGCAGAGCATCAAGGACCTGATCCTGCCCGGCGGACGGCTGCACGAGCAGCGCGACAAGGCCTGGGAGAAGCTGAACGAGATCCCCGGCGTCAGCTGCGTCAAGCCCAAGGGCGCGCTCTACGCCTTCCCCCGGCTGGACCCGAAGGTGCACCGGATCCACGACGACGAGAAGTTCGTGCTCGACCTCCTGCTCCGCGAGAAGATCCAGGTCGTCCAGGGCACCGGCTTCAGCTGGCCGCGCCCGGACCACTTCCGCATCCTGACCCTCCCCCGCGCCGACGACCTGGACGCCGCCATCAGCCGCATCGGCCGCTTCCTCGCGGGCTACCGGCAGTAGCCCGGGGCCGGGCGCCGCACCCCGGGGCCGGCGCATCCCGTTTGCGTGCGGCCGGGCACCGCGACGGCGGTCGTTGTAGGGGGCAACACTCCCGTGGGCGGGGGTTTTCCCCACTCCCTGGGGAGGAGAAACCCTCCGCCGGTTCACCTGTCAGCCGGATGGGGTGCCGTCCCGTGGACCCATAGCGTCGAGGGCGAGGCGGTGGTGAGGTTCCACCGCCCGGCTTCGAGGGGGTTCGCAACCGTGGCAAGCGCACACGGCAGGGCACGTACCGCGGGGACGGTACGCGGGCAGGGCATCGCCGCCGCCATGGGCGGCTGGAGCGCCCGGCACCGCTGGACGGCGGTCGGGAGCTGGCTGCTCTTCGTCGTACTCGCGCTGGTCATCGGCTCGATGGCCGGGCGGGTCGACCTGACGGACCGGGAGGAGGTGCCCGGGGAGTTCGGGCAGGCGGTGGCCATCCTGGACGACGCCGGGCTGAACGACGGGCCGGCCGGTGAGATGGTGCTGGTCCAGGCGGCCGGGGGCTCCCTGAAGGCCACCGACCCGGCGTTCCGGGCTGTGGTCGGGGAGGTCGTCGCCGCGGTGAAGGGCACCGGCGAGGTCGCCTCCGTCCAGTCGCCGTACGACGTCGGAGCGGTCTCCGAGGACGGCCGGTCCGCACTGGTGAGGTTCGACCTGCGCGGCGACCCGCAGACGGCGCCCGACCGGGTCGAGCCGGTCGTCGACGCCGTCCAGGGCGTCCAGGACCGGCACCGTGACCTGAAGGTCGAGCAGTTCGGCGAGGCCAGCTCGGAGAAGGTCTTCAACGACGCCTTCGGCAGCGACTTCCAGCGCGCCGAGTACTCGGCTCTGCCGGTCGCGCTCGGCATCCTGCTGATCGCCTTCGGCGCGCTGGTGGCGGCGCTGCTTCCGGTGGCACTGGCGATGACGGCCTTCCTCGCGACGACCGGCCTGGTGGCCGTCGTCAGCCACGGGGTGCACATGAGCGACACCGCCAACTCCGTGATGCTGCTGGTCGGCCTGGCGGTCGGCGTCGACTACTGCCTGTTCTACCTGCGGCGTGAGCGCGAGGAGCGGGAGGCGGGACACGACGCGCAGACCGCGCTGCGGATCGCGGCGGCCACCAGCGGCCGGGCGGTGCTGGTCTCCGGCGTGACGGTGATCGTGGCGATGGCGGGCATGCTCTTCACCGGCATCGGCGACTTCAAGGCGATGGGCCTGGCCACGATGATGGTGGTGGCCGTGGCGATGTTCGGCTCGGTGACGGTGCTGCCCGCGCTGCTGTCCCTGCTGGGCGAGCGGGTCGAGAAGGGCCGGATCCCCTTCCTGCGCCGCCGGGGCAAGGGGGCGAGCGGGGAGTCCCGCATCTGGCGGGCGGTCCTCGCGGGCGTGCTGCGCCGCCCGGTGGTGGCGGCGGCGGTCGCCGGTGGGGCACTGGTCGCGCTGGCCGTCCCGGCGGTCGGCCTGAACACCGCGAACCTGACGCTGAGCCAGGAACTGGGCGACGGCCTGCCGGTCGTGCGGGCGTACGAGGACATCAACAAGGCGTTCCCGGGCGGCCCGGACCCGGCCCAGGTGGTCGTCAAGGCCTCGGACATCACCTCGCCCGAGGTCCGTCAGGCCATCGACGCCTTCTCCCGGGAGGCCGTGGCCAAGGGCGCCTCCCCCGGGCCTGTGGAGACGGAGCTCCATGAGAAGGCGGGCGTCGCCGTCCTCAAGGTGCCGCTGACGGGCGGCACGGACGAGGAGAGGGCCGAGGCCTCGCTGAAGGTCCTGCGCGACGAGGTGCGCCCGGGCACCCTGGGCGAGGTGGCCGGCGTCACGGCGCCCATCGGCGGCTCGACCGCGGCCTCGATGGACTTCACCGACAAGATCGGCGACGCGGTTCCCCCGGTCTTCGCCTTCGTCGTGGCCTTCGCCTTCCTGCTGATGCTGCTCTCCTTCCGGTCGCTGACCATCGCGGTCACCTCGATCGTGCTCAACCTGCTGTCGGTGGGCGCCGCCTACGGCATCCTCACCATCGTCTTCCAGCACGGCTGGGGCGCCGGCCTGGTGGGCGCCGAGGGCGTGGGCGCGATCGTGGCCTGGCTGCCGCTGTTCCTGTTCGTGATCCTCTTCGGGCTGAGCATGGACTACCACGTCTTCGTGGTCTCCCGGATCCGTGAAGCGCGGATGCGGGGGCTGACCACGCAGGGCGCGATCCGGCACGGCATCACGACGACGGCCGGTGTGGTGACCAGCGCCGCGGTCATCATGGTGGCGGTCTTCGCGATCTTCGGCACGCTGTCCATGCAGAGCATGAAGCAGATGGGCGTGGGCTTGGCCGCGGCGGTGCTCATCGACGCCACCGTCATCCGCGGTGTGCTGCTCCCCGCGGTGATGGCCCTGCTGGGCGAGCGCAACTGGTACCTGCCCAAGTGGCTCGGCTGGCTGCCGGACATGACCCACGACGAGGCCGGCGTCGAGCCCGCCCCGGTGCGGCCGGTCACCGCCCCGGCACCGGTCGAGCCCTCCGGTGTGGGCCGCTGAACCGGCGGACGCCACGAGGACGCTCCGGCCCGGCCCCCGTCGCCACGGGGGCCGGGCCCCGGCGTACCGCCACCCGGCTCAGGGCCCGCCGGCGCCGAACATCCCCATCAGGGCCTCGACGATGAGCGTGCCCGTGCTCGCGGCACCCGTACCGAAGGCGGTCGCCGGCAGGTAGCCCACGGCGGCGTCCTGCGGCGGCGGGGAGCTCTCCCGAACGCGGCCACCTGCTGCCCGTCGCGCCACACCACACTGCTGTGGGAGCTGACCGGTTCGAAACGGCAGGCCCGGCCCGGAAGCTCGGCACGGACGCCGAACGAGGAGCGGGTCAGCCGCCCCGGCCCGAGGTGCAGCCTGGCCGCGTCGCCGCCGACCGTCAAGGTCAGCCGTCCCGCGTCGCGGGTGCCCACCGGGGCCTGGGCGCGGTCCCGTGCCTCCCCTTCGCGGACGATCGTCGCGGTCGGCAGCCCCGGGCCCTCCACCCGGGCCAGGGCCGCGTGAACGCCCGGCAGGGTGATGGTCGGCGAGCCGGACAACGCGTCCCGCACCGTGCGCCGCGGCGCCGGGCCGACGGCCGGAGCCTCGCCCATGTACCTCACCGTCCCGTCGGAGGCGGCGTGACCAGGGCGGCCACTCCCCTACCGAAAGTCCGCGCAAGGCCGCCCAGCGGGGTCGGGCTCAGCGCTCGGCGCCGGGGCGCGGGGTTATGGCCCCGCGCCCCGGGCCGTCCACCGCGCGCGCGGCCGGGGCCGTGGACGCGCCCGCGGAGCCAGGGGTCCGGAACGGGTCGAGGGCGGGTGCCGGACCGCGCGCCGTGAGGGGCGCGGTCCGGTCGGGATCCGAGAAGAGGTCTCGCTCATCGCCTGAAGTCGACATGCCCGCAGCGTATCCCGTGTTCGAATATTTGTGCGATCCCCCGGAAGAGTTAACGCACCGGCGGCCCGAACCGCCTCACCGAGGCGGCCGTCCCCGGCTCGTACGGCCGCCACGGCCCGCGCCCCTCCCCGCCGTCCCCGTCCCCGTCCTCCCCGTCCTCCCCGCCGTCCGGGCGGCCGGTCGCCACGAACGCGGCGAGCGCCCCGCCGAAGGCCCGGGCGAGGGCGCGGTCGGCGTCGTCCACCGGGCCCAGCATCGGGGCGTCGGCGTACGCCGCGAAATCGCCGAAGAGGAAGGGGAGTTCGGCGCAGTGCGTGGCACCCAGGGTGCCGTCGTCGCCGGGCGGGCGCCGCGTGAAGCGGTAGGCGTACGCGGGCCGGCCCCGCTCCGCGCAGTGGGCCGCGATCGCGGTGACCCCGGCCCCGAAGACCCGCTCGGTCCCGGCCGCGTCGGGGAAGCCGGCGGGCGAGGCGGCACGGAAGGCCGTCATCTCGTCCTGCGTGCTGCCCAGCAGGACGTCCGTGCCGTCCAGGCCGCCCACGGCCACCGCCGCCATCGGAGCGCGGGGCAGGCCCGCCCCGCCGAGCACCGGGTGCATCGGCGGGGCGACGTCGCCGGGCCGGGCGCGCTCGGCCGACAGCCGCCCGTACGCCGACACGAGCCGCTCCGCGGGCAGTTCCCGCAGTTCCGGCGGGTGCCTCACGCCCAGGAGCCGCAGATAGGCGGCGGTGACCTCCGCCGCCTCGGCGGGCTCCCGCGCTGCGAGCCCCCACGGCCCGCTCTCGGCGAGCACCCGCCGGACGAGTCCGTGCGTGCCCGGGTCGACGGCGAGGCAGAGCGCGCAGTACGCGCCGGCCGACTGCCCTCCCACCGTGACCAGCGCGGGGTCACCGCCGAAGGACGCGATGTTGTCGCGGACCCAGCGCAGCACCGCGGCCTGGTCCCGGCTGCCGAGGTTGTCCGCGCCGAGTTCCGGCAGGTACAGCCAGCCCAGCGGGCCGACGCGGTAGTTGGCGGTGACGACGACGATGCCGCCGAGGGCGGCGAGCCGCGTGCCGTCGTACCAGTCCCAGCCGCCCGAGCCGGTGGTGAAGCCGCCGCCGTGGAACCACACCAGCACCGCCCGGGGATCGGCACCGGCCTCGAGCGCCCCCTCGGGCACCCACACGTTGAGGGTGAGGCAGCCGTCCTCGTCCCCGTGCGGCTCGCGCGGGCCCATGACGACCGCCAGCCGGGACGGCGCCTGCGGCACCTCGGGGCCGGCGTGGGCCGCGTCGCGCACGCCGGCCCAGCCGGGGTGCGGTGCGGGCGGGGCGAACCTCAACGCGTCCACCGGCGACGCCGCATAGGGGATCCCGCGGAAGGCCGCCACGCCCCGCTCCCCGGTCACCCCGCGCACGGAGCCCCGCTCCGTGACCACCACCGGCCGCCGCTGTCCTTCGGTCTCACTGTCCATGGCAGCCGGTCTACCGGCAACGACCGGCCGGTGGCCACGACCTGCCCGGCCGACGTGGCGGCACGTGCCCCCGATGCCGCCCGGACCGCCGGACGTGCGCGATGCGCGGCGGTTACCGTCAGGCCCCGGGTACGCCGGGCGCCCCGGCCGCCTCGCCGGCCCGGGCGGCCTCCGCCTCCGCCGCCGCCGCCTCCGCGGCCTGCCGTTCCCGCTCCTTGCCGCGGGCGGCGGCGCGCCGGCCGTAGAGGATCGTCCACGCGATGAGGACACCGGTGACGGCGTACGCCATCACCGAGTTGACCGTCACCATGGTGGCGGTCGACAGCTTGTACGAGAGGCCGATCCTGGCGAGTGCCTCGAGGATGTAGCCGACCCCCCAGGCGACGGTCATGGTGCGGATGACGTGGCGGAAGCCCTCGTACTGCCACAGGCCGTCGAACCGCTCGGCGTCCTCCTTGGTGCCGTTGGTGCCGAACTTGCGCCCGAAGTAGAACATCAGCGGCCGGGGCGCGAGCAGGCTGGCCAGGCAGACCACCCCGAACAGGCCGGTGACCGCGGAGTCCTTGACCAGCAGCAGGCGCGTGGAGTGCGGGCCCACGACGGTGACGACCACGGTGATCACCAGGAACACGAGGGTGATGACGGCGAACTCGTCCACCTTGCGGCGCCAGGCGAGCGTGATGGCGGTGTCCAGCACCGGCCACACGCCGGAGACGAGCAGGGCGGAGAACTCGCTCCAGCCGGCGTCGGTGAGCCGGCCGTAGGTGAGGATGGGCAGGACGATGTTGAAGGTGATGGTGAGCGCCCAGCCGAGCGCGGACGACGTGCCGGAACGTGCGGACACGGCTTTCCCCCCGTAGTAGTTGCCGAAGCCGCAGGGGAACATACGCCCGGCGCCGCCGCCCCGGCCAGGCTCTTTGCCCAGGCTTTAGGGCGGCGGCGCCGCGTGTGCCACCGGGCCCCGGTCCGGGGCCCGGCACCGGCTCAGTCCTCCGGGGGCAGCTCCCCGGCGAAGGCCGCGGCGAGCCGCAGCCAGGGCGCGGCCTCGGCCTCGCGCCCCTGCCGCTGGAGGGTCCGGCCCAGCATCAGGTGCGCGTAGTGCTCGACCGGGTCGCGCTCGACGACCACGCGCAACTGCTCCTCGGCACGGCCGAGCTGGGCGGAGTGGTAGTAGGCGCGGGCGAGCAGGAGGCGCGGGGCGACCTGCTCGGGCACCTCGTCGACGACGGCCGTGAGCAGCCGGGCCGCCTCGGTGTACTCCTTGGCCTCGAAGTAGAGCCCGGCGCGCGCCCAGCGCTCCGCCGTGGTCTCCTCGTAGGCGGCGTAGGACCCGTGGTTGGTGGTGGTGTTCACGCGAGCTCCTCTCCGGGTGCGGTGTGCGGCATGTGGCCGGCCGGCTCCCGTCCGAACCGGCCCCGTTCGAAGTCCTCGACGGCCTGCATGACCTCGGCCTTGGTGTTCATGACGAACGGGCCGAAGTGCGCGACCGGTTCGCGGATCGGGCGGCCGCCCAGGATCAGGACGTCCAGGGCGGGGGTGCGGCTGTCGGGGTGGTCGGTCGCCTCCAGGGTCAGGGTGTCGCCGCTGCCGAACACGGCCAGCTGGTGCGCGCCCAGCGGGCGCCGTTCGGCTCCGGCGGTACCGCGCCCGGACAGCACGTAGGCCAGGGCGTTGAAGTCCGGCCGCCAGGGCAGGACCAGGCGCGCGCCGGGACTGACGGTGGCGTGGACCAGCGTGATCGGGGTGAAGGTGCTCCCCGGTCCCGCGTGGCCCGCGACCTCGCCGGCGATGACGCGGACCAGCGCGCCGCCGTCGGGCGAGGACAGCAGCGCCGCCTCCGGGCCCTCGATGCTCTGGTAGCGGGGCGCGTTCCACTTGTTCGCCCGCGGCAGGTTCACCCACAGCTGGACGCCATGGAACAGCCCGCCGGAGACGACCAGTTCCTCCGGCGGCGCCTCGATGTGGAGGATGCCGCTGCCGGCCGTCATCCACTGCGTGGCGCCGTCGGTGATCGTGCCTCCGCCGCCGTGCGAGTCCTGGTGCTCCATGCGGCCGTCGATCATGTACGTGACGGTCTCGAAGCCGCGGTGCGGGTGCCACGACGTGCCCTTGGGCTCGCCCGGCGCGTACTCGACCTCACCCATCTGGTCCATGTGGATGAAGGGGTCGAGCTCCCGCGTCGGCACACCGGCGAAGGCGCGGTGCACCGGGAAGCCCTCGCCCTCGAAGCCCTGAGGGGCGGCGGTCACCCTGCGCACCGGGCGCTGCTCGGCGGTCAGCGGGTCGGGCCCGGCGACACGGGGCAGCAGCAGGGTGTTCTCCACGGTCACGGCAGGCATGACGCCCTCCTCGGCAGTCTCGGCGGGCCCGGTCCGGGCCCCGCACGGTCGGTTTAACATTCAACCAACCGGATCCATTCCGGCCCGCCCGCCGTCTGCCGTGGAGGCCGCCGGAGACCCCGGCCGGCCTCAGAAGCCGAAGCGCGGGCGCTCGCCCTCCGGCACCAGGTCCACGTACTCGGGGTGCTTGCCGATCCACGCACGGATGAAGGGGCAGAACGGCAGCACCGCCAGCTTCCGCTCGCGGGCCGCGTCCAGCGCGGCCCGGGCGAGGGCGCCGCCGAGCCCGCGACCGCCGAAACGGGGGTCCACCTCGGTGTGGATGAACGCTATCTGGTCCCGGTACAGGTGGTACTCGGCGAAGCCGGCCACCTCCTCGGCACCGCCCTCCTCCGCCGCGTCGAAGATCTCGAAACGGGACTTGCCGGGGTTGTCGGCGACGCGCAGTGCCATCGTCTCTCCTACTCGGGCCGCAGGGCGGCCAGTTGCTGTGCGAACGGAACGACCGTATCGGCCGCGGTCACCGGGGCCGGGGGCCGCGTCACCAGCAGCGCCGCCAGCTCGCCCGCGGCGCGCACGATACGGGTCGGCAGGGTGTCGGTGAGCGCGTCGCCGCTGCCGCCCCAGTCCTCCGAGGCCGCGTACACGGCGGTCGGGACGACCACGGCCCGCAGGTAGGCGAAGAGCGGCCGCAAGGCGTGCTCCAGCGCGAGCGAGTGCCGGGCCGTACCGCCGGTGGCGGCGATCAGCACGGGCTTGCCGGCCAGCGCGTCGTTGTCGATGACGTCGAAGAACGACTTGAACAGCCCGCTGTACGAGGCCGAGAAGACCGGCGTCACCGCGATCAGGCCGTCCGCCTCCGTGGCGGCGGCGACGGCGTCCGCCAGGGCGCGACCGGGGAAACCGGTGACCATGTTGTGGGCGATGTCCACGGCCAGGTCGCGCAGTTCGACCACCCGCACGTCGACCGTGCGGCCGCCGTCCGCGACGGCCCGGCGTACGGCCTCGGCGAGCCGGTCGCCGAGCAGCCGCGTGGAGGACGGCGTGCTCAGGCCGGCCGAGACGACCACGAGCTTGAGGGGTGCGGCGGTCACTTCGCGGCCTCCTTCTCCTTCTCCTCCAGCGCCTGCGCGTCACGCCGGGCCACCAGCGAGGCGTGCGTCGGGGCCTCCGGCACGTCCGCGGGGCGGCCCTTGGCGAACTCCTCGCGCAGCACCGGCACGACCTCCTCGCCGAGCATGTCGAGCTGCTCCAGCACGGTCTTCAGCGGCAGTCCCGCGTGGTCCATCAGGAACAGCTGGCGCTGGTAGTCGCCCGCGTACTCGCGGAAGCCCAGCGTCCGCTCGATGACCTGCTGCGGCGAACCGACGGTCAGCGGGGTCTGCTCGGTGAAGTCCTCCAGCGACGGCCCATGGCCGTAGACCGGGGCGTTGTCGAAGTACGGCCGGAACTCGCGGACGGCGTCCTGCGAGTTCTTCCGCATGAACACCTGGCCGCCGAGGCCGACGATGGCCTGCTCCGGGGTGCCGTGGCCGTAGTGCGCGTAGCGCGCGCGGTACAGCTCGACCATCCGCTTGGTGTGGTCGGCCGGCCAGAAGATGTTGTTGTGGAAGAAGCCGTCGCCGTAGTACGCGGCCTGCTCGGCGATCTCCGGCGAGCGGATGGAGCCGTGCCAGACGAAGGGAGCCACGTCGTCCAGCGGGCGGGGCGTGGAGGTGAAGCCCTGCAGCGGGCTGCGGAAGCGGCCGGCCCAGTCGACGACGTCCTCGCGCCACAGCTTGTGCAGGAGCGCGTAGTTCTCGACCGCCAGCGGGATGCCCTGCCGGATATCCTGCCCGAACCAGGGGTAGACCGGTCCGGTGTTGCCGCGGCCCATCATCAGGTCGACGCGGCCGTCGGCCAGGTGCTGCAGCATCGCGAAGTCCTCGGCGATCTTCACCGGGTCGTTCGTGGTGATCAGCGTGGTCGAGGTGGAGAGGATCAGCCTCTCCGTGCGGGCGGCTATCCAGCCGAGCATGGTCGTCGGGGACGAGGGCACGAACGGCGGGTTGTGGTGCTCACCGGTCGCGAAGACGTCGAGGCCCACCTCCTCGGCCTTGAGCGCGATCGCCGTCATGGCCTTGATCCGCTCGTGCTCGGTCGGCGCCCTGCCGGTCGTGGGGTCCATGGTCACGTCACCCACAGTGAAGATCCCGAACTGCACCGGCTTCACCCTCCTCCGTCGTCTCACGATATGTTGTTGATTATTCAACCACCCTTTCCAACGAGATGCCCCATCGGGCTATTCCTCCCACGGCGCCACCCCGGGCGGCGGTGCGACAGGTGGCGGTGACCAGCACGTCAGACGCGCGGGGCGCGGGAGGCCCCGATCGCAGCGCAAGGGGGTCGCGAGCCGGCGGCGCGGCCTCGACGGATGTGAGCGGCCCCATCGGGCGCCGACCGCGGGCACCGGCCCCACGGTCCGCCCGGCACACCGCTTCCCCGCCGGCGGGGAAGCCGCCGGCGATCCCCGTCACGGGATACGCCGTCCACGCATCCGCGTCCATGGCACCTGCGGGGGACACGGGGCGGTCCGGACACGGACGGTCGACCGTAGCGGACCGTGCGGGGGAAAGGCGAATTACGTTCACGAGTGGGTGAAAAGTGCCTATGTGACTGGATCGGAACACCTCCGGCAGAGCACTCTCAGGGGCGCCAGTCCGGCGTACGCCGCCCCGTGCGCCCCGCGACGCTCCCCCTCCTGCCTCCGAGCCGAAGTCCGTTTCCTGACACATGAGCCACGTGATGCTGTCCCCGAAGCCCACCGCCCTTGACGCGCGTTCCGCGGCGGGCCTCGTCCGGCAGTGGCGCAGAGCCGTGGAGCCGCAGGCGCTCGCAGCGGCGTACGACGCACTCGCCGCGGCAGGGCCGCTCGTGCCGACGCCGTGGGGCGCGCTCCTGGTCACGGGGTACGAGGAGTGCCGGCAGGTGCTGACCGGGCGGGAGTGGCTCACCCTCGGGGCCCGGTGGCGCGACGCCCACCGCCCCGGGTGGCGGGAGAGCGCGAGCACGGTCGGGCTGTGCGAGACGCCCCTGCAGCAGGATCCGCCGGAGCACACCGCGCGCCGGCGTCCGCTCAACGCGGTGCTGGCCCCGCGGGTCGTGCGGGAGGCGGCGGAGCGGCTCGTGGAGCCGCTCACCGACCGCCATGTGCGGGAGTTCGCCGCGGCCGTGCGCCGTGACGGCGCCGCCGACGTCGTCGCCCGGGTCTGCCGGCCGCTGCCCACCGCGGTCCTGGCGGAGATGGCCGGGCTGCCGGAGTGGATCGACCGGGGGTGGCTCGCCGCCGAGAGCGCCGCCATGGTGCGCGTGGAGGAGCTCGCCGCACCGCCCAGCGTCGTACGGCGGGCGGACGCCGCCGCGCTGTCCCTGCTCGACGCGTACGACCGCGCGCTGGCCGAGCGCCGCCGGCACCCCACGGGGGACCTGCTGTCCCGGTGGGCCGCCGAGGACCCGGCAGGGGCCCGCTACCTGCTGCTGACGCTGTTCTCCGCGGGGGTGCCCACCACGGCCGCCCTGCTGGCCGGCACGGCGCTGACGCTGATCACCGACCCCGCGTCTGCCGAAAGGATCCGCCAGGACCCGGGGTTCGCCGGGCCGCTCACGGACGAACTGCTGCGCTGGGACCCGCCGGGACGGGTGGTGACCCGCGTGGCGGACGCGGACACCGAGCTGGGCGGCCGTCCGGTGCCCGCCGGACGCGTCGTCCACGCGCTCATCGGCGCGGCGCACCGCGACCCGGCGCGCTTCCCCGCCCCGCACGTCTTCGACGCGGACCGGCCGGCGCAGCGGCTGCTGGCCTTCGGCGGCGGCCTGCACTACTGCCTCGGGTCCCATCTGGCCCGCGCGCAGGCGCTCGCCTTCGCCCGGGCCTTCGCCCGCGAGCTGCCCGGCGCCCGGGCCGCCGCCCCGCCGGTGCGGCACACCGGGCCGAGCATGGCCGACATCGCCCGGCTCACCATCCACTCGCCCCTCACCTAAGGGAGACCGAAGGCCAGTGACCGAAATCCAGGACGCCACCGACGCGTTCCGCAAGGACCTGTCGTCGTCGACCTTCGTGCGGGCCATGGTGGAGACGGGCGTCCGGCCCTTCTACCGCTCCCTGCACATGACGGGCGACGGGGAGGCCGTCGTCGAGGGGCGGGACGTCGTCATGGCGGGCTGCAACGACTACCTGGGCCTGTCCACGGACCCCCGGGTGACGGCGGCCGCGGCCGAGGCGCTGACCCGCTACGGCGCCTCCTGCTCCGGTGCGCGCACCCTCAACGGCACCCTTCCCCTCCACGGCGAACTGGAGGAGCGGATCGCGGACTTCCTGGGCACCGAGGCGGCCGCCGTGGTCACCACCGGTTTCCAGGCGAACCTCGCCGTGGCCGCGCTGCTCGGCCGCGGCGACATCGCCTTCAGCGACATGTCCAACCACGCCTCGCTGGTCGACGGCATCCGGCTCGGCGCGGCCCGCCGCGTCCTGTACCCGCACTCGGACACCGTGCGGCTGGACACGCTCCTGGAGCAGGCCACGGCCGCGGAACCGGCCGCGGGCAAGGTCGTCGTCACCGACGGGATGTTCTCCATGGACGGCGACCTGTGCCGGCTCCCCGAGCTGACGGAGCTCGCCGCCCGGCACGGCACCCGCCTCGTCGTCGACGGCGCCCATGACATCGGGCTGCTCGGCCCTGGCGGGCGCGGTGTCGCAGACCACTTCGGCCTCATGGACCGGGTCGACCTGTTCACCGGGACCCTGTCCAAGTGCTTCGGCTCCACCGGGGGGTTCCTCGCCGGTCCCGCGCACGTCATCGACTACCTGCGCTACAGCGCCCGCTCCATCCTCTTCTCCGCGTCGATGCCGCCGGCCGCCCTCGCCGCCGGGATCGCCGCGCTCGGCATCGCCGCGGCCGAGCCCTGGCGGCGCCGGCGCGTGCTCGCCCTCGCGGAGGCGCTGCGGGCGGGGCTGCGCGCGCTCGGCTACGACACGGGCGACTCGGTCACCCCGGTCGTGCCCGTCCTCATCGGGGACGCGACCGTGTGCGCCCGCATGTGGCAGGCCCTGCTCGACGAGGGCGTGTTCACCAACGCGGTCGGTGCCCCCGCCGTCCCCGAGGGCCGCTGCGTGATCCGGGTGACCGTGCAGGCCACGCACTCCGACGCCCATCTGGGGCGGATCCTGGGCGCCTTCGCGGCCGCCGGCCGCCGGGTCGGCCTCGTCCCGGACCTGCCCGCCCAGGCGGTGGCCCGGTGAACGCCGTCACCGTCACCCCCGTCGAGGACCGCGCCGCCACGACGGCCTTCATCAGGCTGCCGTACGCGCTCTACCGCGACGAACCGCACTGGGTCGCGCCGCTGGAGCGCGAGGTGCGCGCCTTCCTCGACCCGCGCCGCAACCCCTTCTTCGAGACGGCCGAGGCGCGGCTCTTCCTCGCCCGCCGGGGGCGCCGGACCGTCGGCCGGATCGCGGCCGTCACCGACCCCCGCTTCCACGAGCGGCACGACTACAAGTGCGGTCACTTCGGGCTCTTCGAGTGCGCCGACGACCTGGAGGCCGCCGGGGCCCTGTTCGACGCGGCGGCCGACTGGCTGGCAGGGCGCGGGCTGACCCGGATGCTGGGCCCGCTCAGCTTCTCCGTCAACGACGAGTGCGGACTGCTCGTGGACGGCTTCGACGGGCCGCCGAGCGTGGGCATCCCGTACAACCCGCCGTACTACGCGGACCTGCTGACCGGCTGCGGCTTCGGCAAGGCCAAGGACCTGCTGTCCTGGCTGGTGCCGATGCCCCCGGACGGCGAGCCGCCCGCCGCGATCGCCCGGGTCGCCGCGCGCACCCTGGCCGACCCGGCCGTGCGGGTGCGGCCGCTCGACCCGGACCGCTACGAGGCCGACATGGCCGTCATCAAGGACATCTACAACGACGCCTGGGCCGAGAACTACGCCTCCGTGCCGCTGACCGACGCCGAGTTCCTGCACATGGCCGCACAGTTGAAGTCGGTCGTCCACCCGGAGCTGGTGCGGATCGCCGAGGTGGACGGCGAGCCGGCCGCCTTCACGCTGTGGGTACCGGACGTGAACCAGGCGCTGCGCACCGCGCGGGGCAGGCTCACCACCTGGGGACTGCCGGTCGGCATGCTGCGGATCAGCCGCGCCATGGGGCGCATCACCCGTGTCAGGGGCGGCACCTCGGGCGTGCGCAAGGAGCACCGCAGCCGCGGGCTGGTGGCGGTGCTGCTCGCCGACGCGCAGCGCGCCGCGTTCCGGCTCGGCTACACCGAGACCGACCTGTCCTGGATCCTGGAGGACAACCGCGGCTCCAACCGGCACGCGCAGGCCATGGGCGGGGTGCACTTCAGGACACACCGGCTGTACGAGCGCGACGGCGGGGGCCTGCGGTGAGGTACCTCGTGACCGGCGCCACCGGCTTCATCGGCGGCCACCTCGTACGCCACCTCACCGCCCGCGGCCACGAGGTGACCGCGCTGGTGCGCGGCGGCCGCGACGTGCCCGGCACCCGCAGCGTGCCCGGTGACCTGGCCACCGGGGAAGGGCTGGCCGTCGCGCTGCGGGGCGTGGACCGGGTCGTCCACCTGGCGGGGGTCACCAAGGCCGGGGACCCCCGCGCCTACGCCGCCGTCAACGCCGCCGGCACACGGCGGCTGTGCGAGGCGGCCGCGGTCGCCGCCGTGCCGCCGCGCCTGGTGTACTGCTCGTCGCTGGCCGCCTCCGGCCCCGGACGACGGCGTCACGAGGACGCGCCGCCGGAGCCGGTCTCCGCGTACGGGCGCAGCAAGCTCGGCGGCGAGTGGGCGGTGCGGGACGCGGCGGACCGGCTGCCGGCCGTCGTGGTCCGGCCGCCGATCGTCTACGGCCCGGGTGACCCGGAGTTCCTGCCGCGGCTGGTGGCGGCGGTGCGTACGGGCCTGCTGCCCGCGGTCGGCCGGCCCGGGCCGCGGCACTACTCGCTGATCCACGTCGACGACCTGTGCAGGGCGCTGATCACCGCCGCCGACCCCGGCACGACGGACGTGGGCACGTACCACGTCTGCGACGGCACCGAGCACCGCTGGGAGGACATCGGCGCCGCCGTGGCGGCCGCGCTCGGGCGCCGGGCGCCGCGGGTGGTGCACATCCCCGGGCCGCTGGCCATGGCCGCGGCACGGCTGTTCGGCAGCTCGTCGGCGCTCAACCCCGACAAGGTCGCCGAGGCGCTGCACCCCGCGTGGACCTGCGCCCCCGGCGGCCGCCTCCCGTACCGGCCCGCCGTCACGCTGCCCGAGGGGCTGCGCGGCGCCCTGAAGCGCTGACCGCCCCGCCAGGAACCCCACCAGGAACCCCGCCAGGAAGGGGGAGCACCCCCATGCGCCGCCGACTGTCCCCGTACGAACGCGTCATCTGGGCCGCGGGCGAGCGGCTCCCGGTCAACATCGCCGCCGTGGCCCGGGTCGAGGGCCGCACCACGCCCGGGCGCGTGCGCACGGCCGTGGCGTCCGTGCGCCGCCGCCACCCCCTGCTCGGCGTCCGCATCGCCGACCCTGGGCCGTGGCAGGGGCGGCTCACCACGGCCGGGGTGCCGGACCCGGGGGTGCGAATGGTCCCGGACGCCGGTGCGGGCGCCTGGTCCCGCGTGGTGGAGGAGGAGCTCCAGCGGCCCTTCGACACCCGTACGGGTCCCCTCGCCCGCTTCGTGCTCGTCGACACGGGCGAGGCCTTCGACCTCGTCACCGTCTACCACCACCTGGTGGCCGACGCCGTCTCCGCGGGCGTCGTCATGCGCGACCTGCTGACCCACCTCGGGGGGCCGGATCCGGCGGGCACCCGCCTGCCCGGCCCGGCGCGGCCGCCCGGCGCACACCGGGGGGCCGCGGCGGAAGCGTCGGACGCGTCGGACGCGGGCCCGGTGCCGGTGCTGGCGGCACCCGCGGACGAGCTGATCCCCGGCCCCCGCGCCCACCCCGGGGACCTGCTGAAGACCGCCCGCGCGCTGGGCGGGCCCGTACGGCCGCCCTACCCCTCGGACGGGCGGCTCTCCTACCACGCGTGGTCACTGGAGCGCGAAGAGACGGAGCTGCTGCTCAAGCGGTGCCGGGCGCAGGGCGCGACACTGCAGGCCGCCCTGTGCGCGGCCTTCGCACGGGCCGCCGCGCCCGGCCGCCCGGCGCGGATCGCGGTGGCGGCGGACCTGCGCCGGGTGCTCGAACCGTCGCCCGGTGAGGCCATGGGCCTGTACGCGGCGAGCTTCGTGGTCCCCGTGGACGGCGGCACCGACGACCTGTGGGCGGCCGCGCGCGCCGCACGGGCCGGGATCCACGCCCGGCTCACCCCGGAGGAGCTGCGGCCGCTCGTGCGCGTCTTCCGGCTGACCTCGTTCCTGCCGCACCGCGCCGTCGGCGCCCTCCTGCGGCGCGGCGAGACGCGCGGCCCCCGGTTCGACGTGTCGGTGAGCAACACGCGACTGGACCTTCCCGGGACGTACGGGCCGCTGCGGCTGGCCGCCGTCCACGGGGCGGCGCACACCAGCCTGTCCGGGGCGCCGCTGGTGATCGTGGTGGGGCTGGGCGGGCGGCTGTTCCTCAGCGTGACGTCCACGGCGGGCGAGGAGGCCGCCGACCTGTGCCGGCGCGCCATGGACCACCTCCTGTCCGCCGGGTGAGGCCCGCCGACGGATAGCCGCGGGCTCAGCGGGTATCGGAAGGACGTGGCACGCACCGTGGGAGTGGAAGAAGAGCTTCTCCTGGTGGACGCGCGGTCCGGGGAACCGCGCGCGGTGGCCGACGCGGTGCTGGACGGCGGCCCCTGGCCCGGGGAACTGGTGGCCGAGCTGCAGCAACAGCAGCTCGAACTGAACAGCTCCCCCTGCGTCACCCTGGACCAGCTCCGGGAGGAGCTGCGCTCCTGGCGCCGCCGGGCGGCCGGGCTCGCCCGCTCGGAGGGCGTCGCGGTGGCGGCGCTGGGGACCTCCCCGATGGCGGTGCCGCCCCGGCTCACCCCAAGGGGCCGCTACCGCAGGATGGCCCAGTCCTTCGGCCTCACCGCGCAGGAGACCCTGACCTGCGGCTGTCACGTCCACGTGGGGGTCGCGTCGGACGAGGAGGGCGTGGCCGTCGTCGACCGCATCCGCCCCTGGCTGCCGCCGTTGCTGGCGCTCAGCTCCAACTCGCCGCTCTGGCAGGGTGCCGACACGGGGTACGCGAGCTACCGCTACCAGGTCTTCGGCCGCTGGCCCACCGCCGGGCCGACCCGCGGCTTCGGCTCCGCCGAGGGGTACCGCGCCGCGGTGTCGCGGCTGCTGGCCACGGGGATCCTGCTCGACCAGGGCATGCTCTACTTCGACGCCCGGCTGTCGGCGAAGTTCCCCACGGTGGAGGTGCGCGTCTGCGACGTGTGCCCGGAGTACCAGGACGCGGTGGTGCTGGCCGCGCTGGTGCGCGGCCTGGTCGAGACCGCCGCCCGCGAGTGGGCCGACGGGTGCCCCGCGCCCGGCGACGACGTGTCCCTGCTCCGGCTCGCCTCGTGGCGGGCCAGTCGCTCCGGGCTGGACGGCGCCCTGCTCGATCCGCGTACCTTCCGTCCGGCGAGCGCGCACGACGTCGTCGAGTCCCTGGTCGCCCACGTCGACGGCGCGCTGAAGGACGCCGGCGACCTGTACACCGTCCGCGCCGGCGTGGACCGCCTGACCTCCCAGGGCTCCGGCGCCCGCCGGCAGCGCCAGGTGTACGCGCACGGCGGCGCCGCCGCGGTCCTGCGGGACGCGGTCCGCCGCACCGCGGCGTGACCACGCACCGGCGAGCGCACCACGCGGGCGGATCGCCGCGGACTCAGGAGCGGGGCATCGGCTCCACCCATCGGGCCCGCCAGGCGGGCGGGGCGAACGTGTCCGCGAAGTACTGGGTCTCGTGCGCGACCTTGCCGTCGCGGAATTCCATGATGCTGATGGTCGGCGTCGGTTTCCCGTCGTAGGCGATCTCGTACTCGGTGATCCAAAGATCCCCGCTGCCGAGGATCCGGTGGATGGTGAAGTCGAGCTTGGCGGGGTGACCCGAGCGCAGTGCCTGGAGATTGCGCCGGCCGTGGATGCGCTCACCCGACTGGGGATAGTCCGTGATCACGTCGTCGTGATAGATCTCGTGCTCGATGTCCTGGTCCCCGGCGGCAGACGCTGCCCAGTGCCGGTCCAGCGCCTGTCGGATACCGCGGTCTTCCATGGCGCCCCTCCGGTTGCGGAATCGTCGGATGATCCATGGACGGCCTCGACGCGGCCCCGAGGGCCGCCACGAGGTGTGGGCTCTGCACCGATCGTAAGCGGCCTGGGGCGCCGGTTCTCATCGGCCGGGAAGCCTGCTCCGCCGTATCCCGGAGTGAGCGGCCGGTCACGGGCGGCGCGCTATCCTGCCGCGACGCCGGCAACGGGGATCGGGGGCGGCTGATGACGGACGCGCGCGCGGCCGTGGACCGCATGCTGAGGCGCTTCGCGCTGGCGGAGCCGCCGGGCACCGGCCGCCTCGTCGACGGCGCCGGACCGGCGCCCGGGAGCCTGCTGCGGGCGGCGGAGGACCTGTTGCGGGAGTCCTGGCGGGGCGAGGACGGCCGCGCCCCGGCCGCCGCCGCCCTCGCGCTGATCGTGCTGGGCCTGGACACGGCGCCCCGCGACCATCCGCTGCGCGCCCGGCTCGTCCTGCACCTGCAACTGGCCGACCGCACCCTGGCGCACCTGCACGGCGACTTCCGCACCGCGCCCGAGGTCCGCCACCACCTGGGGGCGCAGACCCAGCACCGCTCGCCCGACGACCTCGTGGCCGTCGCCGCCCGCTACCCGTCCGGCCCCGCCCAGCAGCCGTTCCATCCCGCGGACCCCCTGGAGGGCGGGGCGGCGGCCCTGCTGGCGACGCTGCCTGCGGACGACCTGTGCCGTCCCGGGCTGCTCGCCCGGCTCGCGCACTGCGCGCTGATCCGCTACGAGTGCGGGGCCACGGACGAGTTGCCGACGCTGTGGGCGCGTGCCCGGGAGGCCTTCGCCGCGGTCATCCCCGGGCACGTCGACGCCCCGGACGCGGGCCGGGTGGCGGTGCTCGCCGGGATCGCCTGGGTCCGGGCCCACCCGCGGGACCGGGAGGCGGTGGACGTCGCCGTGCGGGGCGGGCGGCTGGCGCTGGCCGCGGCGAGCGGGCGCACCATGGGCGGGCTCCGGGACCGGCACGAGATGCGCAGCGTCCACTTCGCGCTGGCGGCGGCGCTGATGTGCACGCTGCCCTGGGCGCCGGCCCGCGCGACGATCGACGAGGCGATGGGCCACCTGGAGGCGTACCGGGCCGAGGGCCTGCCGGACGACAACGGGACCTACGAGGTGAACCGGGCCTCGCTGCTGGCCGCCCGCGCGGTCGTGGACTGGGAGGCCGCGGACGCCGCCGAGGCCGAGCGGATGCTGCGCGCGCTCGTGGAGCGGCTGCCACCGGGCCATCCACTGCTGCCGCACGTCGCCGAGAAGGCCGCCGCGGTGGGCGAACTCCGCGGCAGGATGCGGCTCGTACCGCGCGCCCTCGGCTCGGTGGCGACCCGGTTCCTGCCGATGATGGTGCGGTTCGCGCCCGCGCTGCCGCCGGTGCAGCTGCGGTCGGCCCTGCCGCCGGACGGCTTCCCCACCGACCCCGTCACCCCCGCCCCCACCCCCGCCCCGGAGCCCGGGCCCGGACCGGAACCGGGCGTGGGCGTGGACGCGGGCACGGGCACGGGCACGGGCGACGGCGAGGCCGAGAGCGAGGGCGACGGAGCAGCCGACGACCTGTACGCGCGCTTCACCTCCGCCTTCCCCGTCCCGCCCGACATGCGGCCCCTGCTGGACGCCCTGGCCAAGGGCCCCGGCACGCCCCAGGGCATGGATCCCGCCTTCGTCGCCGACGCCGAGCGGCGGTTGCGCGAGGCGCTGGAGCGGACGGAGGCCGGCAGCGCCGAACGCGCGTGGACGGCCGGCCTGCTGATGGCGGTCATCGGGATGCGCTACATGGCCGACCAGGACGCCGCCGTGATCGAGGAGGCGGCCGCGCTCGGCGACCGCGTCCTGGCCGAACTCCCCCACGGCTGCGCGGAGCACGTCCGCCTGGTCCTCGCCTCGGCGCCGTGGCAGCACATGCGGGCGGTGCTCGCCATGGACACCGGCGCCCTGCGCGCCTGCTGCCGGGAGCTGCGGGCGGCGCTCGACCTGCTGCCCGGGGACGCGCCCGAGCGCGCCGCCGGGGAGGTCGAGTACGCCAACGCGCTCACCAACCTCGCCGGGCTCACCCAGGACCCCGTCCTGGCCGCCGAGGCGCGCCGCAGGATCGCCGACGCCTCACGGCGCGTGGAACGGACCCCGGGCCTGACGGACCTGGTGGGCGGGATGGTGACCTCGTACGGCCACTGGGCGGACTACACCGACGCCACGGTCCGCGGGGACCAGCGGGCGGCGCGGGCGGCCGAGGTCGCGTTCGTGGCGTCGCCCGCGGGCGAGATGCCGGCGCTGCGGTTCGAAGTGGCGCGCATCGCGATGGCCGACGCCCTGGAGCACCACGACTGGGCGGCCGCGGCCGACGCGGCGGCACGGGCCCTGGAGACCCTGCCGTCGCTGGCCTCGCGGGCCCTGGCGCGGGAGGACCGGCGGGCCACCGTCGGCGGGGCGCTGCTCGGCCGCCGCTACCCCATGGCGCACCTGGGGGTGGGCGGCGCCGACCCGTCAGGGGCGGGCCGGCCCGATCCCCTGACCGGTACGAGCCTCGGCCGCACCGGCTGCGCAGCGGCGCTCGCCGCCGGGCGCCCCGCGCAGGCGCTGGCGCTGCTGGAGCGGGGCCGGGCCGTCCTGATGGGCCAGGACCTGGAGGCCCGCGCCGATCTGACCGCCCTGTCCGCGGCGCACCCCTTGCTGGCCCGGGAGTTCGCCGGGCTCGGGGGACGCCTGCGGCGGGCCGAGGCGGGCGAGGACTTCATGGAACGGCACGTGCCGGCCGCCGAGTGGGAGGCGCTGCTGATGCGCGTCCGCGGCAAGCCGGGCTTCGAGCGGTTCCTGATGCCGCCCACGGAACGGGAGATGCGCGCCGTGGCGGCGCAGGGACCGGTCGTCGCGGTCAACGTGGACCGGCTCCGGTGCGACGCGCTCGTCGTCACGCAGGAGCGCATCTTCTCCGTTCCGCTGCGTGAGCTGACGGAAGGACAGCTGGCCCTGCGGGCACAGGAGTTCCTCGGCGCGGTCAGCCTGCCGCGGACCGCGCCCGACGAGGAGCACGACCGCGCCCGCGAACTCGTCCTGGACACCCTCGCCTGGCTCTGGCGCACCGTGGCCGAGCCGGTGCTCACCGCCCTCGGCCTCACCCGGCCGCTCCCCGCGGACGCCCCCGCGTCGGCCGCGCCCCGGCTGTGGTGGTCGGCCTCCGGGCCGCTGGCGTACCTGCCGCTGCACGCGGCCGGACTGCAGCGGCGGCACCAACTGCGCGACGGGAACACCGTCCTGGACCGGGTGGCCTCCTCCTACACCCCCACCCTGCGCGCCCTGCGGCACGCCCGGCAGGTCTCCTCCGGCCGCACCGGCGGACGGCTGCTCGCCGTCGGCCGGCCCACCGGCACGGCGGGCTCGGCGGGCGCCTCGGCCCGTGAGGTCGCCGCGATCGCGGACGCGCTGGGCGGCGTACGCGCCGTCGAGGGCGAGGCGGCCACGCCGGAACGGGTCCTGTCGGCCCTGCGCACGGCCCGCTGGGTGCACTTCGCCTGCCACGGCGTCAGCGACCCGCGGGACCCGTCCGCCAGTCACCTGCTCCTGCACGGCGGGCCGCTCAGCGCCGCGGACGTCTCCCGGCAGGAGCTGCTCTACGCCGAGCTGGCGGTGCTGCTCGCCTGCCACACCGCGCACACCGGGCAGCTGCCGGACGAGGCCGTCCACCTCGCCTCCGCCTTCCAGACCGCCGGCTACCCCCAGGTCGTCGGCGCCCTCTGGGAGGCCGACGACGCGGTCTGCGCCCTCCTGGCCGCCCGCCTGTACGCAGCGCTCCGCGGCCCGGCGCCCGGCGCCGTCGCCCCCGCGGACGCGGGCCGCGCCCTCAACCACGTCATCCGCGCCCTGCGCACCCGCTACGCCCGCTCACCGGCGGTTTGGGCGCCCTTCGTCCACATCGGCCGCTGAGCCCCGCGACGGGACGTCAGGCGCCGCCCAGCGGTCCTGCCAGGTCCGGGTGCACACGGGCCGGGTCGACGGTGGTCACGGTGTACGCGGCGACCCCCGAGGTCACCAGGGGGTCCTCCGCCGCGATCCGCTCGATCGTCCGCCGGTCCGTGCCCCGGGCGAGGATCACGCCGCCCTCGGACGAGGGCACCGTCTGCCCGGAGAGCAGGAACGTGCCGGCACGGTGGTGGCGTTCCAGGAACGCGACGTGGGCGGCGACGAAAGGCCCGGCGTCCGCTTCCGATCCGGTGTACGTCAGGAACAGCAGGTGCAGCATGCTCGTCCGATCTCGTGGCGGGCCGGGCGGCCCGCCACATCATGGCAGCGCCCGCTCCCGCGGGGTCATCTGCGGCGGCGCAGCACCAGGTCGAGTTCCCGCCAGGTCGCCGGGGCGACGGGCCCTGGCGGGACGGGGATCCCCACCGCCCGGGCGACGGAGCGCAGACGCAGGTCCACGACGGCGTCGGCGAGGTCCGCCAGGGCGAAGAGCCGTTCGCGACCGAGCCACCAGGCGGCGGACACGAGCACGGCGCCGACGACGAGCGCGGGCCACCACGCGGTGACGCAGGCCAGCGCCGCGTACAGCAGGCCCCACCCGGACAGCCGGGTGGCCGCCTCGAAGGCACCGGCCGCCGTGCGGATCTCCCCGCGGTCGGCCTCCGTGGCCGCCAGCCACAGGCGCGGCCAGACCGCCGTGAAGGGCACCGCGTAGTACCCGCCGACGCGGTGCTCCAGGGCGTGCATCCGGTCGCCCATGCGGGTGGGACGGGCCGGAGGCAGGGGCGCGATCCGGTCGCGGCGTGCCTCGGCCGCGCGGGCGGCGGCCAGTTCGGCCTCGTCGCCGTCGCGTTCGTGGTTCCGCAGGTGGGCCGCGACGTCCGCGTCGGCGCGCTCGCGCCGCGCGCGGCGCCGGCGCACGAGCCATTCCCCCGATCCTCCCGGCCAGGGCCCGAGCCAGAGCACCTGGACGGCGCGGGCCAGGAGTTGGACCGCCAGGCCCGGGACGACGGCGAGCAGGAGCGCGGCCACCAGGGCCAGGAAGAGCGCGGCGCCGCCGTGGGCGTCCGTCCAGTCCGCGTAGTGCTCGACCTCGTGCAGCAGGCGGCCCGCGTCGAACGGCCGTCGTCCGCCCAGCACATGGGCGGCCCAGGCGGTGCCGAGGAAGAGCGATCCGGGCAGCGCGAGCAGGGACACCCAGCGCTCGGCGAGCTTCCCGCCGATCTCGTCCAGCAGACCCGCCACCGCGCTAGTACCCGCCTTCCGGGCCGCTGCGGCCCCGCGCCGCCCGGCGGGCGCATCCGCCGCGTCGCCCGCACGGACCGGCCGCCCGTGCCGGACGCTTCCTCCACCGTGGGACTGCGCGCACCGGACGCTCCTCCTTCACCCGCAGGGACCGGGACGACAGGCCTAGTACCAGACGGGCCGCAGTTCGGCGTCGAACATCGCGCAGCGCGGGGCGGTGACGGACGCCGTCGGGTCCTCGCTGCGGGCGCAGACGCCGCGCGGGCAGCGGTGGCGCAGGAGGCCGCCGCCCCCGCCGGTCATGCCGGGCACCTGGGCGTAACCACCCGCGTCCTTGCGGGAGTCGAACCGTACGCCGAGCCGGAGCCCGAGGTCGGTGACCACCTCCATGTCGCCGGCGCCCTGCCGTACGGTCTCGGCGACGGCCTCGAGCTCGGCCGCTTCGGCCGGGTCGCCGCTCGCGGCGCGCCGCAGCCGCGGCAGCGTCTCGCAGAAGGCCATGACGTCGTCCTCGGTCACCGGACCAGCCTACTGATCTGCGATCATTGCCGTATGGCGTTCACCGAAGAGCTCGCCCGGGCCGTGCTCGCGGCGGACGGACAGGACGGCGCGAAGCTGATCGCGCTCGGCGAGAACGCGGTGCTCGAACTCGCGGACGGCGTGACCGTCGCGAAGGTCGGCCGCGGTCCCGAACTGCTGGACCGGGCCGCGCGCGAGGTGCGCACGGCGTCCTGGCTGGCCGCGCACGGCGTTCCCGCGGTACGGGCGGCGGCGCCGCAGGCCCGGCTGGTCGAGGGGCACCCGGTCACGTACTGGGAGCGGCTGCCGGACACCGTACGGCCCGCGGAACCCGCCGACCTCGCCGCGCTGCTGCGGCTCGTGCACGCCCTGCCCGAGCCGGACTTCGCCCTGCCGCGCCGTGACCTGCTGGACGGGGTGGAGCGGTGGCTGCGGCTGGCCGGGCCGGCGGTGGACCCCGCGGACGCGGCGTACCTGCGCGATCGCCGGGACGGTTTCGCCGCCGCGGCGGCCGCACTGACCCCGCACCTGCCCGCGGGGCCGATCCACGGCGACGCGCTGCCGCGCAACGTGCACGTCGGCCCGGACGGTCCGGTCCTGGTGGACCTGGAGACCTTCTCCGCCGACCTGCGCGAGCACGACCTGGTCGTCATGGCGCTCAGCCGGGACCGCTACGGCCTCGGTACGGACGCCTACGACGCCTTCACGGCCGCCTACGGCTGGGACGTGCGCGAGTGGGACGGCTGCGCGGTGCTGCGCGGGGCGCGGGAGACGGCGAGCTGTGCCTGGGTGGCGCAGCACGCGCCGGGCAACCCGGCGGCGCTCGCGGAGTTCCGCCGGCGGGTGGCCTCGTTGCGGGACGGCGATCCGGCCGTGCGCTGGTACCCCTTCTGACCCTTCCTGCCTCGCCGTCCGGCCCGGGCTGCGAGGATGGGCACTCCTCCGGCCTGGGCGGTGTCCATGTCAGATTCCTCGATCGTCCGTCGTGTCCTCGCCGACCGTCCCTTCGCGGAGGTCGGTGAACCGCGCGTCGCCGTCGCGGACGAGCGGCTGGGGCGCCTGGTCGTGGGCGGCGACATGGGGTGGATCGCCTGGCCGCAGTCGGGGCGGGCGGGGACCGACCGCTGGCCCCGGTACCGCGTCGGCGTCTACGACGCCCGGGACCTGCGCTGCCGGCACGTGTACGAGTGCCCGTGGCCGGTGAACTCCGTCGCCTTCCATCCGCTCCTCCCGCTGGTGGCAGTGGGCGTGGGCCGCTACGACGGCAGCTGGGACTTCGAGGGCCAGCTGCTGCTGATGGACCTGGAGTCGGGCGACGTGCGGCCGGTCCTGGACGGCGGCCGCGAGGTGACCTCCGTCCGGTGGGTGGACGGGCGGCGCCTGCGGCTGGTCGTCACCCCCGAGGACAAGGACCACGAGTACGCCTTCAGCCACGGCTTCGAGTCCGTCCTGGAGCGCGAGGACTGGCGGGCGGTGCCCGCCCGCTCCGTCGGGTACCGCGAGGTGATGGGCCCTCGGGTGCCGTACACGTACCCCGAGGGCGGCGACGCCCGCGACCTGCTGACGGAGCGCGGCACCGCCCTGGGGACGGCGTGGGCGCCGCGCCGTCAGGTGCGGGCCGTCGAGGTGCTCGCCGACGGCCGGGTGCTGGCGACGGCCGAGGGCGCGCTGCTGGAGTGCCGGCTGCCGTCGGGGCAGCTCCAGTGGTCGGTGCCCGACCCGGACGGCGGGCAGCAGATCCACGTGGCCGCCGACCAGCGGTCGGCCTGGGTCAACGTCCGGCACACCCTGCGCCCGTCGGGGCAGGGGTGGCAGCGGTCCGGCACGCTGGTGCAGCGGGTGTCCCTGGCGGACGGGCGGTTGCTGGAGGCCTTCGAGCCCGGTCACGCGGTGACGTTCACCGGCAGCCGTGACGGCCGGCTCGCCGTCCGCCAGGGAGGGCCGGATCAGGGGGGCGGCGCGACCCGGCTGCTGGCCCCCGACGGCACCGAGGCGGCGCGCTTCACGCTGACGGCGAGCGACTTCCGTCTGCGGCGCGGCGCTGAACTGCTCTTCGTGCGGGACCTCCACGGTGTGCCGCGGGGCCGGGCGTGGGTCGGCGCGCTCGACGGCGGGGCAGCGGACGCCGAGCCGGAGCTGCGCAGGCTCTTCCCCCTCGACTGGGAACCCGGGCGCGGCTCCCACCTCTTCCCCGGACCGGCCGTCCGGCTGGACGGCGACGCGCTGGTCCAGGCCGCCGTGGTCCGCGACGCGGGCGAGGCCCCGGCACGGAACGCCTTCGTGGTGCGGCGCCGGCTCCCGGACGGCACGCCGGAGTGGGTGTTCACCGCCGACGAGCCTGTCACGGCCCTGGACGCCGACGAGGACACCGTCTACGCCGCGCACCGGTCCGGGGAGGTCGTGGCGCTCGACGCACGCACCGGCAGCCCGCGCCGACGGCACCGGCTGCGCGTCGACGGTCAGGTGGTCGTGCCCCTGTCCCTCGCGGCGGCCGGTGCCGGCAGGTTCCTGGTCGGGACCGTGGACGGGCGGATCCTCGACTGCGCCCCGGTCGCGCCGGCGGACCCCCAGGTCACCTCGGCCGGGGGATGACCGGCCAGGCCTGCTCGACGACGGCCGCCGGGTCGGCGGTGCGCCGCAGGTACGCCTGGAGGGAGGCCGACTGCTCGGCCGCCGCCCGGACCTGAAGGGCGTGCAGGTCCGCCAGCGGCATCAGGCCGACGGGCTCGTGCCGCTCCCCCATGCGGCGCACCACGCGGGCCGCGGCCACCGCGTCGGCCCGCGCGTCGTGGGCGCCCTCCAGTTGCACGCCGTAGTGGGCGCACAGCGCCTGCAGCGCCCGCCTGCCCTTGCGGTACTTGTCGACGTGCTTGTCGATGACCAGCGGGTCGATCACCGGCGAGGGCACGCCGCCCAGCCGTTCGCTGACCGACGCGACGCCGTGCCGCCGGCACTCGCGGTCCAGCAAGGACAGGTCGTAGCGCGCGTTCATCACCACCAGCGGTGTGCCCGAGCGCAGCACCTCGGCCACGGTGCGGGCGATCTCCTCGACCGCCGCACCGGCCGGGGCGCCGTGCGCACGGGCGTGGGCGGTCGAGATGCCGTGGATCGCGGAGGCCTGCTCGGGTATGGCCACGCCCGGGTCGAGCAGCCAGGTCCACTCCCGCGAGACGGCTCCGTCGGCCTCCAGCCGTACGACGGCGGCGGTGACGATGTGGTCGGTCTCGACGTCGGTGCCGGTGGTCTCCAGGTCGAACGCGACCAGCGCGTCGCTGATCCAGCTCATCGCGCGCCCCCCGTGACCGTGGCGCTCACCGCGCCGCGCGGGCGGTCGCCCGCGGTCCTCCCCCGTCCGGAGCCGGCCCGCCATGCCCGGCGTCGTCCCATGCCCATGTGGCGTACGTCCTTCCCGCAGTTCCCCCGTGTGCCGCTCCATCATCCCGCGCGCCACTGACACTCCTGCGGCCGGGCTGCGGGGGAGGTCCGGCCGCGGCGGCCGCCGGGCCGTCAGGAGACCGGCCGGGAGTCGGCCCAGACGCCCTCGAACTCCTCGCGGTAGATCTCGAACAGCCCGTGCTCGGCCTCGGGGGCCTCGCCGGCCCTGATCTGCACGAGTTCCCGCGGCCCCCCGCGCAGGATGAGGACCGGCGCCTCCATGCCGCGGGCCTTGCGCAGGTAGGGCTGGACGACCGCGATGCCGTCCGAGGTGTCGCCGTCCACGAGGTAGGCGGTGAAGCGCGGGGTCTCGTCGAAGACCCGGATCTCGAACGCGGCGGTGTCCCGCAGCCGGGCCCGGACCCGCCGCATGTGCATGATGTTCATCTCCACGGAGCGGCTGAGCTCGCCGCGGCCGAGGCCGAGTTCGCGCTCACGACGGCGGACGGCGCTGCTCGCCGGGTTGAGGAAGAGCAGCCGCACCCGGCAGCCGGACTCCGCCAGCCGCACCAGCCGCTTGCCCGAGTAGTTCTGCACCAGCAGGTTGAGGCCGATGCCCACGGCGTCGAGGCGCCGCGCGCCCCCGAACAGGTCCTCGGCGGGCAGCTGGCGCTGCAGCCGCACCCGGTCGGGGTAGACGCCGACGACGTCGGCGTAACGGTCGGCGACGAGCTCTTCCACGGCGTCCACGGGCAGCCGCTCGGCGGAGGGGTAGCCGGGTCCGGAGCCGAGCATGTCCAGCAGCCGGGCGGCGGCCCGCTCGGCCTGGTCCAGCACGGTGCGGGACAGAGCACGGTTGCGGGAGACGACGTGCCGGGCCACCTCCAGCTCGTCCAGGGCGAGTTCGAGTTCCCGGCGGTCGTCCAGGTACGGCTCGAAGCACGGCCAGTGCTGGACGACGAGTTCACGCAGCTGCGGCAGCGTCAGGAAGCTGAGGATGTTGTCGTCGGCCGGGTCGAGCAGGAACCCCTTGCGGCGGCTGACCTCGCGCACGGCGGCGGCCCGCTGCACCCACTCGTGGCCGGCCGGGCCGGCGGCCGCGACCACCCACTCGTCGCCGTGCACGGGTTCGTAGATCGGGCGCAGCACGGCGTTGACGACGGCGCGCAGGCGCTGTTCGACGAGGTTGAGCCACACGTAGGCCCGTCCGGCGCGCCGGGCGCGGGTACGCACCTCGGACCACTCGTCGGCGCCCCAGTCCAGTTCCGCTCCGATCTCCAACGGCAGTGCCAGGGAGGTGGTGCCGGTGGTTCCCTCGCCGATGCCGCCGCCCGGGTCCCCCTGATCACCACCACCGGGGAGCACCAGACCTCCCGACATCACGACTGCACCCGCCTTCCCGCCCCCGTCCACGATCAAGGAAGGGTACTGCGGGGCGGGAGGCGGTGCAGCCGTAACGACGCTACTTCACCACATGCTTACCGGGTCCGGCGCGGCGGGACGCTCAGTGTCCCTGCCCGTTGTGGCCCGAGAGCTCGTCCGGTGTGAGCGGGCTCATGGCCGTCACGTCGCGCGGCGCGAGCTGGAACCCCTGCCAGTGGATCGGCATGGGGCTCTGGTCCTCGTCGCGCGGGACGTGGTGGAACCCGACGTTGACCCACACCACCGGGTGCTTGAGGGCCTCCCCGTCCGCCCACTTGTCCACCGAGGTCCCCCGCCCGTTGCAGGCCGGGTCGCTGTTCCCGCTGGCCAGCTGCTCGCAGGCGCGGTACTGGGTGAAGTACACGTCCTTCGAGGTGTAGGCGTGGGCGTCGTAGTGGTCGGAGTGCTGCTGGACCAGCTCCCAGGAACGCGGATGCCGGTCGGCGTTCTTGCCGGCCGTGGAGACCACGCGCCACCAGCGGCGCAGCGCGGAGGAGGCGGCCAGCTCCTTGGTGACCGGGGTCCTGGTGGTCTTCAGGACGGCGGAGCCGGAGCCCTGGCCGGCCTTCTTGGTGTCGAACTGCTCGACCTTGGCCTGCGTGGAGCCGTCCAGGCCGAAGTTCAGCCGCCAGAAGACCGAGTGGTAGTGGCTGGTGGAGTGGTCGTGGTCGCCGTTGCCGATGGGCCAGCCGGTGCCCTCTCCGCTGTAGTCGCCGGGCGACAGGTCACCGGTGGCGCCCATCTTGGCGGTGATGGTGCCGTCGTCGGAGAAGTTCCACTGGGTGACGTACTCGTACCAGCCGAGCTGGGAGACGGAGAAGACCACCAGGTCGCTGCCCTGCTTGGTGTACTTCGTGGAGTTGCCCTGGTCGTCGTACACGTCGCTGCGGTAGGCGTAGCCGTGCGGGGCGGTGGTGGTGCACAGCGCCTTGACGTTCCGCTGCTGCTGCGGGACGTAGGCGGAGCTGATCGTCCCGCCGGGGCACTCCTCGGGGCCGATGTCGACCGCGGTATTGCCGAAGCCGATGTCGGACAGGTCGTTGTACTCGGTCAGCCCCGAGTCGTACGGGACGTTGACCTGCGCGAGCGTGGCCGAGGTCAGCACCTTGAGCGGCTGCGGTTCCCCCTTCGGCTTGTACGCGATCTTCTCCAGGACCAGGCCCTTGGTTCCGCTGATGCGCCAGCACATGCTCCAGCTGGTGCCGTTCGGCAGGGCCTTGGTGATGGCGGTGGCGGTGCCGCAGTCCACCGCGGCCGCGGTGCCGGCCCGGGGGGCCGCGCCGGCCTCGCCGGCCGTGGAGCCCGCGAAGAGCGCGGGCAGGAGCAGGAGCGCCGAGGCCGTACCGATGGCCCGGCGCACGTTGGTGGTGCGCATGGTTGCTGGGTCTCCGCTCTTAGTGGATTCGGCCGACGGTGCGATCGCTGAGGTCGACGACCAGATGGGTCGTATCGATCCACGGCCCGTCCTTCACCTGTGTGAACAGCCGTACGCACCGGTGCTCGCCACACTTGGCCAACCCGGCCGGGGCGGACTGCTCGGCGGTGTTGAACGAGATGCCGCGCAGCCGCAGCTGGTCGGGCGAGGTGAGCTCCCGGCCCTTGGTGGCGGCCGTGAAGTCGGCGCGGAGGCCCTTGCCGAGGGCGTCCCGGATGAGCAGTTCCGCGGCCTCCCGGGTCTCGTCGTTCGAGGGCGGCGGCTGCATGCCGGTGGCGGTGTCGGTGTGCTCGACGGTGCCGGCGGTGAGGTTGACGGTCTTCTTCACGAGCCGGTCGTGCCCGTAGTCGTAGAAGAGCACCTCGACCCGGCGGGCCTGGTCCGCGGACGCCTGCGTGGCGTCGGCCGGTTCGGCGAGGTCGGTGTCGAGGTACTCCGGTCCACGCTCCCCGTCCACGTCCTGCGCGCTGCGCAGCGCGTCGCGCTGCAGGGCTATGGACTTCGCCCGGTCGACCTCGGCCTTGGTCAGAGGCCCGCGACCGGTCTGCTGTCCACCCTGGGGCGCGTCGTCCTCGATCACCCCACCGCTGCCCGCGTCCTGCTGCCCCGGCGCTCCCGACGCGGCGGCGGGGCCGCCCGTCGTGGAGTGGTCGTCGCCGGCGGCGTCACGCGGCAGGGTGACGGCGATCATCACCGTGGTGGCGGCGACGGCGACGCCGCCACCCCACAGGGCGCGCCTGAGACCGCGCCCGACCCCTCCCTTTCGTGGTAAGGAGCGGCTTTCCCCCTGATCTGTCACTTAGATCTCCCCTGTGTCGTACTGTCACTCTTATCGACGGGACCTCGACGGCACAGGTTGCCCCGGGACGGTGGATTCTTGCGGCAGGCAGGGGAATTGGGACACCCGTAACGGGGAAGATCTTGGCGATTCCACGCCCGGAGGGGCCCAATTGCGTGACGATGCCCTTTTCGGCACCGAAGTGGCCGGGGTGCGGCCTACCGGCGCCCGGCGGACAAGTGGAAGAGTCGACGACATGCAGGTCTGGCCGGGTCAGGCATATCCCCTCGGCGCCACGTACGACGGCGCTGGCACCAACTTCGCGGTCTTCTCGGAGACCGCGGAACGGATCGAGCTGTGTCTGCTGCACGACGACGGCTCGGAGACCGCCGTCGAGCTGCGGGAGGCGGACGCCTTCGTCCGCCACGCGTACCTCCCGGGCATCATGCCCGGTCAGCGCTACGGCTTCCGGGTCCACGGCCCCCACGAGCCGACCCGGGGCCACCGCTGCAACTCCGCGAAGCTGCTGCTGGACCCGTACGCGAAGGCGATAAGCGGGACGATCGACTGGGACGAGGCGGTGTACGGGTACCGCTTCGGGGAGCCCGAGTCCCGCAACGACCTGGACTCGGCGCCCCACACCATGACCTCGGTGGTGGTGAACCCGTACTTCGACTGGGCCGAGGACCGCAGCCCCCGCATCGACTACCACCGCACGGTCATCTACGAGGCGCACGTCAAGGGCCTGACGATGCTCCACCCGGAGCTCCCGGAGGAGATCCGCGGCACCTACGCCGCGCTCGCCCACCCCGCGGTGATCTCGCACCTGACGGAGCTGGGCGTCACGACGCTGGAGCTGATGCCGGTCCACCAGTTCGTCCACGACCACCGGCTGGTGGACGCGGGAATGCGCAACTACTGGGGCTACAACACGATCGGCTTCTTCGCCCCGCACAACGCCTACGCCTCGATGGGCGACCGCGGCCAGCAGGTGCTGGAGTTCAAGACGGCCGTGCGCGAGCTGCACCGGGCGGGCATCGAGGTGATCCTCGACGTGGTCTACAACCACACGGCCGAGGGCAGCCACCTGGGGCCGACGCTGTGCTTCCGGGGCATCGACAACGCCTCGTACTACCGGCTGGCCGACGACCCGCGCTACTACACGGACACCACCGGCACCGGGAACTCGCTGCTGATGCGCAGCCCCCACGTGCTGCAGATGATCATGGACTCACTGCGCTACTGGGTCACCGAGATGCACGTCGACGGCTTCCGCTTCGACCTCGCGGCGACCCTCGCCCGGCAGTTCCACGAGGTGGACCGGCTGTCCTCGTTCTTCGACCTCGTGCAGCAGGACCCGGTGGTCAGCCAGGTGAAGCTGATCGCCGAGCCCTGGGACGTCGGCGAGGGCGGCTACCAGGTGGGCAACTTCCCGCCGCTGTGGACGGAGTGGAACGGCAAGTTCCGCGACACGGTGCGCGACCTGTGGCGCGGCGAACCGGCCACGCTGGCCGAGTTCGGCTCCCGGCTGACCGGTTCCTCCGACCTCTACCAGGACGACGGCCGCCGGCCGCTCGCCTCCATCAACTTCGTGACCTGCCACGACGGCTTCACCCTGCGCGACCTGGTGTCGTACAACGACAAGCACAACGAGGCCAACGGGGAGAACAACCGGGACGGCGAGAGCCACAACCGCTCGTGGAACTGCGGCGCCGAGGGCGAGACCGAGGACGAGGACGTGCTCGCCCTGCGCGAGCGCCAGATGCGCAACTTCATCGCCACCCTGATGCTCTCCCAGGGGGTGCCGATGCTCGCCCACGGCGACGAGTTCGGCCGCACCCAGCAGGGCAACAACAACGCCTACTGCCAGGACAACGAGCTGGCCTGGGTACCGTGGCCCAAGGAGGGCGACGCGGACACCGAGCGGCTGCACGACTTCACCCGCCAGATGGTCTGGCTCCGCCGCGACCACCCCGTCTTCCGCCGCCGCCGCTTCTTCCACGGGCGGCCGGTCGAGGGCACGCACGACGACCTCTCGGACATCGCCTGGTTCACCCCTGAGGGTGAGGAGATGGCCCAGGACGACTGGCAGGAGACCCAGGCCAACGCCCTGGTGGTCTTCCTCAACGGCAGCGCGATCTCCGAGCCCGGCGACCGCGGGGAGCGGATCGGCGACGACTCCTTCCTGCTGATGTTCAACGCCTGGTACGAACCGCTGGACTTCGTGGTCCCGGTGAACCACGGCAAGGAGTGGCAGGTGGTCGTGGACACCCAGCGGCCGGAGGGCGTGCCCCCCGGCTCGGGGCGCAAGGTGACCCAGGGCGACCGGCTGCGACTGGCCGACCGCAGCATGATGGTCCTGCAGCGCCCGGCGTAACCGGCCGCCCGATGTGATGGGCGTACCGGTCGGCGGGGTAGTCAGTCCACCATGACAGAAAGCGCCGCGACCCCGCCGACCGCTGTCGTCCCCTCCGTGCCAAGCGCCACCTACCGGCTCCAGCTCCAGCCCGACTTCCCCTTCGCCGCGGCCGAGGCCGTCGTCCCCCATCTGGCGGCGCTCGGCGTCTCCCACCTGCACCTCTCCCCCGTGCTGCAGTCCGTGCCCGGCTCCACGCACGGCTACGACGTCGTCGACCACACCCGGGTGCGCGAGGAACTCGGCGGCGAGAAGGGGCTGCGCGCGCTGGCGCGCACCGCCCGGGCGCACGGCCTCGGGCTCGTCCTGGACGTGGTCCCCAACCACATGGCCGTGCCGGCGCCCGAGCATCTGGCCCGGCCGCTGTGGGAGGTGCTGCGGGACGGGCCGCGGTCCCCGTACGCGCGCTGGTTCGACGTCGACTGGGCGGCGCAGGGCGACCGGCTGCTGCTGCCGGTGCTGGGCGGCCCGCTGGAGGAGGTGCTGCCCGACCTGCGCGTCGAGCGCGACCGCGCCGCCGGCGAGCGGGTGCTGCGCTACCACGACCACGCCTTCCCGCTGCGCCCCGGCACCGAGGAGCTGCCGCTGCGCGCGCTGGTCGACGCCCAGTGGTACCGGCTCGCCTGGTGGCGGCAGGCCCGCACCGAGCTGAACTACCGGCGCTTCTTCACCATCTCCGAGCTCATCGCGGTCCGCGTCGAGGACGACGAGGTCTTCGCCGCCACCCACGCCACCTTGCTGCGCCTGCTGGACGAAGGTGTCGCCGACGGACTGCGCATCGACCACCCGGACGGCCTCGCCGACCCCGCCGGCTACCTGCGGCGGCTGGCGGACGCCTCCGGCGGCCGCTGGACGGTCGTGGAGAAGATCCTCACCGGCGACGAACGGCTGCCGGCCGACTGGGCCTGCTCCGGCACGACCGGCTACGACGCCCTGGACCGCCTCGACGGGCTGTTCACCGACCCGGCGGGCGTCGAGGAGATCACCCGCTTCTACCGCGCGTTCACCGCCGCCCCCGCCGACGCGGGCGGCGAGTGGCAGCCGACCGTACGGGCCGCCGCCGAACGCATCGTCACGCACGACCTGGCCGCGGAGGTGGACCGGCTGACCCGCTCCGCGGTCCGCGCCACCGGGCTGGAGCCCGCCGCACTGCGCGAGGCGATCGAGGCCACGCTCGTCCGGCTGCCGCGCTACCGCCCGTACGTCGTCCCCGGCGAGCCCGCGGACGCGGAGGACACCGCCCTGCTGGAGGCCGCGGCCGGTGCCGCCGGGCACCCGGCGGCCGGGACGGTGTGCGACCTGGCCCTGGGCCGGCACCCGGGCGGCGGGGAGGCCGCCGCGGACTTCGTGGTGCGCTTCGCCCAGGTCTGTTCGGCGCTGCGCGCCAAGTCCGCCGAGGACACCGCCTTCTACCGCTACCACCCCCTGCTCAGCCTCAACGAGGTCGGCCGCGAGCCGGACCGTCCCGCCACCTCGCCCGAGGACTTCCACGCCTTCTGCGAGCGGCTGCGGCGCGACTGGCCGCTGACCGGGACGGTGCGCTCCACCCACGACACCAAGCGCAGCGCCGACGTCCGCGCCCGGCTCGCCGCGCTGAGCGAGCTGCCCGGCGAGTGGGCCGGCTGGCTGGGCGAGGTCTCGGCGGACCTGCGGGAGTACCTGGAGCACCGCGGGGTCCCGCTCCCGGCGCGTCATGCGGAGTACCAGGCCTGGCAGTACGCGGCGGTCTTCTGCGACCCCGGTGCCGCGGAGCCGGTGACCGCCACCATGCTCAAGTCGGAGCGCGAGGCGGGCCTGCGCACCTCGTGGACCGACCAGCGTCCGGAGTACGAGCAGGAGCTGACCGGCTTCGTCCGTGAACTGGTCGGCGGACCGGCCGCCTTCGCCACCGGACGCATCGACCGCGCCCTGCGCGGGCCCGAACGCGTCAACGTCCTCGGCGCTCACCTGGCGCACCTGACGATGCCGGGCGTGCCCGACGTCTACCAGGGCGACGAGGAACGGCAGTTGCTGCTCGTCGACCCCGCCAACCGCCACCCGTACGACCCGGGCACCGCGGAGGGCGACCCGAGCGAGAAGCGGCGGGTGACCGAGTTCGCGCTGCGCCTGCGCCGGGCCCGCCCGCAGTGGTTCACCGGCCCGGAGGCCTCGTACGAGCCGCTGTACGCGCGCGGCCCGGCCGGGGAGCACTGCGTGGCCTTCGTCCGCGGCGGGCGGGCGCTCACGGTCGTCACCCGGCTGTCCCGGCGGCTCGCGCACGCCGGGGGCTGGCGCGGCACGGAGCTGGTGCTGCCGGAGGGGGCCTGGACCGAGGTGCTGACGGGCCGTCCGTTCCAGGCCGTGGTGCCGCTGGCGGAGCTGCTGGACCGCCTGCCGGTGGGCCTGCTGGTCCGTGACGTCGACGAGTGAGGTCCCGTGGGGCGGGAGATTTCCGGTACGGACGGATACGGAGCATGAAAGCCGGTAATGTCCCGCCCATTGAGCGCCGTCGGGGCACCCCCCGGCGGCGCGGGGGAAGGGACGTCCATGCTCCGGAAGTGCGTGCCGGCGCTCGCCGCCGTGCTGCTGGCGGGCGGCTGCGGCGGCGGGTCCGCCCCCGTCCGCACGGCTGCCGCGGAACCACCGTCGACGGGATCATCCGTGACCGCTCCGGACGGCACCCCGCCCGTCCCGGAGAGCACCGCGCCGTCGCCGTCCGCCGTGGAGCCGTCCGACGCGGTGGTCACCGAGGACGGCACGCCGGCCGGAACCCCCTCCGACGGCGCCGGTCCGTCCGGCGACCCGGACGGGGCGCCGGCGGGCGGCCCCCGGACGACGAGCTGCGACGCCCTGCCAGGCAGCGGCACCTTCACCGACCCGCTGCAGCTCGGCGTCGTCGACGGTCCCGTGGTCGCCGAGGGCTGCGCGCCGCTGACCCCGGGCTCGCCCTTCAACGCCCGGTACTTCTCGTTCACCCTGCCCGCCGCGCCCGGCGCGGACGCGCACGCCGGACCGTCGTTCGCCCTCACCCAGGACGCGCTGGGACCGGTGTACCCGGCCGTCGTCCTGCCCGGCGGGTGGGTCCTCAAGCACAGCCTGGGGTCCGGCTACTGGACGGGGACGGAGCCCTGGTTCACGGGCCGGTACCAGCCGATCGCCGACCTGGCGCCGGGCACCTACATCCTGCGCACGGAGAAGCTCGACTCGCCCCTGCACTCGCTGACCACGCCGGCCTACGACGTCGTCGTCGACCCCGGCGGCACGGCCGGCTAGCCACTGACGGACCGTCAACCGCCGTGCGGCACGCCGTTGCTGCCCCCGAGTCGCACGACCGGGCGCGCTGTACGGTATGCGGCATGTATACCGATATTCCCTTCATCCCGCGTCTCGCCGGGGTGCACCACGTCACGCTGCCCGTCGGCGATCCGGCCCGCTCGGAGGCGTGGTACGAACGGGTGCTGGGCCACCACCGGATCGCGGAGTTCACGGAGGGCGGCGCCTTCGCCGGCATCGCCATGGCCCACCCCGGCGGCGGACCCGTGCTGTGCCTGCGCCACGACCCCGCCCTCGCCGCCGCCTCCGCGGGCTTCGCGTGGTTCTCGCTGGGCGTCCCCGACCTCCCCGCGCTGGAGGCGCTGGCCGCCCGTCTGGACGCGCTCGGCGAGCCGCGCGGCGCCGTCGTCCGCACCGCCCGCGGCTGGCTCCTGGCGCAGCTGCGCGACCCGGACGGCCACGAGTTGCGCTTCGCGACCGCCGACGAGGGGCCGCCGCCGTGCCGCGGGCAGGTCCTGCGCCTCGCGGGCGGCCGCGAGCCGCTGCTCCGGTCCCGCACCGCCTGAGCGACGCGGGCCTCACTGTCGGACTCCGCTGTTAACGTCCTGCCATGGACGCCTCGGAAGCCCTGCTCATCCGCATCGAGAACGACCCGGTCGCGGCACAGCACCTCGCCTGGCCCGGTGACTTCGACATCACCCGCCGCGACCCGGTCGAGGACGTGCGTCTGCCCTCCGGCCTCGTGATGCGCCCCATAGCCGGCGACGGCGCCGGCGGCACGTTCTTCCTCTGCGGTGAGCCCGGCGACGCCGGGCGGCCCGTGGTGTACGCGGACTCCGAGGGGCAGGCGGCGCTGATCGGCGCGGACCTGGCGGAAGCGGTCGAGCTGATCGTGTCCTGCCCGATGTGGTGGCGGGACGTGGACTCGGGACTCCCCCTGGAGGAGCTGGAGGCCGAGGTGCGCGAGGACCACCCGGACCTGGACCGGCAGCGCGAAGAGGTGGCTGCGGCCCTCGGGCTGACGCTCCCTCCGGTCGAGGAGGTCGTCGCCCGGCTGCAGGCGACGGCTGCGCGCACGGCGCCGGACTTCCTGCCGTACGTGGACGACGACGATCACGAGCCGTACGAGCCGCTGTTCCGGCCCTGAGGCCCGGAAGCCCGAAGGCCCGGAGGCCCGAAGCCGGCGCGGCCTCAGGCGGTGGTGAGGCGGAAGCTCATCGCGCCGAAGGTGACCTGGTCACCGGGGCGGACGGCCGCGGCACCCATGACGCGGTGGCCGTTGACCCACGTGCCGTTCATCGAACCGAGGTCGCGCAGGACCCACAGCCCGCCCTCGTGGCTGAGCTCGGCGTGGAAACGGGACGTCGAGGAGTGGCTGAGCCGGAAGGTGCACGACAGGTCCCGGCCGATCCGCACCGGGAAGGGGCCGGGGGCGGGCAGCAGCAGGGGCGGCAGCTGCTGGACGGCCCAGGCCTGCCGCATGCGGGCGCGGAAGGCCGACGTCTTGGTGACGGCGCGGACGATCGAACCGGTCAGCCGGGCCCAACGTCCCTGTGCGGGCGGCAGGTCGGCGACGAGGGCGGCCAACTCGTCGGAGTGGCGCGCCTTGAGCGCGAGTCCCATACGGCGCACGAAGGTGTCGTGCGACAGCCGCCCGTCGACGGCCCCCTCACGGAGTACCTCGATGGCGCGCTCGCGTTCGGCGTCCGTGGGACGCGCCGGGTGCGTGGGGAACTCATAGCTCACCTGCGTGATTGTCGGGCCGCGGAGGCCGGGGTGTCCAGAAGGTGCGGCCCGTGCGGCCGCGCCGTTAATTGCGTGGACGCCGCGGAGGCCGATGGCTACGGTGGGCACACGCCCTTGACCGAGGAAGGAGGCGGAAGCCATGTGCCTGTTCACCGTTCCGCGCTCCCGCCCCGTTGTCCGCAGGGCGTACTCCGTCTGACCGGGAGCGCTCCGCTCTTCCGTGAGGACTTCTCCTTCATGACCGATCTGGTCTTCCGCCCGCTCGTCGCGGGCGAATCGCACCTCTTCCACTCCCTGACCCCCGAGGACCACGGCCTGGTCGGCCGGTCCCTGATGGGTCACTCCTACGCCATGACCGACGAGGGCGGCGAGTACCGTCCCGACTGGACCTGGGTGGCCCTGCGCGATGGCGTCGTGGTCGCCCGCGCGGCCTGGTGGGCGGCTCCGGCCGACGACAAGCCGATAGCGCTCGACTGGTTCGACTTCACCGACGCCGACGCGGCCGTGCGGCTGCTGCGGACGGCGCCGCTCAAGGCCGAGTACGAGCTGGTGCTGCCCCCCGGCTGGCGGGAGCGGCGCGAGGTCCGCGAGGCCGCCCAGTCCCGCATCGACGCGGCGATCGTCTCCGGCATGGAACTGCTCGTCGAACGCTACCGCTACGTCTGGACCCCCGAGTGCGGGCTGCCCGAGCGCACCGGACGGCTCGAGTACCGGCCGGAGCCGGACGACGGCGTGGTCCTGGACGTACTGAGGCGCATCGGGGTCGGCAGCCTCGACGCGCACACCCGCCGCACCGTACGGCTGCACGGCCCGGACGCGGCCGCCCGCGAGGAGCTGGAGTTCCTCAACTGGCTGCAGTCGCCCCGCGAGTGGTGGCGCCTGGCGTACACCCCGCAGGGCGAGCTCGCCGGCATCCAGGTGCCGGGGCGCAACCCGGGCGCGTTCTGCGTCGGCTTCATCGGTGTCCTGCCGGAGCAGCGCGGCCACGGCTACGCCTACGACCTGCTGGTCGAGTGCACGAACGACCTGGCCGGATACGGCGCCGAGCGGATCGCCGCCGCCACCGACCAGGGCAACGCGCCGATGGCGGCGCACTTCGCCAAGGCGGGTTATCCGGTCACCGGAGAGCGCGTCAACCTGGTGTGACCCACCGGACGGCGGGCAGCATGGTGCCCATGCGCTTCGACGTGTGGGCACCGGACGCCGGTGAGGTGGAGGTACGGGTCGACGGCCGGGCTCACGACATGGAGCGCGACCCCGAACGCCAGGGCTGGTGGTACGCGGACGTGCCCGCCGGGCACGGCAGCCGCTACGCCTTCGCGCTGGACGGGGGCCCGCCGCGGCCCGACCCCCGCTCCCGGCGGCAGCCGGACGGGCCGGAGGGCCCGAGCGCGGTCGTCGACCACGACCGCTTCGCCTGGGCCCACGAGTGGGCGGGCCGCCCGCTGCCCGGCGCGGTCCTCTACGAGCTGCACGTCGGCACCTTCACCACCGACGGCACCTTCGACGCGGCGGTCCAACACCTGCCGTACCTGGCCGGGTTGGGGATCACCCACATCGAGCTGATGCCGCTCTGCCCGTTCCCCGGCACGCACGGCTGGGGGTACGAGGGCGTGTCGCTGTGGGCCGTGCACGAGCCCTACGGCGGCCCCGACGGGCTCAAGCGCTTCGTGGACGCCGCGCACGGCCACGGGCTCGGGGTGGTGCTGGACGTCGTCCACAACCACCTCGGCCCCTCGGGCAACCACCTGCCCGCCTTCGGGCCGTACTTCACCGACCGCCACCACACCCCGTGGGGCGACGCCGTCAACCTCGACGCCCCCGGCTCCGACGAGGTGCGCGACTTCCTGGTCGGCAGCGCCTTGTCCTGGCTGCGCGACTACCGCCTCGACGGGCTGCGGCTCGACGCCGTCCACGCCCTCGTCGACACCCGCGCGGTGCACTTGCTCGAGGAGCTCTCCACCTCCGTCGACGCCCTGTCGGCCGCGGTCGGCCGCCCGCTCTTCCTGATCGCCGAGTCCGACCGCAACGACCCGCGCACCACCGACCCGCGCGAGGCCGGCGGCCTGGGTGTGCACGCCCAGTGGAACGACGACTTCCACCACGCCCTGCACACCGCCGTCACCGGCGAGGCCCAGGCGTACTACGCGGACTTCGCCGAATCCCCGGTGGCCGCCGTGGCCAAGGCACTGCGCCGGGTCTTCTTCCACGACGGCACCCACTCGAGCTTCCGCGGCCGCGCCCACGGCCGCCCCGTCGACCTGACGACCACCCCGGGCCACCGCTTCCTCGCCTACACCCAGACCCACGACCAGATCGGCAACCGCGCCACCGGTGACCGCCTCGGCGCGAGCGTCCCTGCGGGGCTGCTCGCCGCGGCCGCCGCGCTCGTCCTCACCTCCCCGTACACGCCGATGCTGTTCATGGGCGAGGAGTGGGGCGCCCGCACGCCCTGGCAGTTCTTCACCGACCACGACGACCCCGAGCTCGCCGCCGCCATCACCCGGGGCCGCCGCCGCGAGTTCGCCGAGCACGGCTGGAAGGCCGAGGACATCCCCGACCCCCAGGACCCGGCGACCCGGCTGCGCTCCTGCCTGGACTGGTCAGAACCCGCCCGGGAGCCGCACGCGGAACTGCTGGCCTGGTACCGGCGGCTCATCGCGCTGCGCCACGCCGAGCCCGAGCTGACCGACCCGGCCCTGGACGCCGTCCACGTCACCGTGGGCGAGCACACCCTGCGGCTGGACCGCGGACGCTTCCGGATCGCCGTCAACTTCTCCCCCGAGGAGGCGCTCGTCCCCCTCCACCACCCCGGCCGCGCCGACCCTCCGGGCTACGTCCCGGTCGCCGCCTGGCGTCCCGGACCACCGCCCGCCGGCACCGGCTGCCTCCACCTGCCCGGCCACTCGGTCGCCGTGCTCCGTGAGCGCTGATTACCCTGATCGGGTGACGACCGACGACGAGCCCCGCGCGATCTGCGTCCACTGCGGCGACCCGACCGAGTACCCCGACTCGCAGCCGGGCGCGACCCTCTGCCCGGTCTGCGCCTGGCACGAGGCCCAGCGCACGGCCTGCAGCGGCTGAGCCGCGCGGCCCGGTGGGGTCAGTCCTCCAGCAGCAGCTTGCGGGCGACCTCGACGTCGAAGGACGCGGGCGGGCACACCGGGTCTATCAGTTCCAGGTGCTCCATCAGCAGCCGCCCGACGGCCCAGTTCCGGTACCACTTGCGGTCGGCGGGGACGACGTACCAGGGCGCGGCCTCCGTGGAGCAGCGTCCGAGCACGTCCTCGTACGCCTGTTGGTAGGAGGGCCACATCGCCCGGTCCTCCAGGTCGCCGGGGCCGAACTTCCAGTGTTTGCAGGGGTTGTCCAGCCGGTCCAGCAGACGGGTGCGCTGCTCCTCGCGGCTGATGTGCAGGAAGACCTTGACGACGCTGACGCCGTCGTCGGCGAGCGAGGCCTCGAAGGAGTTGATGGTCTCGCAACGCTCCTCCCACACCGAGCGCGGCGCCCGGCCCCTGACCCGCGGCACGAGGACGTCCTCGTAGTGGGAGCGGTCGAAGACCCCTATCCGCCCGCGACCGGGCAGGGCCCGCTCGACGCGCCACAGGAAGTGGTGGGCCTGTTCCTCCGCCGTCGGGGCCTTGAAGGCGGTGATGCGGCACCCCGCGGGGTCGAGCAGGCTCGCGAGGTGCCGTACGGCGCCGCCCTTGCCCGAGGTGTCCATGCCCTGGAGCAGGACGAGGACCGAACGCGGGTCGCCCGCCGTGCTCTGCGCGAAGAGCCGCTCCTGCAGCGCCGTGATCCGGCCGCGTGCGTACGGCACGCACGCCAGCGCCTCGGCCTTGCCGGCCGGGCCGCCCGGCGTGGCGCGCGGGTCGTACGACCGCAGCCGCACGGGGCCGCCGCCCGACGGGACCCGCAGCTTCGCGCGCAGCCCGGGCCTGGTTCCGGATGCGGTGTCCGGGCTCCTCTTCGTCACCGCGCCTCCCTCCGGGGGACCCTCGCCGCTCCCCGCGGGCTCCGGTCCGGTGATCCGATGGTGCGCCGGATCCCCGGGCGCCGCCAACGCGGCCGGGGGCCACGGGTGTCACGGCCCGGGCGCCGCGCACAGCGCAGGGGGCTCAGGCGTCCGGGGTGGCGAAGCGCTCGGCGTCGCGGGCGAGGGCGGTGAGGCGGGAGATCGCCCGGAAGTACTTCTTGCGGTAGCCGCCGGCGAGCATCTCCTCGCTGAAGATGCCGTCGAAGGGCCGGCCGGAGGCCATGACGGGGACCTCGCGGTCGTAGAGCCGGTCGGCCAGGACGACCAGGCGCAGCGCGGTGGCCTGGTCCTCCACGGGCCCGACGCCGCGCAGGAAGACCGCCTCGACGCCGTCGCAGAGCGCGCCGTAGCGGCTGGGGTGGACCCGGGCGAGGTGGGCGAGGAGGGCGCCGAAGTCGTCCAGGGAGGCGCCCGGGGTGCGGCCCGCGGCAGCGGTGACCTGCTCGTCGGTGTACGGCGCGGGGGCCTCGGGAAGGCCGCGGTGGCGGTAGTCCTCGCCGTCGATGCGCAGCGACCGGAAGCGGGCGGACAGGCCCTGGATCTCGCGCATGAAGTCGGCGGCCGCGAACCGGCCCTCGCCGAGCTTGCCGGGCAGGGTGTTGGAGGTCGCGGCCAGCTTCACCCCGGCGTCGGCCAGCTTGCCCAGCAGGGTCGAGACGAGCACGGTGTCGCCGGGGTCGTCGAGTTCGAACTCGTCGATGCAGACCACCCGGTGCCCGCTGAGCGCCTGCACGGCCTGCTGGAAGCCGAGGGCGCCGACGAGGTTGGTCAGCTCCACGAAGGTGCCGAAGGCCTTCTGCTCGCGCGGCGCGGGCGTGGCGTGCCACAGCGAGGCGAGCAGGTGGGTCTTGCCCACGCCGTAGCCGCCGTCGAGGTAGACCCCGCCGGGTCCGGCCGGGGCGGCGGGTGCGGCCTGACGCCGGAACCAGCGCTTGCGCCCGTCGTCGGCGGGGGCGCCCAGCCCCTCCGCGAAGGCCCGCAGCGTGCCGACGGCCTGGGCCTGGCTCGGCTGCTTCGGGTCCGGGAGGTAGGTGTCGAACCGTACGGAGTCGAAGCGCGGCGGGGGCACCATCTCGGCCACCAGCCGGTCCGCCGGGACGTGCGGCTCGCGTCCGCTCAGCGAGACGGGCGGCGTCCCGCCGGGTATCGGGCTGGATGCTTGCGCGGCGGCGAAGGACGAGGACACAGCACTCCAGCCTAGTGCCTCGCCGGTGGTCCTCCCGCCGCCGTGTGGCCGGCCCCACTGCGTGGGGGGCGTGGAAGACTGCAGCCATGCGCCGCCTCTTCCCCGCCCCCGCGACCGCTGCCGCACCGGCACCCGCCGAGACCCTGGACACGCCGGAGGCGCTGGCCGACGCCTACGCGTACCCGGAACCGGCGGGCGGGGCGCCCTGGCTGCGGGCGAACATGGTGTCGTCGCTGGACGGCGCGGCCCGGCACGACGGACGCTCCCAGCCGCTGTCCTCGGACGCCGACATGCGGGTGTTCGGGGTGCTGCGGGCCCTGGCCGACGTGGTGGTCGTCGGCGCGGAGACGGTGCGGCAGGAGGGCTACCGCCCGGCCCGCGCCCGGGAGGCCTTCGCGGCCCGCAGGGCCGCGGCGGGACAGGGCCCGGCCGCCGCGATCGCGGTGGTGAGCGCCCGGCTCGACCTGGACTTCTCGCTGCCGCTGTTCACCGAGCCGCTGGTGCCGACCCTCCTGCTGACCGGCGAGGACGCCCCGGCCGACCGGGTCGCGGCGGCCGGGAAGGCGGGGGCACGGGTCGTCCGGGCCGGCTCGGGCACGGGCGTGGAACCGGCGCGTGTGGTGCGCGAGCTGGCCGCGCTGGGGCTGCGCCGGATGCTGACCGAGGGCGGGCCCCGGCTGCTCGCCCAGTTCGCCGCCGCGGGGGTGGTCGACGAGCTGTGCCTGACGATCGCCCCGCTGCTGACCGCCGGTGACGCCATGCGCATCATGAACGGACCCGGCATCACCGACCCCGTCCGTTACACCCCGGTGTCGATCCTGGAGGAGGACGGCTTCCTGTTCACCCGCTACGTACGCGGCTGACCGGCCCCCCCGGTGCGACCGGGACCGGCCACCGGCCGCCCAACGCCACCGGCCTCACCCGGATGGCGCCGATTGCCCGCCCCGCACTCGTCCGCGTGCCACGGCCCGGGAACGGATGTCCCCGCGTGCCCCGCGCCCGGACGGGGCAGGATGGTTCCCGTGGCAGGCCCGACGGCCCGCGAGAGAGAAGGACGCGTCCGTGTTCACGACCGTACTCATGATCGAGCAGCCGCTCGTCCCCGCCGATGTGGAACTGGTCACCACGCTCCACGGTGACGAGCCCGTCTCCTTCGTCGTCCTGATGCAGCCACGCGGCGACCAGGACAGGCTGCTGCGGGCCATCGACGACGTCGCCCTCGGCGAACTCGACAAGGCCGTCCACGAGGGCGAGCGCCCCGAGGGCGACAAGGCCCTGATGCCCGCCGAGCGCGCGCTGAGCCACAGCCTGACCGCCCTGCGCGAGGCGGGCTGCGAGGCGGTGGGCGAGGTGGTCGAGCGGCACCCCATCGAGCTGATGAAGTCGGTGGTCGAGCAGACCCACGCCGACGAGGTGATCGTGCTGACCGCCCCGCACCTGGTGGAGGAGTTCTTCCACCGCGACTGGACCTCCCGGGCCCGGCACAAGGTCGGCGTGCCCGTGCTGAAGCTGTTCGCCCACAACGCGGAGGACTGAGCGGACGCCGTGTCCCCGACTGGTGGAAGAATCGGGGACGGCCGACGACCGACCTCGTGAGTTCCAGGGAGCACCTCGCATGAGCCCCACCCTTCCCCCCGGTATGGACCGACCGCACTTCATCGGGATCGGCGGGGCCGGGATGTCGGGCATCGCGAAGATCCTGACCCAGCGCGGCGCCGCCGTCGCGGGCAGCGACGCGAAGGACTCCGACACGGCCGGGGCGCTGCGCGCGCTGGGCGCGACCGTCCACATCGGTCACTCGGCCGCGCACCTCGCGCAGGACGCGACCTGCGTGGTCGTCTCCAGCGCCATCCGTGAGGACAACCCGGAGCTGGTGGCGGCCTGCGGGCGCGGCATCCCGGTGGTGCACCGCTCGGACGCGCTGGCGGCGCTGATGGGGGGCTCGCGCCCGATCGCGGTGGCCGGCACGCACGGCAAGACGACCACCACCTCCATGCTCGCGGTGAGCCTGTCCGCGCTGGGCCTGGACCCGTCGTACGCCATCGGCGGCGACCTGGACGCCCCGGGCTCCAACGCCCACCACGGCACCGGCGAGATCTTCGTGGCGGAGGCGGACGAAAGCGACCGCAGCTTCCAGAAGTACGACCCCGAGGTGGCGATCGTGCTCAACGTGGAGCTCGACCACCACGCGAACTACGCGTCGATGGACGAGATCCACGAGTCGTTCGAGGTCTTCGTCGGCAAGATCGTCCCCGGTGGCACCCTGGTCGTCGGCGAGCACTCCGGCGCGCGGGAGCTGGCCGCCCGGGTGGCGGGCCGCGAGGGGCTGACCATCGTGCGCGTCGGCGAGGACGAGCAGGCCGACGTGCGGATCCTGCGGATCACCCCGCACGGGATGTCCAGCGAGGTCACCGTCCGCCTGAACGGCGAGGAGCACACCTTCACCGTCTCCGTGCCCGGCCGCCACTACGCCCACAACGCGGTCGCCGCCCTGGCCGCGGGCGTCGCGCTGGGCGTCCCGGCGGAGGGCCTGGCCAAGGCGCTCGGCACCTACACCGGGGTGAAGCGCCGGCTGCAGCTGAAGGGCACCGCCGCGGGCGTCCAGGTGATCGACTCCTACGCGCACCACCCGACCGAGATGACCGCGGACCTGCAGGCCCTGCGCGAGGCGGCGGACGACCGGCGCATCGTCGTGGTCTTCCAGCCGCACCTGTTCAGCCGCACCCAGGAGCTGGGCCGCGAGATGGGCCGGGCCCTCGCGCTCGCCGACGCCTCCGTGGTGCTGGACATCTACCCGGCCCGCGAGGACCCGATCCCCGGCATCACCAGCGACCTGATCATCGACGCGGCCGTCGCGGCGGGCGCCGACGTCACCGCGGAACACGACAAGGAAGCGGTCCCCGAGGTCGTCGCCGGAATGGCCAAGCCCGGTGACCTTGTTCTCACCATGGGCGCGGGCGACGTGACCGATCTCGGTCCGCGCATCCTCGCGCGCCTGGAGAACTGAGGAGAGGGAGGACCATGGCGTACGAAGTCGACAAGTCCGAGGAGCAGTGGCGTCAGGAGCTGACGCCGCAGGAGTACGCGGTCCTGCGCCAGGCGGGCACGGAGCGTCCCTTCGTGGGCGAGTACACCGACACCAAGACCCGCGGCGTCTACTCGTGCCGCGCCTGCGGCGCCGAACTGTTCACCTCGGACACCAAGTTCGAGTCGCACTGCGGCTGGCCGTCCTTCTACGACCCGAAGGACAGCAAGGCCGTCGAGCTGATCGAGGACCGCTCGATGGGCATGGTCCGCACCGAGGTGCGCTGCACCCGCTGCGGCTCGCACCTGGGCCACGTCTTCGAGGGCGAGGGCTACGACACCCCGACGGACCAGCGGTACTGCATCAACTCGATCTCGCTGCGGCTGGCCCCCGTGGAGGACTGATCACGAAATCCGACGGCTAGGCCCCTCGCGTGGGGCGGACGCGCCACGCGGGGCGCGTCCGTCGACTCCCCGCCCACCGGGTGGCAACGTGGCCCGGCATGGAACACCACGTACGGGCCAGGTTGCTGCTGGCCAGCGCCACCATGCTCTTCGTCGAACTGGCGCTGATCCGGTGGGCGGGCGCGAACGTCGTCCATCTGAGCTACTTCTCCAACTTCATCCTGCTCGGCTCGTTCCTGGGGATCGGGCTGGGCTTCCTGATCGCGGCGGAACGCGGCCGGTGGCTCAAGCGGTGGGCGCCGCTGCCGCTGGCCGTGCTCGTGGTGCTGGTGCGGGAGTTCCCGGTCCAGGTGCGGCAGAGCAGCGGCGACATCATCTACTTCACGGCGGTGAGGACCACCGGGCTGCCGCAGTGGGTGACGCTGCCGGTGCTCTTCCTGCTGGTGGCGTTCGCGATGATGGCGATCGGCAAGATCACCGCCGATCTGTTCCGGCAACTGCCGTCGCTGGAGGCGTACCGGTGGGACCTGCTCGGCTCGCTGACCGGTTCCGTGGCCTTCGCGGGGGTGTCCTGGCTGCGCGCGCCCTCCCTGGTGTGGGGGCTGATCGCCGCTGCGGCGCTGCTGGTCCTCGGCGGCCGGCGGAACACGCTCCGGTACGCGCTGCCGCTGGCGGCGATGGTCCTGGCGCTGCTCTTCGAGTCGCTGGCGCCGGGGGTGTCCTGGTCGCCGTACTACAAGATCGAGCTGACCCGCCCGGAGCCGGGCACCAGTTCCCGGACGTACAAGATCGCCGCCAACGGCGTGCCGCACCAGAGCATCGCGCCGCTGAAGGTGCTGCAGCAGCCCAACTCGCCGTACGAGCAGGCCTACCGGGAGACCCCGGACAATCCGCACCGCAAGGTGCTGGTGATCGGCGCGGGCAACGGCAACGACGTCGCCGTCGCCCTGGCCAACGGCGCGCAGTACGTGGACGCCGTCGAGATCGACCCGCGGCTGCAGGAGATCGGGGCGCAGCTGCACCCCGCGCGGCCGTACGAGAACCCGCGGGTGCACGTCCACATCAACGACGGACGGGCCTTCCTGGAGCGGACGACGACGAAGTACGACCTCGTCGTGCTGGCGCTGCCCGACTCGCTGACGCTGGTGTCGGGCGCGAGCAACCTGCGGCTGGAGAGCTACCTCTTCACCAAGCAGGCCTTCGAGTCGGCACGTGACCACCTCGCGCCGGGCGGCGCGTTCGCGATGTACAACTACTACCGCCAGAACTGGCTGATCGACCGCTTCGCGGGAAGCCTGGACCAGGTCTTCGGGCACGCCCCGTGCATGACGGAGTACAGCAAGCGCGCCGCGGTCCTCGTGGCCGGGCTGACGCCGGCCGACCAGACGTGCGGGACGGTCTGGCGGGCCAGCGGGGCGGTGCCGCCGCCCGCGGACGACGACCACCCGTTCCCCTACCTCCTGCACCGCACCGTGCCGAGCCTCTACCTCGGCGCGCTCGGCCTGATCCTGCTGGTCACCGTGATCTCGGTGCGGCTGGCCGGGGTGCGGCTGCGCGGGACGCTGCGCTACGCCGACATGTTCCTGATGGGCGCGGCCTTCCTGCTGCTGGAGACCAAGAACGTCATCGGCTTCGCCCTGTACTTCGGCACCACCTGGCTGGTGAACGCGCTGGTCTTCATCGGGGTGCTGCTGGCGGTGCTGGCCGCCGTCGAGGTGCGGCGCCGCATGCGCCGGCTCAACCAGACGGCCCTGCAGATCCTGCTCTTCGTCACGCTCGCCGTCGGCTGGCTGGTCCCGGCGCAGGCCGTGCTGTCGCTGCCCTTCGCGGCACGGCTGGCGGCGGCCGTCGCGCTCGCCTTCGCGCCGATCTTCTGCGCCAACCTGATCTTCTCCGACCGCCTCGCCCAGGCACCGGACCCGACCGCCGCCTTCGGCGCCAACCTCCTGGGCGCGCTGACCGGCGGCACCCTGGAGTACCTGGCGCTGCTCACCGGCTACCGCGCGCTGCTGATCCTGGTGGCCGTGCTGTACGCCGGGGCCTGCGTCGCGATGCGGCTGTCCGGTGGCGGTGGCCCCGCCGGCGGCGACGGCGCGGCGCAGGGCCGGCAGGACGCGACGGCGCACGGAAACCGGCTGGTGCGCGAGGGTCCCGCTGCAGCACCATGACGGGATGCTGAGCGTCCTGCTGCCCTTCGTCGGTGCCTGCACCCTGATCGCCGCGGCCCCCGGGCCGAGCACCGTACTGATCATCAGGCACTCCCTGCGCAGCCGCCGGGCCGGCTTCGCGACCGTCCTCGGCAACGAGACCGGTGTGTTCGTCTGGGGGCTGTGCGCCGCCTTCGGCCTCACCGCGCTCCTCGCGGCCTCACAGCTCGCCTACGACGTCGTGCGGGTCGTCGGCGCCGCCGTCCTGATCTGGTTCGGCGTCCAGGCGTTGCGTGCCGCCCGCCGCGGCCCGGACCCCGAGCGGGCCGCGGCGGGTGAGGACGTGACGGTGACGCCGTGGGCGGCCTACCGCGCCGGGCTCGGCATGAACCTGGCCAATCCCAAGGCGGCGGTCTTCGCGATGTCGTTCCTGCCGCAGTTCGTGCCCTCCGGCGCGCCCCAGCTCCCCGCGATGGTGGCGCTCGCGGCGCTGTGGGCGGTCTACGAGGTCGGCTACTACGGGGCGTACGTCTGGTTCGTCGACCGCCTGAGGGCGGTGTTCAGCCGCGCCGCGGTGCGGCGCCGCCTGGAGGCGGTGTCCGGTGGCGTGCTGGTCGCGCTGGGCGTCCGGATGGCCCTGGAGGGCTGAGCGGCCGGGCCCCCGCCCCTCACCCGCGGCGTGCGCTGAGCGTCGCCGCGAGCAGGCCGGCGCCCGCGGCGGCGAGCGCCGCGAGCAGGAGGGGCACCAGCGGGAACGGGACCGCGCCGGTACGGGAACCGGTGACGAGCCCGGTGACCGCCACATTGGCGGGCGATCCGGCGGCGACGAGGACCAGGACCGCGGTGAGGGCCGTGACGGGCACCGCCCATCCGGGGCGGAGCGGCACCGGGGGGTTGGTGAGCGCGCCGACGGCGGTGCCGAGCAGCGCGCTCACCAGGGCGGCCAGGAGACCGGCCACGGCCGCCGGGACCACCGGGATGGCCTTGAGGTGGTCCGTGGTGCGGGGGTCGGCGATGCCGAGGACCACGGCGGTGCCCGCGGTGCCCAGCACCACCGAGCACAGCAGCGCCGCCAGGACGCCCGCCGTGTGGGCCCGCCCCGGCCCGGCGGCGGCCGCCACGCAGGCGCGGGCGGCCGGCGGCTCGGCCGTCACGCTGACCCGCACCAGCCAGGCCGCGGCCGGGAGCAGCGCGGCGGCGCTCCAGCCGAGGGAGTCCAGCAGCGGCTGCGGTCCCCCGGCCAGCCCGATCCCCATGACGGCGACGTGGAGCAGCAGCGGCGGCAGCCAGCGGAAGGACCGCAGGAGCAGGGCGGTCCGGTAGCGCAGCAGGGCGGTCATGAGGACTCCGTGGACGGCTGCGCGGGCGGCTCCGCGGGCGGCTCCGCGGGGCGGACCGCCCGGATGTGCCAGGGCGGCGTGGCGGTGAGGAGCCGCCGCAGGACGGCGTCGGACCCGGCGGCCGGGACGGTCACCCGGAGCGTGCCGGGCGCGGCGGGCTCGTACGCGAGCCCGGCCGGCGGCTGCCCGCCGCCGGTGGCCTCGATGACGACGCGCGGCCCGGCGGCGGCGTCCAGGGGCACCGGCACGAGCCGGGCGCCCTCGACGCGGTGGACCTCCGTGATGTCGCCGGCCAGCCGGCGCGGGTCGTGGTCGACGAGGACGACCGTGCCGCCGGCGGCGCTGCGGGCGCGCACGGCGTCGTCCAGGACGGTGCGCGCGTCCCGGTCGAGCCCCGTCCACGCCTCGTCGAGGACGAGGAGTTCCGGCTCGGCCAGCAGCGCCTGGGCCACCGCGACCTTCTGGCAGGTGCCCTTGGACAGCTCGGCGAGCGGGGTCCGGGCGTACCCGGCGATGCCGAAGCACTCCAGCCACTGCTCGGCCCGCCGGGCGGCGGTGAGGCTGCCGAGCCCGTGCACCCGCCCCAGGTGCACGAGGTAGCCGTGCGCGTCGAAGGGCAGTGCCGGCGGGAACCGCTCGGGCACGTACGCGGTGCGCGGGCGCCCGCTGACCCGGCCCGTGGTGGGGCGGTCGATGCCGGCGAGGATCCGCAGGACCGTGGACTTGCCGCTGCCGTTCGCCCCCTCGACGCGCAGCACCCGTCCCCCGGGCACGTCGAGGTCGACGCCGCGCAGCACCCAGGGCCCGCGCGCCCCGTACCGGCGGCCGACCGCCTCCAGCCGCACGTCAGTTGGACGGCTGGTGGGGGGTGGACTCGCTCGGCCGGACGATCACGAAGCCCTCCCCCTGCAGCATCAGCTGCACCGCCTCGCCGGAGCCGCCGCGCAGCATCGAGCCGAAGCTCTGCGAACGGTGCAGGGAGGTCTGCAGCTGGGCGCTCCAGCCAACGACCGCGTCGGTGTCGACGTACACCGGGGCCTGCGGGGTGACCGGGATGACGATCGGGTTGCCCTCGCACATCACGCCGAGCCGGCCGTGCCCGGTGAAGACGCTGTTGAACAGGCCGCCGCCGGCCATGCCCGCGCCCTTCACGACCTTTATCTCGTAGGAGAGGGTCGAGTCGAAGACCAGCACGTTGCGGCCGTTGATGGTGAGGCTGTCGCCGGGGTCGAGGTCGATGACGAAGCAGTTGGCGGCCTCGTGCGCGAACCAGGCCTCGCCCTGGCCGCGCACCGACATCAGCGGCAGGCCCTCACCGGTGAAGGCGCGCTTGAGGAACTTGCCGACGCCCTGCCCCTTCACCTCGAACTGCAGGTTGCCCCGGAAGGCGATCATCGAGCCCTGGCGCGCCAGGCACTCGCCGTTCACCACGTACTTGATCGACTTGGCGTTCTGGAGGGTCATGCCGGGCTCGGTGGCCGGCTGCGCCGTGTTCTCGGTCGCGAAGAGGTCGCTGTGCACCCCGGCATCCTGGCCCGGAGGGATCGGCTCCGACAAGCTCTCGCGGGGCGGGTGGCAGACTGTCGAGGTGACAACCGATCCTCGCGACGCCGCTCCCCAGTTCGTCCTCCCCCTGGTCGTCCGCATCGAGCGGACCGCCCCGCCGGCGCGGACCGACGCGCTGGAGACGGCCGCCCGTGCCGTGCTCCTGCTGCGCTCCGACGAGCGCGCCACCGCCGCGGACGGGGAGTGGGCCGGGGCGGTACGGGGCTGGGAGGACGCCCGCATCCGCAAGGTCGTACGGCGGGCGCGCGGCGCCGAATGGCAGCGGGCCGAGGCGCTGCCCGGCATCACGGTCACCGGCAAGTCCGCCGAGGTCCGCGTCTTCCCGCCGGTGCCGCTGGACGGCTGGCCCAAGGACCTGGCGCGGCTGCAGGTGTCCGGGACGGAACTGGAGGACCCGGAGCCGCCCGCCGGGCCGGAGACCGGGACGCCGGTGCTCTGGCTCAACCCCGGGGTGCAGATGTCGGCCGGCAAGGCCATGGCGCAGGCCGGGCACGGCGCCCAGCTCGCCTGGCTCGCACTTCCCCCCGCCGAGCGCGCGCAGTGGCGCGAGGCCGGTTTCCCGCTGGCCGTGCGCACGGCGCCGCAGGGCGGCTGGGAGACGCTCACCGCCTCCGGGCTGCCCGTGGTGCGGGACGCCGGGTTCACCGAGATCGCCCCGGGGTCGTGCACCGTCGTGGCGGACCACCCGGCGCTGCGCCGCTGAGGCCCCAAGCTCAAATCAAGCTCTGAAACCCGCCCCCGCGGGGTTCACCCGCCGTGCGCGGGGCCAGAACCCCGGCAGGAGGAAGGGGGGCGCATGGAGCACTCGTATCTGGGCACCGGCATCGGCTGGCGGCCGGAGATCGCGGCGGCGGTCGAGGCGCTGGCGGAGGCCGGCCGTGTCGACTGGGTCGAGGCGGTCGCCGAGAACGTCTGCCCGGGTCATCTCCCCGACTCCCTGCTGCGGCTGCGCGAGCGCGGTGTCACGGTCGTCCCGCATGGTGTCTCGCTCGGCCTCGGGGGCGCCGAGCGGCCCGGCGCGGACCGGCTGACCGCGCTCGCGCAGCGCGCGCAGGCGCTGGGCGCCCCGCTGGTCACCGAGCACATCGCCTTCGTGCGCGGCGGCGGGGAGCTGACGGGCTCGGCGCACCTGGAGGCGGGGCACCTGCTGCCCGTGCCGCGGACCCGGGACGCGCTGGACGTCCTGTGCGAGAACGTGCGCATCGCGCAGGACGCGCTGCCGGTGCCGCTCGCGCTGGAGAACATCGCGGCGCTGGTGGCCTGGCCGGACGAGGAGATGAGCGAGGGGGCCTTCCTCGCCGAGCTCGTCGAGCGGACCGGGGTACGCCTGCTGATCGACGTCGCCAACCTGCACACCAACCACGTCAACCGCGGCGAGGACCCCCTTGCCGCACTCGACGCGCTGCCGGTGCACGCCATCGCCTACGTCCACGTGGCGGGCGGTGTCGAGAAGGACGGCGTGTGGCACGACAGCCACGCGCACCCCGTCCCCGAGGCCGTCCTGGACGTGCTGGCGGCGCTGTACGAGCGGGCCTGCCCGCCCGGCGTGCTGCTGGAGCGCGACGACGACTTCCCCGCCGGCGGCGAACTGGCCCGCGAACTGGCCGCGATACGCCGCGTGGTGGACGCGGGCACGGGCGGGCGGGCGGACGTGCCGCCGGCCGTGCCCGCAGGGGTCGCCGCGGCGCCCGGGGCGGCCCGTCAGCGCCTCGCGCTGCGCCAGACCGCGCTGTTGTCGGCGCTCGTGGCCGGGACGCCGGTGCCGGAGGGCTTCGACCGAACCCGGATCGGTGTGCAGAGCCGCGCGCTGGCCGCCAAGCGCGCCGGCATCGTCGCCAAGGTGGCGCCGGAGCTGCCGGAGATCCTGGGGGCCGCGTACCGGCCGCAGTTCTTGCGCTACGCCGCGCGGCGGCCGCTCGACGGGGGCTACCGCCGCGACGCCATGGCCTTCGCCGCGTACGTCCTCGACGGGGACGGCCCGCACGACCCCGCGGTCACCAGGCGGCTGGCCGCGTGGTGGCGCGAACGCTCGGGTCCGGCACCGCTCCCGGCCTGGCGGCAGCGTCTGCGCGGAAGGGTTTTCCCGGCGCCGCGACAGCCCTCACACGTATTCATACGTATGCGGGACACGCTCCGTTCAAAGCTGCCATAATCTTTTTCCAAGGGCCTCCGACCTGCGGCGGGAATAGCGGCGGAGCCCATCGGGTGCGAAAAGGCAACAACGTACCAAGGACCGGGCCCGGATTCCTGGAATTCGCGAATACGTGACTGTTCCTCGCCTTGGACGCTTCAAACGCACTAACGTGCGGTCCCATGCGATCCACCCGTTACGCCACCGGACTCAGCCTCGTGGTCGGGGCTCTCGTGGTCACCCTCGCCGCGCTGGCCTACCCCGTCATGTCCGGGCTGAACAGCCCCGCCGTGACCGCGGCCGGCGCCCAGACCGTGTCCACGCAGTACGGTCCGCTCACCCAGCTGGACCGCACCTTCGTCACCAAGGTCCGGCTGGCCGGCCTGTGGGAGTTCCCCGCCGGGCAGATGGCCCTGCAGAAGGGGACGACGCCTGCGGTCAAGCGCGCGGGGCAGCACCTGATCGACGGGCACACGAACCTCGACTCGACGTGCCGCACGATCGCCCCCCAATTGGGCATCACCCTGCCCAACCAGCCCACAGCACAGCAAATGGGCTTTCTGGCCACCATGTCCGCGGCGACCGGACCGGATTTCGACCAGAAGTTCGCGAATATCCTGAGGCTCGCCCACGGCCAGGTGTTCTCGGTCGTGGCCCAGGTACGCGCCACCACCCGCAATTCGCTGGTGCGCGAACTGGCGGACCAGGCGAACGCGACGGTGCTCGACCACATCACCGTCCTGGAGAAGACCGGACTGGTCAACTTCGACCAGGTCGCCGTGGACACGACCGCCAGCCCCACCAACCCCGGTGCGGCGGTGCCGGTCTCCCCCGCTCCCGGTGAGCCGACCTTCATCGTCACCCCGTCCCCGACGTACTCACTTCCCCCAGCGGCTTCGTCCCCCCAGCCGTCGCAGTAGAAATGAGCGATCCGATGCCCACACGACAACACATGAACCACCGGCGCAGGTTGAGCACCAAGCAACTCGTGCTGATAGCCGTGCTGGCACTGCTCGGCTCCGGCGGCACCTTCGCCCTGGTCACCGGTTCGGCCTCGGCCCACTGGCGGTCCAACTCCGGTCACTCGGGCGGCTGGCAGAGCCCCAGCCCGGGGAACAGCACCAAGGCGGACAACGGGGGCCAGAACAACGGCGGGCAGAACAACGGCGGCCAGAACGGCTCCGCGGCCCCCTCGGCGTCCGCCTCGGCCTCGGCCTCTGCGTCCGCGCCCGCCGGCGGCGGCACGCAGACCAACGGCCCCGCCCCCGAGGACTTCGCCGACATCCGCTCCGTCCAGCCCAACGTCCAGCGGGCGGCGAACCAGCGGGGCGCCTCGCGCGGCACGTTCACGGCGCGCTGCGGCCGCAACGAGAACAAGCACCACAACCCCGACAACTTCATCGTGGCCCCCGGCGTCGCCAACGGCGCGCACCACGTCCACGACTACGTCGGCAACCTGAGCACCGACGGCTTCTCGACCAACGAATCCCTGGCCGCGGCCGGCACCACCTGCGCCCGCGGGGACAAGTCGGCGTACTTCTGGCCGGTGCTGCGCACCCGCTCCGCCAACGACGCGCCGGACGCCGACGGCAACACCGGCACCATCCTGCAGGCCACCTCGGTGCAGCTGCTCTTCGGGGGCAACCCGAGGGCCAAGGTGGTGGCGATGCCGTCCACGCTGCGGATCATCATGGGTGACGCCAAGTCCTTCACCAACGGCGTCGCCAACGCCAAGGCGTCGTGGAGCTGCACCGGCTTCGAGAACCGCCAGCTCACCGACAAGTACCCGCTGTGCCCGCAGGGCAGCCGGGTGGTCCGCACGCTGAACTTCCCCAGCTGCTGGGACGGGACCAACGTCGACAGCGCCAACCACCGCACGCACATCGTCTTCCCCGACGGTGCCGGGCAGTGCCAGGCCGGTTTCAAGGCCGTGCCCCAGCTGAAGATGCGGCTCACCTACAAGGTCCCGCAGGGCCCGAACTACGCGCTCGACAGCTTCCCCGAGCAGCTGCACAAGCCGGTCACGGACCACGCGGACTTCGCCAACTTCATGCCGACCCGCCTGATGAACCAGGTCGTCAGCTGCATCAACGGCAACCGCAACTGCGGCTGACGCGGTAGCCCGCGCCGCCCCCGATTCGGGAAACCGCGGGCGGACCCCCACGGGGGTCGGCTACAACTCCCCCATGTGGATGCTCTTCCTCCTCGTGGCCTGGGCCGCGGCGATCGCCTCCTGCACACGCCTGTGCAGGGCGGCGGTCGCCGCGGCCGATCTGCCTGACGGGGCCGCCGCAGCGGCCGCCGACCACGCGCTCGGGCTCTACGAGATGGCCTTCCTGTCCGGCGGACCGCGCCGGGTCACCGAACTGGCGATGGTCACGATGGGGCGCGAACGGCGGCTGCTGCTCGCCAGGACGGGCTGGGCGACCGTCGTCGACCCGGACGGCCGGGACGCCATCGAGCGCTCCCTGATCGCCGCCACCGGCCCCGAGGGTCAGGCCCCCGTCCCCGCGATACGCACGGCGCACGCGACCTCCGACGGGGTCCGCGCCTTGGCGCAGGGCCTCGCCGACGCGGGGCTCGCGGTGCCTCCCGCGGCCCGGGAGTCGATCTCCACCGGCATCCGCGAGGTCCGCGCGGCCTCCGCCCTCATCCTGGCCATGCTGGCCGCCGCGACGACCCTCAGCCCCGCCGGCCGGTCCCTGCTGCCGTGGTTCGCGCTCCCGCTGCTGGTCACCCTGGGCTGCCTGGCCATCGCGCGCTTCGAGATCCACTCCTACACCCACTGGGCCGCCCCCGCGGGCCGCGAGCTGCTGCGTGCCGTCGACGTCCCCGACGGCCCGTCCCCCGACGACCGCCGGCAGCTCCTCACCGCCGTCGCCGTCCGGGGCCCCTCCGCCCTCCCCGACCCCGCCCTCCGCGCCGCCCTGAGCTGACGCACCGCGCGGGGCCGGACCTCAGGCCAGACCCGCCACCAGATCCGCCACCGACTTACGACGACCCGTGTAGAACGGCACCTCCTCGCGGACGTGCATACGCGCCTCCGAGGCCCGCAGATGACGCATCAGGTCCACGATGCGGTGCAGCTCGTCCGCCTCGAAGGCCAGGATCCACTCGTAGTCGCCCAGCGAGAACGACGCCACCGTGTTCGCCCGCACGTCCGGGTAGCCCCGCGCCATCTTGCCGTGGTCGGCCAGCATGCGGCGGCGGTCCTCGTCGGGGAGGAGGTACCAGTCGTAGGAGCGGACGAAGGGGTAGACGGAGACGTAGTCGCGGGCCGTCTCGTCGGCGAGGAAGGCGGGGATGTGGCTCTTGTTGAACTCCGCCGGGCGGTGCAGGGCCATGTTCGACCAGACGGGCTCCAGCAGGCGCCCCAGCATGGTGCGGCGGAAGCGGTTGTACGCGTCCTGGAGGGCGTCGGCGGTCTCGGAGTGCCACCAGATCATGACGTCCGCGTCGGCGCGCAGCCCGGACAGGTCGTACGTGCCGCGGACCGTGACGTCCTTCTCTGCGAGCTGCTCGAAGAGCTCCTCCACCTCCTCCGCGTAGCGGGTGCGGTCGTCGGGCAGGACGTCGCGCAGCCGGAACACCGACCAGAGGGTGTAGCGGATGACCTCGTTGAGGTCCTTGGCCTTCTTGCCGGCGTTGGGGGCCTTGGCGGGGGCGGCGGATGCAGTGGAGTCGGTCATGGGGCTATTGTCCCGCGTCCGGTTCCGCCGCCCGCCGCAGGGTGCCCAGGACCTGCGTGGCCGCGCCGCGCGCGCTCGCGACGCAGGCCGGGATGCCGACGCCCTCGTAGAGGGCGCCGCACACCTCGAGGCCGGGCAGCTTCGCGACGTGCTCGCGCAGCCGCGCGACGCGGGCCAGGTGGCCGACCGGGTACTGCGGCAGGCCGCCGTCCCAGCGGGTGACACGGGCCGCGACCGGGGCCGCGGTGAGCCCGACGGCCTCGCCGAGGTCCTCGCGGGAGAGGCGGACGAGGTCGGTGTCGTCCCACGCGAGGTCGGCCTCCTGGCCGTGCCGGCCGATCGAGGTGCGCAGGACGTAGACGTCCGGGTCGGCGGCGCCGCTCCAGTGCCACTTCTGGGCGGAGAACGTGGACGCCTTGATGGTGCGCCCGTCCACCGGCGGGACGAGGAAGCCGCTGCCGGGCAGCGCGTGGGCGATCTCGCGGCGCCGGAAGGCCATGGTGACCAGGGCGACGCTGGCGTACTCCACCGTCGAGAGCTCGGCGGCGGCGCCCGGTGACTCGGCGGCCAGCAGCTTGGCGGCGGCCGGGGCCGGCACGGCGAGCACGACCGCGTCCGCGGACAGCGTCTCGCGGGTGCCGTCGTGGTCGAAGGCGACCTCCCAGCCGTCGGGGGTGCGGCGCAGCGTCCGCACCGGGGCGTCGGTCTCGATGCGGGCACCGGCGGCCCGGCAGGCCGCGGCGACGGCGACCGGCAGCCGCCCGACGCCTCCGCGGATGCCGGCGAAGACGGGGCCGTCCTGCCGCGCGGCGGCGGCCTTGCGCTGGCTCTCGCGGACGGCCTCGATCAGCGAGCGGCCGCTGCGCGCGCCCTCGTACAGCTGCGGGATGGCGGCGCGCAGCGAGATCTCGTACGCGTTGCCCGCGTACACCCCGCCGAGCAGCGGTTCGACGAGCCGGTCGACGACCTCGTGGCCCAGCCGGGCGGCGACGTAGGCGCCCACCGCCACGTCCTCGCCCACCTTGGTGCGGGGCAGGACGTGGTCGAGCGGCAGCCGCGCGAGGCCGGCCGCCGTGAGCACCCCGGACGCGGCGAGCGCGCCGAGGTCGCCGGGGACGCCCATGACGCCGCCCTTGGGCATGGGGCGCAGCCGGCCGCGCGTCCACAGGCCCGCGTTCGTCGTGGCGGGCGCCTCCAGGTCGTCGCCGAGGCCGACGGCGCGGGCCAGGTCGACCGCCTCGGGACGGCGCGCCAGGATCGACTCGGCGCCCAGGTCGACCGGGACGCCCGCGATCTCGTCCGCGTACAGCTTCCCGCCCAGGCGCCCGGAGGACTCCAGCACGGTCACCCGTGCCACGCCGTCCTCCAGCAGGAAATGCGCCGCGGCGAGTCCGGAGACCCCGCCGCCCACGACCACCACATGCCCGGCCCGGGGCTGCGTATTGCTCATGGCTCCACTGTCTCAGACGCCGGAACGAGCCCTAACCGTGACCTCTTCGGGATCACGGACCCGAAACCCGCCCCGCGCCCCTCGCGTCGAATCGGCAACAGACGCAACGACCCCGGGGGGACGCCCTGTGAGCACGTCAACCACCACCGCCCGCAGACCACTTGCCGCCGTCCTCGGCGCCCTGGCACTGGCCGCGGCCCTCTCGCTCACCGGCTGCGGCGCCGACAGCACCGACAGCAGTTCCAGCGAGGCGGGCGGCAAGGCGGGCGCCGCCGCACCCGACCTGGCCGAGCGTCCCGGCGCGCAGACCGCGGCCACCGGGGCGGACGGCGACGCGAAGAACGCCACCGGCAAGGGGTCCGGCACCGGGGCGGGAAAGACCCCGACCCTGGCGCAGTCCTACATCGTGCGCACGGCGACGTTGACGGTCGAGGCCAAGAACGTCTCCGGCGCCGTGGCCAAGGCGCGCACGCTCGTGGAGGGGACGGGCGGCTACGTCGGCAACGAGAGCACCAGCCTGGACGACGACGGCCGCGAGTACTCCACCATCACGCTCCGCGTGCCGCCGGACGGCTACGACCGGGTGCTGCGCGACCTGTCGGAGCTGGGCACGCTCCGCAACCGCAAGGTGGACGCCCAGGACGTCACCGGCCAGGTCGTGGACGTCGAGAGCCGGCTCAAGACGCAGCGGGCGAGCGTGGCGCGGGTACGGGAGCTGATGGACCGGGCGACGAGGCTCAGCGACATCGTCTCCCTGGAGAGCGAACTCAGCTCCCGCCAGGCCGACCTGGAGTCGCTGGAGGCCCAGCAGGCCTCGCTCAAGGAGCGGACCGGGATGGCGACGATCACGCTGGAGGTGCAGGAGCCGGCCGTCAAGGAGGCGCCGGAGAAGGAGGACGACGGCTTCTGGGCCACCGTGGGCAGCGCCTTCGGCAGCGGCTGGCACGCCTTCTACCTGACCCTGCGGGCCCTCCTGGTCGCCCTCGCCGTGCTGGCCCCGTTCGCGGCGCTGGCCCTCCTCGGCTACCTGGGCTTCCGGCTGCTGCGCCGGGTGCTGCCCGCCCGGCGTCCCGTCGCCGCGCCCCCGCAGCCGGTGACCGTGCCCGCGCCGATCGGTGCGGGCGACGGCGGGGCACAGCCGCGGGAGTAGCGGCGGACCCGGTGTCCCCGCGCCGCCGGGCGGCGCGGGGACACCGCCGTCAGCGGGCCGTCTCGGTGTGGACGAAGTCCACGAGACGGGTCAGGGCGTCGGGGTCCGTGGTGGGCAGGACGCCGTGGCCCAGGTTGAAGATGTGGCCCGGGGCGGCTCCGGCCGAGTACAGGACCTCGCGGGTCTTCTTCTCCACCGCCTCGCGCGGGGCGAAGAGCACCGCGGGGTCCAGGTTGCCCTGGAGCGCCTTGCCGGGGCCGACCCTGCGGGCGGCCTCGTCCAGCGGGACGCGCCAGTCCACACCGACCACGTCCGCGCCGGCCTCGCCCATGAGCCCGAGCAGCTCGCCGGTGCCGACGCCGAAGTGGATGCGGGGCACGCCGTAGTCCGCGACGGCCCGGAAGACCTTGACGGAGGCGGGCATGACGTAGCGCCGGTAGTCCTCGGGGGCGAGCGCGCCGACCCAGGAGTCGAAGAGCTGCACCGCGCTGGCGCCGGCCTCGATCTGCACCTTCAGGAAGGCCGAGGTGATGTCCGCGAGGCGGTCCAGGAGCTCCGCCCACAGCTCGGGCTCTCCGTACATGAGGGCCTTGGTGCGCTCGTGGTTGCGCGACGGACCGCCCTCGACGAGGTAGCTCGCCAGGGTGAAGGGCGCGCCCGCGAAGCCGATCAGCGGCGTCGTGCCGAGTTCACCCGTGAGCATGCCGATCGCCTCGGTGACGTACTTGACGTCGTCCGGGTCGAGCGGCCGCAGGCGCTGCAGGTCCTCCCTGGTGCGGATGGGCTGCTCGACGACCGGGCCGACGCCCGGCTTGATGTCGAGGTCCAGCCCGATGGCCTTGAGCGGCACCACGATGTCGCTGAAGTAGATCGCCGCGTCGACCTTGTGCCGCCGTACGGGCTGCAGCGTGATCTCGGTGACGAGGTCGGGCCGCATGCACGACTCGAGCATGGGGATGCCCTCGCGCAGCTTGAGGTACTCGGGGAGGGAGCGCCCGGCCTGGCGCATGAACCACACGGGGGTGTGCGGCACGGGCCGGCGCCGGCACGCCAGGATGAAGGGGGAAGCAGCGGTCTGCTGGTGCGCACTCACCCCCGAATCTTCGCATGCGCCAAGTGGGCGACCCGCCCGACCGGGTGTCCTCCCTCACTGCGGGCCCCCTTCGGCCTACGCTTCCGGGCATGGCAGCGGCTCATGGGCACCTCTCGGACGGGAACGACGCCCCCCTCCCGTTCCAGCACGCGGTCGACGCACTGCTGCGCGCCCGGGTACGGCACGAGGTGGAGCTCGATCCGGTGCCCCCGCCCAAGCGCCTGGCACCGCACGCGTACGCCCTGGAGGCGGCGGTCGTCGTCGACGACGAGGAGATCGGGGACGGGCGCCTGGTGCTGCTCTACGACCCCGACGGGCAGGAGGGCTGGCACGGCGCCTTCCGGCTGGTCACCCTCGTCCGGGCGGAGCTGGAGCCGGAGATCGCGGCGGACCCGCTGCTGCCCGAGGTCAGCTGGTCGTGGCTGACCGGTGCCCTGGAGGGCCGCGGCGCGGCCTTCACCGCGGCGGGCGGCACGGTCTCGCGCAGCTCCTCGCACCACTTCGGCGCCCTGGCCGGGCGGGAGGACTCCACCCGCATCGAGATCCGGGCCTCGTGGACGCCGCTCGCCGTGAACGGCGGCGTACCGGACATGGCCACCCACCTGGCGGCCTGGTGCGACCTGGTGTGCACCTGCGCGGGGCTGCCGCCGGCGCCCTCGGACCCCTCCTGCCCCCCGCCGGGCGGCGGCCCCTCGGTGGTGCCGCTGCCGAAGCGGCGCGGTCCGCAGCAGACGCGCTGAGGGCCGCCGCGCCCGCGCTGACCATTCGCTTTACCGCCGTCAACAAGGTCTGACACCCGGTGACCGCGATCTTCACACCTTCGATCGACCCTGGTCGACAGCGCGTCCGAATTGCCGGAATTGTTACTAAACAAGTCGTGATCATTCTCTAAAGCCGGGCGAAGTTGCTGCCGAAGGAACCTGTGACCCTTCCCGCCAATGTCCCAGGAGGCCCGGTGTCGGTTCTTCTCGAGCACCCCACAAGCCTGGTCGCCTACCGCCCCAACAAGCCGACGGCGATGGTGGTGGTCGCCGATCCCCGCGTACGTTCCACCGTCACGCGCCACTTGTGGGCGCTCGGAGTACGCGACGTGATCGAGGCGTCCTCCATCGCCGAGGCAAGGCCCCGGGTGGGCACCCCCCGAGACATCTGCGTCGCCGACGTACACCTCCCCGACGGCTCCGGGCTGACCCTGCTCGCCGAGACCCGGGCGGCGGGCTGGCCCAACGGCCTGGCCCTGTCCGCCGCCGACGACATCGGTGCCGTGCGCAACGCCCTCGCGGGCGGTGTGAAGGGCTACGTCGTCACCGGCACCCGCACCAACCTCGGCATCCCGGGCCGCCCCGGCGCCGTACCCCTCGGCCCGGCCGGCCAGCGGCTGCAGCGCCGCCCACCGGGTGCCCCGGGCCACGGCGGCGGCTACCGCGAACTGTCCGGCCGCGAGGTGGAGGTGCTGCGGCTGGTCGCGGAGGGCCAGTCGAACAAGGCGATCGGCGTCTCCATGGGGCTGTCGGCGCTGACCGTGAAGAGCCACCTGGCCCGGATCGCCCGCAAGCTGGGCACCGGTGACCGCGCGGGCATGGTCGCGGTAGCGCTGCGTACCGGCATCATCCACTGATCGAAGTCATATCCCGCGTGCGCCCGCCGACGGAACGTTCCGTCGGCGGGCGGCTGCTGTACACAGATACTCTTGACTGGTGACCGACGCCCGAGAGACCGCAACAGAAGCACCCCCGGCGCCGGTCCCGCTGCTGGACCCGCGCGAGGGAATCCCGCCGGTGACCGCCAGCCCGGAGGCCTTCGCCGACATCGTCGCGGCTTTCGCCGCGGGCTCCGGACCTGTCGCCGTCGACGCCGAGCGCGCATCCGGCTACCGCTACGGTCAGCGGGCCTATCTGGTCCAGCTGCGCCGCACCGGGGCAGGGACCGCGCTGATCGACCCCGTCGCCTGTCCGGACCTGTCGGCGCTGAGCGCCGCGCTCGACGGCACGGAATGGGTGCTGCACGCCGCCACGCAGGACCTGCCGTGCCTCGACGAGGCCGGCATGCGGCCCGCCCGGCTGTTCGACACCGAGCTGGCCGGCCGCCTCGCCGGGTTCGCCCGGGTCGGGCTCGGCGCGATGGTGGAGAACGTCCTCGGGTACGCCCTGGAGAAGGGCCACTCCGCCGTCGACTGGTCGACCCGGCCGCTCCCCGAGCCGTGGCTGCGGTACGCCGCGCTCGACGTCGAGCTCCTGGTCGACCTGCGCGACGCGCTGGAGGAGGAACTGCGCGCCCAGGGCAAGCTGGAGTGGGCGCTGCAGGAGTTCGCGGCCATCGCCGCGGCCCCGCCGCCCCCGCCCCGCGTCGACCCCTGGCGCCGCACCTCCGGCATGCACAAGGTGCGCCGGCGCCGTCAGATGGCGGTCGTGCGCGAACTGTGGAACCTCCGGGACCGGCTCGCCCGCGAACGGGACGTCTCCCCCGGCCGGGTCCTCACCGACGCCGCGATCGTCACCGCCTCGCTGGAGGCCACCCCCAACGCGCACGCGCTGGCCGCGCTCCCGGGGTTCGGGCACCGCATGGGGCGGCGCCAGCTGGAGCAGTGGCAGGCCGCGATCGACCACGCCCGCAGCATCCCCGAGCGCGACCTCCCGCAGCCCGGCCCCGCCTACACCGGCCCCCCGCCCCCGCGCGCCTGGGCCGACAAGGACCCGGCCGCCGCGGCCCGGCTCTCCGCGGCCCGCGCGGCGGTCTCGGCGCTGGCGGAGCAGCTGAACCTCCCCCAGGAGAACCTCATCACCCCGGACACCGTCCGCCGCCTGTGCTGGGCGCCCCCGCGGGACCGCAGCCCCGAGTCGGTGTCGGCCTTCCTCCAGGACGCCGGCGCGCGCCCCTGGCAGGTCGAGCTCACCACGCCCATCCTCACGGCGGCGCTCGCGGCAACGCCGGCGGTGTGACCCAGGGGGTGCCCCTCGCGGCCCGTGCCTCGTGTGCGGGCTGTGTGCGCCTGCGGCGGGCATCCCCCGCCCGCCCTCCCTCCCCCAGCCTTCGGCCGCGGGGACCCCCATCCGGCGCGGTTGGTGCGGGCCTCGCGCGGTTCGTGGGTGGGCCGGGGTCGGGGCCTCCGGGGCTGGGCATTCTGGACCGCATATTTATGTGCATGGCGGGCGGTACTCGTTGTGCCGTCTGTGCCGCACAACACATACACATCAGCGTCCAGAACGCCCACCCTCCCCCAGCCTTCGGCCGGGGGTGCCCCCAACTCCCCCGCCCCGTCCGTATCCTGCGGCGACCAACGGCCGGTGGGGGGTTCAGAAGGCGGTCCGGGGTTGCCGCAGGTGCCCTTCTCACCCCCACCGGCCGTCATGCGCCTCAACCGGCATGAGGGGGTGTGGCGGGGTGCGCCCATGGGGGTCCCCCCGGCCGAAGGCTGGGGGAGGGCGGGGGGCGGGGAGAAACCCCACGGAAAGCACGAACGGCCGCACGCGGGAACCCCGGAGGGAGACCGAACGTGTGACCCCGCACACCCGCACTGTGCACATCGGTTACCCGCGAGTAGCATGTACGGCGGAGCCGCCGTCTTCTGCCCGCGGCAAGCGAACCCGCATCTTGAGGAGAGCCAACGTGCCTCGTACCGCTAGGGACGTCGTCTTCGTCGACGGCGTCCGCACCCCGTTCGGCAAGGCGGGCCCGAAGGGCATCTACCACGAGACCCGTGCCGACGACCTGGTCATCAAGTCCATCCGGGAGCTGCTGCGGCGCAACCCCGCGCTCTCCCCGGAGCTCATCGACGAGGTCGCCATCGCCGCGACCACCCAGATCGGCGACCAGGGCCTGACCCTGGGCCGTACGGCCGCGATCCTGGCGGGACTGCCCAAGTCGGTGCCCGGTTTCTCCATCGACCGCATGTGCGCGGGCGCGATGACCGCGGTCACCAGCGTCGCCGGGGGCATCGCCTTCGGCGCGTACGACGTGGCGCTCGCGGGCGGCGTGGAGCACATGGGCCGGCACCCGATGGGCGAGGGCGTGGACCCCAACCCGCGCTTCGTGTCGGAGAAGCTGGTCGACGAGTCCGCGCTGTTCATGGGCATGACGGCGGAGAACCTGCACGACCGCTTCCCGCACCTCACCAAGCAGCGCGCCGACGAGTACGCGGTGCGCAGCCAGGAGAAGGCGGCGAAGGCGTACGCGAACGGCAAGATCCAGCAGGACCTGGTGCCGATCTCGGTGCGCCGCACCTCCCCCGAGGGCGGCGAGACCGGCTGGGGCCTGGCCACGGCCGACGAGCCGATGCGCCCGGGCACCACGCTGGAGAACCTTGCGGGCCTCAAGACCCCGTTCCGCGCCCACGGCAACGTGACGGCGGGCAACTCGGCGGGTCTGAACGACGGTGCCACCGCCTCCCTGATCGCCGCCGAGGACGTCGCCCGGGAGCTGGAGCTCCCGGTGAAGATGCGTCTGGTCTCCTACGCCTTCGTGGGCGTCGAGCCCGAGGTGATGGGCATCGGCCCGGTCCCGGCGACGGAGAAGGCGCTCGCCAAGGCGGGCCTGTCGATCTCCGACATCGGCCTGTTCGAGGTCAACGAGGCGTTCGCCGTGCAGGTGCTGTCGTTCCTCGACCACTACGGCATCGCCGACGACGACGCACGCGTCAACCAGTACGGTGGCGCCATCGCGTTCGGCCACCCGCTCGCTTCCTCCGGCGTCCGTCTGATGACGCAGCTGGCCCGCCAGTTCGAGGAGCAGCCGCACGTCCGCTACGGCCTGACCACCATGTGCGTCGGCTTCGGCATGGGCGGCACCGTGATCTGGGAGAACCCGCACTTCGACGGAGGCAGCAAGTGACCACCACCGCCGAGCTCCTCAAGGGAGCGGCCGAGCTGTTCCCGGACGAGGTCGTGACGCAGGCGCAGGTGCGCCACCTCGACCTCCCCCAGGGCGCCGGGCGTTTCGCGCTCATCACCCTGGACAACGGCCTGGACCACACCAAGCCGACCACCTTCGGACCGCAGTCGCTGGCGAACCTGAGCGGCGCCCTCGACCAGGTCGAGAAGGAGGCCGCGGACGGCGGGATCGTCGGTGTCGGCATCACCGGCAAGCCGTTCATCTTCGCGGTCGGCGCCGACCTCAAGGGCGTCGAGCTGCTGAAGCGGCGTGAGGACGCGCTGGCGATCGGCAAGGGCGGCCACGACGTCTTCCGCCGTCTGCAGTCCCTCGCGGTCCCGACCTTCGCGTACTACAACGGCGCGGCCATGGGCGGCGGCGTCGAGGTCGGCCTGCACTGCAGCTACCGCACCGTCTCCTCGGCCATCCCGGCGTTCTCCCTCCCCGAGGTCTTCCTGGGCCTGGTGCCGGGCTGGGGCGGCTGCGCGCTGCTGCCGAACCTCATCGGCGCCGAGCGCGCGGTGAGCGTCATCATCGAGAACTCGCTCAACCAGAACAAGCAGCTGAAGGGTGGTCAGGTCTACGACCTGGGCATCGCCGACGCGCTGTTCGACGGCGCGGACTTCCTGGAGCAGTCGCTGTCCTGGACGGCCGCCGTCCTCAAGGGCGAGATCCAGATCGTCCGCCCCGAGGTGGACCGCGGCGCGGCGTGGGACGAGGCCGTCGCCAAGGGCCGCGCCTTCGCCGACTCCAAGGTGCACGGCGCCGCCCCGGCCGCGTACCGCGCGCTGGACATCATCGCCGCCGCCAAGGACGGTGACCTGTCCGCCGGCTTCGACGCCGAGGACGAGGCCCTCGCGGACCTCATCATGGGCGGCGAGCTGCGCTCCGGCATCTACGCCTTCAACCTGGTGCAGAAGCGCGGCAAGCGCCCGGCCGGCGCCCCGGACAAGAACCTGGCCCGCCCGGTCACCAAGGTGGGCGTCGTCGGCGCCGGTCTGATGGCCTCGCAGTTGGCGCTGCTCTTCGCGCGCCGCCTGGAGGTGCCGGTGGTCCTCACCGACATCGACCAGGAGCGCGTGGACAAGGGCGTCGGCTACGTCCACGGCGAGATCGACAAGCTGCTGCTCAAGGGCCGGGTCAACCAGGACAAGGCGAACCGCCTCAAGGGCCTGGTGTCCGGCTCCCTCGACAAGGCCGCCGCCTTCGGCGACGCGGACTTCGTCATCGAGGCGGTCTTCGAGGAGATCGGCGTCAAGCAGCAGGTGTTCGCCGAGGTCGAGGCGGTGGTGAAGCCGGAGACGATCCTGGCCACCAACACCTCCTCCCTCTCGGTCTCCGAGATGGCCTCGAAGCTGAAGCACCCCGAGCGGGTCGTCGGCTTCCACTTCTTCAACCCGGTCGCGGTGCTGCCGCTGCTGGAGATCGTGCGCGGCGAGCAGACCGACGACGCGTCGCTGGCCACCGCGTTCGCCGTGGCGAAGAAGCTGAAGAAGACCGCGGTGCTGACCAAGGACGCCCCGGCGTTCGTCGTCAACCGCATCCTCACCCGCTTCATGGGCGAGATCCAGAACGTCATCGACGAGGGCACCCCGGTGGAGACGGCGGAGAAGGCCATCGAGCCGCTCGGCCTGCCGATGTCCCCGCTGGTGCTGCTGGAGCTGGTCGGCCCGGCGATCGGTCTGCACGTCTCCGAGACGCTCAACCGCGCCTTCCCGGACCGCTTCACGGTCTCCCCGAACCTCGCGGCCGTCGTCAAGGCGGGCAAGCGCGGCTTCTACGTCTACTCCGCCGAGAACGGCTTCAAGCCGGAGCTGGACCCCGAGGTCGCCGCGCTCCTGGTGCAGGGCGACAGCGTCCTGACGCAGGAGCAGGTGCGCGCCCGCGTCCTGGACGCCGTCGCGCAGGAGATCGGGATCATGCTGGAGGAGGGCGTCGTCGCCGAGGCGCAGGACATCGACCTGTGCCTGATCACCGGTGCCGGCTGGCCCTTCCACCTGGGCGGCATCACGCCGTACCTGGACCGTGAGGGCGTCTCGGAGCGGGTGAACGGCAAGCCGTTCCTGGCCCCGGGCGTGGCCTCCGTCCCGGCGTAACGCCGGCCGCGTACGCGGAAGGGGCCCCCGCCGGACGGCGGGGGCCCCTTCGCGTCGGTGTGCCTCAGGCGGTCTGCGCCGCGGCTTCGGGGACGTGGGCCGTGCAGTAGGCGACCGTCAGGTCCCTTACGAGGGCCTTGCGTTCGTAGTCGTCGAGGTCGACCAGGCCGCGCTCGGTCAGGCCCCGTACCGTCTCGCCGACGGCCGTCAGCGCGGCGTCGAGGGCGGCGCGGCGGTGCCGGTCGTCCAGGGCGGCCAGTTGGGCGCGGCGCAGCGCGGTGGCCACGGCGGGGGCGTACTCGATGCGGACGGGCTGAGCGGAGAACACCTCGATGCCGACGGGCTTCAGGTCCTGGACGAGCATCCGGGTGAGGTCGTCCGTGAGGCGGTCGGTGTCGCGGAGCGTGGGGCCGGGGCCGCGGAAGTCGTCGGCGGGCAGCCGGGACACACCGCGGGCGACCGCGGCCTCCACCAGTGCGCGCAGGTAGCGGACGTGATCGTGGACGGTGAAGGCGGCCCGCGCGGTGTCGCGGACCCGCCACACCATCAGGACCGTGACCAGCAGCGGGGTTCCCTCGGCGTCGGTGGCCTCGATCGGGCTGCTGCGCCAGTGGTGCAGGCTGGTGTCGACGCGGCGGCGGACGAGCAGCGGGCTGATCCACAGCAGCCCGGTGCGGCGGACGGTGCCGCGGTAGGCGCCATGCCGGGTGAGCAGCCAGACGGAGCCGGGGCGGCCCCGGACGAGGCCGAGCGCGGTCAGGGCGGTCACCGCGGCGAGGACGGCCACGGCGCCGCCGCGGACGGCGGGGGACGTCCCGGCGGGGCCCAGCAGGAGCGCGGCCGTCCCGCAGGCCGCCGCCAGGATGGTGAGCACGGCGACGCCGCCGGGCAGGCAGCGTCCCGGGCGTTCGGTGATGTCCGACAGCGGTGTCACGGCGGGCGGGCCGGGAACCGCGCCCTTGGTGGGGGACTGAGCGGGCACGGGGAACCCGGCGGGGCTCCCCTGGGGGGTGATCGTCATGAGAAGAGCCGCCTCCATGTCTCGGGGCCGGGATAGCCGTCGGCCTGGTTTCCGGACCAGCCCTGGGACCGCTGGAAGGCCTCCACCGCGCGCCGGTCGGCCTCGCCCCAGCGGGGGCCGGGCCCCTTCGCGTAGAACCGGCCGAAGCCCTTGGCGGCCAGCCGCCGTCCCAGCGCGAGCACGTGCGGGCCCGACTGGCCGGGCCGGAAGCCCCCGATGCCCGGGTAGGCCGGCTGGGTCAGGCTGGACGGGCGGGCCGGGGGCGCCGTCGGGCGGCCGCCGCCGACGTCGGCCCCGGCGCCCTGGGTCAGGTAACGCCACGTCAGGGGGCCGGGGAAGCCGTCGGCCTGGTCGCCTTTCCAGCCCTGGGCGCGCTGGAAGGCGCGGGTGGCCTCGCGGTCGGCGTCGCTCCAGCGGGGTCCCGGACCGTCGTGGTAGTACGCGCCCGCGCCCCGCTGCCGCAGCATCCGGCCGAGCCGGGTGACGTAGCCGTTGGAGGCGCCGGGGCCGAAGGACACGCTCCCCGGGTAGCCGGAGGCCAGGTCGCCGAGGTCGAGGTCGCCGTACAGGTCGTCGTAGAAGTCGTCGTAGCCCCCGTCGCTCAGGTACTTGTAGCGGTAGGGGACGTAGCGCTTGGAATGGTCCCAGTAGGCGTACGGGGTCGTGCGCACCCGGGCGCGCGGCCGGGTCTCCTCGTAGGCCACGTAGCGGTTGTGCGCGGCGTTCGCCCAGCCGCCGAAGATCGTGACGTGGGAGCCGTCGACGGGGTCGCGGGGGTTGTGGAAGAGCAGGATGTCGCCGGGTTCGAGATCACCGCGGCCGATCCGTTCCGCGAAGCGCGGCAGCGTCCCGGTCCACTGGCTGCTGCCCAGGCCCCAGGCCATGGAGACGAATCCGGAGCAGTCCTGCCGGTAGCCGTCCCGCCAGCGGCGGCGCATGTCGTACGGGACACGGGCGTCGACCCAGCGCTGGGCCCGCTCCAGGATCTGGTCGCGGGTCAGCCGGAGCGGGGCCACGGCGCCGATCCGGTCGGGCTGCGCCTGCTCGGTCAGGCCGGTGGACGCGGCCTGGCCGGCGTCCTCCGCGGGGGCCGCCACGGCGGCGGGCGCCATGACGGCCGCGCCGGCCGTGGCCAGGAGGACCAGGGCGGCGGGAGCGGCGGCCGGTGGCGCGCACGGGGGCGTGGCGCGGGTCGCCGCCCGGATCAGCCGCCGCCGTGCGCAGTCCTCACAGACGCAGCCCGGCTGCGGCCCGACCTCGTCGAACACCGGTGTGGACATGCGCACCACCACTCCTCGCGATCGAGTGCCACATGCCCTTATTACCCGATTTCCACTTAAATCTGATGTAATGACAGCGGGCGGTGTGGTCAGCCTGTCGCGGTGGTGCTGTTCACGACCTCGGCAACGGCCTTGTCGACCAGCTTCGTCAGCCCCTCGGGGGTGAGCCCGGACGCGCCGCCCGAAGGATCGGTGACGGTCTCGCCGTTCACCTGCACGACCGGCGCGGAGGTGAACCCGGCCGCGGCGAACTCCTCCTGAGAGCGCCGCACCCACCCGTCGTGGTCCCCGCCCTGGACGCACGGGACGAAGTGCGTCTCGTCCACGTCGCCGGCCTTCTTGGCCAGGCCCTTCAGGAAGGTGTCACTGGTGAACGGGTCGTCCGAGGCGTCGGCGGGCTGGGCGTCCCACACCTGCGCGACGAACTCCTGGAACCGGCCCACGTCCTGGGCGCACGCGGCCGCGTTGGCGGCGGCCAGGGAGCCGGTGCCACCGTCCGCGGAGTCGGTCGGCGTCACCAGGCGGTAGTCGATCCCCACCTGGCCGGTGGCGACCAGCTTCGCGAGGGTGTCCCCGTACTCGGCGGCGAAGGCCTTCGACTCCGGGCTGCGCAGGTCCTCGTACACGGTCAGCGTCACCGGCAGCTTGGTCGGCTTGACCGGCACCGCCAGCTGTTCCTCGCCCGAGGCACCGGCCGGTGCCTTGACCTCGTGCTGCTTCTCACTGCGCACATGCGCCCCGAGGACGGCCGAACCCCCGAACACCACGCCCAGGACGATCACCGTCCCGGCGTAGGACCGCCAGCGCTTGGACTTCGTCTGCTTCACCGGGACTTTCTACCACCGCGTACGAACACGCTCCGTGGGAGGGTACGGCTCCGCCCCGTGCACCTGCCCTGCCGGCCGGTCACCGGGCAGGACAACCGGCCCCGGCCCGGTTGTGACAGGGTGGGCCGGTGAACGGTGGGACAGCGCCCCTGGTCGTGGTCGACGCCGCCAACACCGTGGGGTCCGTCCCCGACGGGTGGTGGCGGGACCGGCACGGGGCGACGGAGCGCCTGCGGGACGCCCTCGCCGGGCTGGCCGCTACCGGGCTCCCGGAACGGGCGGACGTGCCGGAATGGGCCCGGCGGGCGCCGCTCGACGTCGTGCTCGTCGTGGAGGGCGCGGCCCAGGGGGTGGCACCCGTGCCGGGAGTACGGGTCGAGGCGGCGCCCGGCAGCGGTGACGACCTCATCGCCGAACTCGTCGCGGCCCGTCCGCCGGAACTGCCGTGCCTGGTCGTGACGGCCGACCGCGAGCTGCGCCGTCGCGTGACCGCCCACGGCGCGGCCGTCGCGGGGCCGCGGTCGGTGCGTCCCTGACTACCGGCCGGGCAGCCGGGCGTACAGCACCGCGCCGTCGGCGGTGGCGACGCGCTCGTAGCCGCCCCGGTCGAGCAGGCGGCGCAGACCGGGCACGTGCGCCGCGCCGTAGGGGGCGCCCCGCGAGTCGTCGACCACGACGGCCGGCGGCGCGGCGGAGAACTCCCGGCGGAAGGCCGCCCAGGCGCCCGGTACGGCGTACTCCTCGCCGACCCGGGCCCCGCCGCGGCCACCGCTGAAGTTGGTGAGGAATCCCGCGGTGAGGAACCGGCCGGCCGGTGCGCGCCCGGAGAGCCAGTACTGCTCCGGGTGCATGCCCCACACCAGGACGGTCCCGTCCGCGCCGGTGTGGGCGCGGATCGCGGCGGCGACGGTCCGGGCGTGGTCGAGTTCGGCGCGCGGTGCCGCGAAGCCCCAGCCGGTGAACACTGCCGCCGCCAGCACCGTCCAGACCGCGGCGGCCTTTCGGGCCGGACCGCGCGCGGGCAGCCGGCGCAACGCGGCCACCCCGACGAGCGTGAGCGGGGGCAGCAGTTGCAGGTAGTAGTGACCGTAGAACTGGAAGCCCGCCACGACGGCGACGGCGGCCGCGCCGAGCCAGATCCACAGCTCGGCCCCGGCGCCGGCCCTCCGGCGCACGGCGAGCCAGACGGCCGGCAGCACCACCCCCGCCCCGGCCGCCGTGAGGATCGCGGCGTTGCCGAGCCCCCGCCCGGCCGCGAGCAGCCAGGCTCCCTCGGGCGAGATGTAGGCCCCGGAGCCGGTGACCGTCCAGAAGACGAAGCGCCCCGCACCGGTCGCCAGGGCCACGGCCACGACGGGCAGCGCGCACCCCGCCGTCAGCCGGGCCCACGCTCCGGCGGACGCGGAGACGGACCCGGCCGCACTCCCCCGCCGGGCCCGCCACAGCATCCAGAGCACCGGGAGGAGCACCACCGCGCCGGTCTGCTTGGTCAGCGCCGCCCCGGCCACCGCGACCCCGGCCGCGCCCCAGCGCCCGCGGTCGGCCAACAGCACGGCGGCGACCGTCCACGGCAGGGTGAAGACCTCGAAGGAGGCCGCCTGTGTGTCCTCGGGCGCCAGCCCCACCGACAGCAGCAGGTAGCCGAACCCGGCGGCCGCGCCCCACCGGTCGCCCCAGCGCCGCCGGGCGATGGCGACGAGCAGCGCCGCGGTCACCACGTGCGCGACGACGGCCGCCGCCCGCAGGGGCCGGAGCGAGCCGTCGCCGAAGAGCGCGAACGCCCCCTCGTAGAGCCACGGCAGCAGCGGGGGCTTGCGGTCCACGACGGTGTCGTAGAGGACGCCTCCGGAGGCGAGCACGCGTGCCTGGGTCGCGAGGAACCCCTCGTCGGGGTTCCAGACGGGACGTACGAAGGAGGGCAGATGGACCAGCGCCGCCACCAGCGTCAGCAGCGGGAGCAGCACGGGCCACGAGAACCGGGTGAACGGCGAGGGCGCCCGGGACGGGGCGCCGTCCGCCTGCCGGTCCGGGAGCGCGGGCGCGGCGGCGCGGGCGGTCTCGGGGCGGGTCGGCACGCGCCCAAGGTACCGGGCGCCCTCCGGGTGCGTCAGCTCACCTCTGCCGGGACGGTGTGCGGACCCGGCTGTGCCGGTAGCCGTAGAGGAAGTAGACGAGGAAGCCGAGGGCCATCCAGATGGCGAACCGCAGCCAGGTCTCGGCGGGGAGGTTGAGCATCAGCCACAGCGTGGCGAGCACCGACACCGCGGGCAGCCACGGCACCAGCGGGGTGCGGAAGGCACGCGGCAGGTCGGGGCGGGTACGGCGCAGCACCACGACGCCGATGGCGACGACGATGAACGCGAAGAGGGTGCCGATGTTCACCAGCTCGGCCAGTTCCTCGATGGTCGTGAAGCCCGCAACGATCGCCACGATGCCGCCGAGCAGGATCGTCGAGCGGTAGGGCGTGCCCCGGGTGGGGTGCACCCGGGAGAAGAAGCGCGGCAGCAGCCCGTCGCGGCTCATCGCGAAGAAGACCCGGCTCTGCCCGAGCAGCAGGATCATGCAGACCGTCGTCAGGCCCACCACCGCGCCGAAGGCGATCAGCCCGGCCCAGAAGGGGTGGCCCACCGCCTTGAAGGCGTCGGCCAGCGGTGCGTCCACCGTCAGCCGGGTGTAGTGCTGCATGCCGGTGACGACGATGGAGACGGCGACGTAGAGCACGGTGCAGATGATCAGCGAGCCGAGGATGCCGCGCGGCACGTCCCGCTGCGGGTTCCTGGTCTCCTCGGCGGCGGTGGCGACGATGTCGAAGCCGATGTACGCGAAGAAGACCACGGCCGCCGCGGTGAAGATGCCCATGACGCCGAACTGGGACGGCGTGAAGCCCGAGATCAGCTGGATGAGCGGGGCCTTGATGCCGGCCTGCGCCCCCTCGGACGGCACGGCGGGCGGGACGAACGGGGTGTAGTTGTGGGCCTTGATGAAGAACGCGCCCACGATGATGACGATCAGCACCACGGTGACCTTGATGGCGACCACCACGGAGGTGACCCGGGCCGACAGCTTCATCCCGGCGACCAGGACGGCGGTGAGCACGGCCACCAGCAGGAAGGCCAGCAGGTCGAAGTGGAAGCCGCTCTGTTCGCCGCCGGACAGCACGGACGGCAGGTGCCAGCCCCAGTTGTCCATGATCGAGCGCAGGTAACCGGACCATCCGACGGCGACCACGGCGCAGCCCAGCGCCAGTTCCAGCACGAGGTCCCAGCCGATGATCCAGGCGGGCAGTTCGCCGAGGGTGGCGAAGGAGAAGGTGTACGCGGATCCGGCCACCGGCACGGTGGAGGCGAACTCCGCGTAGCACAGGGCGGCGAGTGCGCACACGACGCCCGCGGCGACGAAGGACAGCGCGACGGCGGGGCCCGCGTTCTCCTTCGCCACCTTGCCCGTGAGGACGAAGATGCCGGTGCCGATGACGACGCCGACGCCGAAGACCGTGAGGTCGAGGGCGGACAGCGACTTCTTGAGCGCGTGCTCGGGCTCCTGGGTGTCCCGCAGGGAGTCCTCGACCGATTTGGTACGGAAGAAACCGCTCCGACCCTTCGCAGCGTTACCGCCCACGTCCACCGGCGCACCTCCACAGTTGTTCCTGCATCACAGCACCCGCAGATGCTTGTGACCGGATCTGGCGCGCCTACACATCAACAGAAGGGCCGGGCGATCACCCATTGGGGTGTCGCCCGGCCCGGTGGTGCCAAGGACGGGGAGCGGCCGTCAGTCGCCCGCGACCTGGGGCGCGGGCTCGTCGGCGTAGCGGCCCCCGAGCCGGCTGACGAGGCCGGTCACCTGGCGCGCGACGTCCGGGGCGGTCAGCCCGATCTCGGCCATGACCTCCTTGCGGCTGGCGTGGTCGAGGAACTCCTGCGGGATGCCGAAGTCACGCAGCGGCACGTCCACGCCGGCGTCGCGCAGCGCCTGGGCGACGCCGGAGCCGACACCGCCGACGCGCCCGTTGTCCTCGACGGTGACGACGACCCGGTGGCCGGCCGCGAGACCGGGCAGGGCCGGGTCGACGGGCACGACCCAGCGGGGGTCGACGACGGTGGTGGTGATGCCCTGGGCGTCGAGCAGGTCGGCGATCTCCAGGCACATCGGGGCGAGCGCGCCGACGGAGACCAGCAGAACGTCCGGCTTGGCGTCGTCGCCCTGGGGCTCGGCCCGACGCAGCACGTCCATGCCGCCGACCGTGCCGACGGCCTTGACCGCCGGGCCGACCGCGCCCTTGGAGTAGCGGACCACGGTCGGGGCGTCCGACACCTCGACGGCCTCGCGGAGCTGGGCGCGCACCTGGTCGGCGTCGCGCGGGGCGGCGATCCGCACGCCCGGGACGACCTGCAGGATCGACATGTCCCACATGCCGTTGTGCGAGGCGCCGTCGGTGCCGGTGATGCCGGCCCGGTCCAGCACGAAGGTGACGCCGCACTTGTGCAGCGCGACGTCCATCAGGACCTGGTCGAAGGCGCGGTTGAGGAAGGTCGCGTAGACGGCGACGACCGGGTGCAGGCCGCCGGTCGCCAGGCCCGCCGCGGACACCACCGCGTGCTGCTCGGCGATGCCGACGTCGTAGACGCGGTCGGGGAACGCCTTGGCGAACTTGTCCAGGCCCACGGGCTGGAGCATCGCGGCGGTGATGGCCACGATGTCCTTGCGCTCCCTGCCGAGCTTGACCATCTCCTCGCCGAAGACCGAGGTCCAGTCGGCGCCGGAGGCCGCGATCGGCAGGCCGGTGTCGGGGTGGATCTTGCCGACGGCGTGGAAGCGGTCGGCCTCGTCCTGCAGGGCGGGTGTGTAGCCGCGGCCCTTCTCCGTCAGGCAGTGGACGATGACCGGGCCGCCGAAGCGCTTGGCGCGCTGCAGCGCCGACTCCAGGGCGGCGACGTCGTGGCCGTCGATCGGACCGACGTACTTCAGGCCCAGGTCCTCGAACATGCCCTGCGGGGCGATGAAGTCCTTGAAGCCCTTCTTGGCGCCGTGCAGGGTCTCGTACAGCGGCTGGCCGATGACCGGGGTGCGCTCCAGCAGTTCCTTGGTGCGGGTGAGGAAGCGCTCGTAGCCGTCGGTGGTGCGCAGCGTGGCGAGGTGGTTGGCGAGGCCGCCGATGGTCGGCGCGTAGGAGCGCTCGTTGTCGTTGACGACGATGACCAGCGGGCGGTCCTTGGCGGTGGCGATGTTGTTCAGCGCCTCCCAGGCCATGCCGCCGGTCAGCGCGCCGTCACCGATGACGGCGACGGTGTGGTCGCGCTTGCCCAACTGCTCGTTGGCCTTGGCCAGGCCGTCGGCCCAGCCGAGCACCGTGGAGGCGTGGCTGTTCTCGATGACGTCGTGCTCGGACTCGGCGCGCGAGGGGTAGCCGGACAGGCCCCCCTTGCTCTTGAGCTTGGAGAAGTCCTGACGGCCGGTGAGCAGCTTGTGGACGTAGGACTGGTGCCCGGTGTCCCACAGCACCTTGTCCCGCGGCGAGTCGAAGACACGGTGGAGCGCGATGGTCAGTTCGACGACACCCAGGTTCGGCCCCAGGTGCCCGCCCGTCTTGGAGACCTCGTCGACCAGGAAGGTACGGATCTCGCCTGCCAGCTCGACCAGCTGCTCCGGGCTGAGCCGGTCGAGGTCGCGCGGTCCCTTGATACGGGTCAGCAGAGCCACCCGTGCCTCCTTGTTGTCGCTTTCCGGTTTCCCGAGTGTATGTGTTCGCGTTTTCAGCTCCGCACACACCCGTGCCCGGCGCTGGGATGATCTTCCCTGCGCCGGGCACGTCACGCCACTGGTGCGGTGCGGAACCTCAGCCGCGACCCGAGGCCTTCTGGCTCTTGCGGGACACCGAGTCGATGACCACGGCGGCGAGCAGCACCGCGGCGGTGATCATGTACTGGAGCGCGGTGTTCATGTTGAGCAGGTCCAGGCCGGTCTGGATGGACTGGATGACCAGCATGCCGAGCAGCGCGGACCAAACGTTTCCGCGGCCGCCGAAGAGGCTGGTGCCACCGATGACCGCGGCCGCGATGGCCAGCATCAGGGTGTTGCCGCCGCCGGCGCCCAGGGTCGCCGTGAAGGTCTGCGCGGCGAAGAACAGACCGCCGAGCGCCGCGAAGCCGCCGGAGATGGCGAACACCGAGATGCGGACCATGGCGACGTTGATGCCGGCGCGACGGGCGGCCTCGATGCCACCACCGACCGCGAACACCTTGCGGCCGTAGGAGGTACGCCGCAGCACGAAGTCCGTGACGACCAGGGCCGCCAGGAAGACGACCAGCGCGTTGGGCACGCCGCTCGCCTGGTTCAGGACGTACGCGGCGACGAAGGAGACGACCGCCAGGGCGCCCACGCGGAAGGCGATCTCGCCGGTGGGCCGGAACGGGACGCCGGCCGCACGACGCCGCCGCTGCTCGATCAGCGAGCCCGCCAGCATGGCCACGGTGCCGAGGCCGGCCAGCAGGTAGGCGCCGGAGATGTCCTGGTCCATGAAGAAGGAACGCTGGCCCAGGATGTGCAGCGGGCCGTCGTCCGGGATCGAGAGGCTTCCGCTGTCGCCGAGCAGCTGCAGCATCAGGCCGTTCCAGCCGAGGAAGCCGGCCAGGGTGACGACGAACGCGGGGACGCCGATCTTCGCGAAGAACCAGCCGTGCAGGGCACCGATGAGGATGCCGGTGACGATGGCCAGGATCATGGCCAGCCACGGGTTCATCCCGTGGTTCGTGACGAAGATGGCGAAGACGGCGGAGGCCAGACCGCTGACCGAGCCGACCGACAGGTCGATCTCACCGAGCAGCAGCACGAAGACCAGACCGATGGCGAGCATGCCCGTGGCGGCCAGGAAGAAGCCGATGTTGGCCAGGTTGCCGGCGCTCAGGAAGTTGCTCGACTGGGTCTGGAAGATGGTCCAGATGATGATCAGGCCGATGATGACCGGCAGCGAACCGAGCTCACCGCCGCGCACCTTGCGCTTGAACTCGGTGAGGTAGCCCTTGAGGCCCTCTTCACGCACGAGCAGCCGCGGGTCGACCACGGGCACCGCCGCCGAGGACGCGTCCTCGACCGACGCTGCCACCACGTCCTGCTTTACGGTCTTCGACGTGTCGCTCACTTTGCAGCCTCCGTGCGCCGCCCCTGACGGCGGGTCACGGCATTGTCCGTGGCACCGGTGATGGCGGAGATGATGTCTTCCTGGGACGTGCTCTTGACGTCGAAGACGCCGTTGTTGCGGCCGAGCCGCAGTACCGCCACCTTGTCGGCGACGGCCTTGACGTCGACCATGTTGTGGCTGATGAGGATGACGGCGAGGCCGCGCTCGCGCAGCCGCTCGACCAGGTCGAGCACCTGGGCGGTCTGCTCGACACCGAGGGCGGCGGTGGGCTCGTCGAGGATGACCAGCTTGGGGTCACCGATCAGGGCGCGCGCGATCGCGACGACCTGACGCTGACCACCGGAGAGGCTGGCGATCGGGATGCGGACGCTGGGGATGCGGATCGACAGCGTGCTGAGCAGCTCCCGGGACCGCTTCTCCATCATGACCTCGTCGATCACGCCGGCGCGCTTGATCTCGCTGCCGAGGTAGAGGTTGGCGACGACGTCGAGGTTGTCGCACAGCGCGAGGTCCTGGTAGACGGTGGCGACGCCCAAACCCTGGGCGTCGTGCGGCCGGTTGATGTTGACCGGCTTGCCTTCCCACTCGATGACGCCGTCATCGATGGGGTGCACACCGGCGATCGTCTTGACCAGGGTCGACTTCCCTGCGCCGTTGTCGCCTACGAGCGCGACGACTTCTCCGGCGTGAACCTCCAGGTCGACATCGGTGAGTGCCTGGACCGCACCGAATCGCTTGGAGACTCCGCGCAACGCCAGCACGGGCGTAGCGGACACGTGAACCATCTCCTTCGCCGCCTGACCGGCGGGGATGCCGCGCTTGGAGGGGCGCGGAGTTTTGTGCAAGCTGCACAGCTTTGCGTGAACTGGAACGGACTGTCTGTCCGGCGCCCGCCCCGTCAGCGGGGTCTGTTGGACGGGGCGGGCGCCGGACAGGTTCGCGTGGCGGCCTCCGGGGGAGGGCCTGCCGTGTTACTGGAGGCCGGCGGCCTTGCAGGCCTCGGCGAACTCGGCCGTGCAGATCTCCGCGACGGACCACAGCTTGTCGGCGACGACCGTGTCCTTGACGTTGGCCTTGGTGACCGAGACCGGGGTCAGCAGCTGGGACGGGACCTTGTCACCGGAGCCGCTGGTCAGCGAGGTGGTGGCCAGCGAGTCGATGGCCTTGCCCTCGACCAGGTTCACCGCGAGCTGGGCGGCGGCGTCGGCCTCGGGCTTGAACGCCTTGTAGACCGTGCTGGACTGGGTGCCCGCGATGATCCGCTGGATGCCCGCGAGTTCGGCGTCCTGACCGGTCAGCGGGATGCCGCTGATGCCGGCGCCCTTGAGGGCGGTGGCGATACCGCCGGCCATGCCGTCGTTCGCGGCGTAGACGCCCGCGATCTTCTTGGCGCCGATCTGGGTGATGGCCGCCGTCACCTTCTGGTTGGCGACGGTGTCCTTCCACAGACCGCTCTGCTCGTAGGCGATCTTGACCTTGCCGTCGAGGACCTTGTGGGCACCGGCCTTGAACAGCGCGGCGTTCGGGTCGGCGTCGTCACCGTTGATCATGACGACGTTCGCCGAGGGCTTCGCCTTGTCGCCCAGCGCGTCGAGGAGCGCCTGGCCCTGCAGCTCGCCGACCTTCTCGTTGTCGAAGGAGACGTACGCGGAGACCGGGCCCTGGGCCAGACGGTCGTACGCGATGACCTTGATGCCCTTGTCGACGGCGGCCTGGACGGAGGACTTGATGGCAGCGGCGTCCTGGGCGCTGATCACGATCACCTTGACACCCTTGGTGATCATGGTGCTGACCTGCTGGGCCTGCTTGCCGGAGTCACCCGCGGCGTTCGCGTACTGAACGTCGCAGTCCGCGCACAGTTCCTTGACCTTGGCCTCGAACAGCGGCTTGTCGAACTTGTCGTAGCGCGCGGTGACGCTGTCGGGGAGCAGCAGACCGATGGTCTTGCTCTTGCTGCCGGCGCTGCTGCTGCCGCCGTCCGCCTTGTCGTCACCGGCCTTGCCGCACGCAGCAACGGAAAGGGCCATGGAGACGGCCGCGGTGCCGATCACGACGCGACGCATCATTGCGTTCATGTGGGGTTGCCTCCCTGACAGGGCCGCAAAAGACTGCGGCCGAGGTGAGCGTGAGTCAACTCGGCAACAGCCTTGACGTCAAGAAGTAAATACTTAACGAGATGGCAACGGTGCGTTTCGTTATCTAGATGAACGCAGAGTGATCTCTACGGCACAGCAACCGCTGCGGGAACGTTAGCATCCAAAAGGGAAGAATCGCCCACTTCGCTGAGGGCCAGCGCCAGGGCGCCCAGGACCTCCGCACGGGCCCCGAGGCCCCCTGAGACCACCGAAAGCCTACGGGCCGCGCTGGGGATCGCGTACCGCGCCACCGACTCCCTGAGGGGCGCCAGGACCAGCTCCCCGGCCTCCGCGAGATCGCCGCCGAGCACCACCCGGCTCGGGTTCAAGAGGTTGGCGAGGCTGGCGACACCCATGCCGATGTGCCGGCCGACGTCCGCGGTCACCCGGCGGCAGCCGGGGTCGCCCTCCCTCGCGAGCTGCACCATGCGCGCCAGGGTCAGGTCGGGGCCGTGGCTGCCGCGCAGCAGGTCCAGCACGTAACGGGCGGCGGTGAAGGTCTCCAGGCAGCCGCGGTTGCCGCAGCGGCAGACCGGGCCGGACTCGTCCAGCGTGATGTGGCCGATCTCGCCCGCGGTGCCGCCGGGGCCGCGGTAGATGCGGCCGTCGATCACCAGCCCGGCGCCGACACCGCTGGCCACCTTGATGTACGCCAGGTCCTTCACGCCCCGGCCGCCACCCCAGACCAGCTCCCCGAGGGCACCGAGGTTCGCGTCGTTGTCCACCTGGACGGGCATGCGCAGCCGCTCGGCCAGTTCCTGGCGCGGGTTGATGCCGCCCCACCCCGGCAGGATGGCGGTGGACCCGAGCGCGCCGGTCTCCACGTCGATCGGGCCCGGGACGCCGAGGCCGACGCCGATCACCTTGTCGGCGTCGATGCCGCTCGACTCGATCAGCCGCGCGACGAGTTGCTCGGCCCGGTCGAAGCCCTCGGAGGCCGAGGCGTCCACGTCGATCGGCTCCGACTGCTCGGCCAGCACCTGGTGGGCCAGGTTGCCGACCGCGACGCGCAGGTGGGAGTGCCCGAAGTCGACGCCCACGACGACGCCCGCGTCGCCGGACAGCGCCACCGCGCGGGCCCGGCGGCCTCCCGAGGAGGTGGGCGTGACCTGTACGGTCCCGTTGTCGCGCAATTCGCGGACGATGTTGGAGACCGTCGCCGCGGACAGCCCCGTCGTACGGGCGATCTCCGCCTGCGTCAGCGAACCCGCCAGCCGTACGGCCCGGACCACCCGCTCGAGGTTGGCCCGGTGCAGCGACGACTGGGACCCCGGAGTCTCCACGACCATTCCACTCCTGCCGAACCGGACGGGAGCCACGCCGATGAGACCCCGTCGTCTACAACATGTGAACTCTAAGCAAGCCTTTAGGCTCGCTTCCCGTCAAGGGGCAGAACCAGACCGCTGACGTAATGCCCGAAAAATCCAGAAGCGGCCCCGCATACGGCGGGACCGCTTCCGCTCCGGCGTCCGGGCGAACGGACGGCGGGCCACGTGGAGTGACCTTCCGGTTACTTCAAGGTGCCGGCCGTCAGACCCGCCTGCACCTGCCGCTGGAAGGAGAGGTAGACCACGAGCACCGGCAGCATCGCGATGGTCATGCCCGCGAAGAGCGCCGGGTAGTCACCGGAGTACCCCTGCTGCTGCGCCAGGTTCACCAGGCCCTGGGCCAGCATCGAGCGGTCCGGGTCGCTGCTGGACTGCTGCTGCTGCAGGGTCATCGGCAGGATGTACTGGTTCCACTGGCCGAGCACGTTGAAGATGCCCACGCTGATCAGGCCCGGCTTCGCCATCGGCAGCATCACCTGGAAGAAGGCCCGGGAGTGGGAGCAGCCGTCGATCATGGCCGCCTCGTGCACCGCCGTGGGCAGGGTCCTGAAGAAGGAGTGCATGAAGAAGACGGTGAAGGGCAGCGAGTACGCGACGTAGACCAGGATCAGGCCCTGGTAGGTGTTGAGCATGCCCAGGTTGCTGACCATGAAGAACAACGGCACGAGGGCGAGGTACACCGGGAACATCGCGCCGCCGACGAACAGGTAGAAGATGATCCGGTTGCCGGGGAACTCGTAGCGCGCCAGCACGTACGCCGTCATCGACCCGAGCAGCATCGTCAGCGGCACCGAGAACACCAGCACGATCACCGTGTTCACGAAGAAGTCGCCGATGCCCTTCTCCCAGGCCCGGGAGAACGCGTCGAAGGACCAGTGCGAGGGCCAGGACCAGGCGCTCGCGCCGATCTCGGAATTGTTCTTGAAGGATCCGAGGATGATCCAGCCCAGGGGCAGGAGGATCAGCACGCCCCACAGGGCCAGGAAACCGTGCGAGAAGACGTTCAGCGACGCGCCGCCGTCGGCGAAGCGTTCCCGTTCCGTCTTCTTACTGCCGATGGTGGTGGGCTGCCCCTTGAAGACCGGTACCGGAGTGGGCTGCTTGATGGGAGTGGCCATGGGATGCGCTCCCCGCTCAGTACTCGATGCGATCGCGGCGGGAGACCCGCAGCGCGATGGCGGAAAGGATCAGGGTGAGGAAGAGGATGACGACGCCCATCGCACAGGCGTAGCCGCTCTTTCCGAAGGTGAGGAAGTTGCGCATCAGGTAGGTCGCCATGACCTCGCCGTGGTAGTCGGGACCGCCGCCGAAGTTCGATCCCGGAGTGAGGACCGAGGCCAGGGCGAAGAAGTCCATCGCGGCGATGGCGAGGTACACCCAGGCCGTCTGCACGCTGTCCCACAGGAGCGGGAGGGTCACCTTGAAGAAGGTCTGCAGGCGGCCGGCGCCGTCCAGCAGGGCGGCCTCGTAGATGTCCTTGGGAACGGACTGCATGGCCGCGGAGAACAGCACCAGGTAGAAACCCACACCGGCCCAGATCTGCACGCCGAGCAGGCACCACATCACCAGGTTGGGACTGTTCAGCCATTCGATCGGGGCCTGTGGGTCCTCGAGGTGCAGTTTGATCAGGATGCCGTTCAGCAGGCCGCTTCCGTCACTTCGGTAGACCGCCTGGAAGAGCACGATGAGAATGGCGACGGAAAGCACCTGGGGGAAGAAGAAGATCACCTTGTAGAAGGCGGATCCGTGCACCCCGCGGACACCCGTGGTGCCGCCGCGGCCGCCCACGTTGAGCATGAAGGCGAAGAAGAGCGCCAGCAGGATCGTGATCACCGGAAGGAACACCAGAAGCAGCACGTTGTGCTGGAGCGCCTGCAGGAAGACGTGGTCCCCGAAGAGCGTCGTGTAATTCTCCAGACCGACGAAATGCATCTCCTGGGACTGCCCGGACCAGTCCGTCAGGGAATACCCGAACGTCTGCAGGTACGGCCAGATCACGAAGACGACGTAGAGCACGACCGGAATGAAGAGGAATCCCGCGATGAACGGGTACTTGCGGTATCGCATGGCGCTGCTCCTGCCATCGGGTAGACCGTCGCACCGGGGCCCCGAACGCCCCCTGGACCATCAGGGGGCACCGGGGCCCCGGTGCGCAAGGGCCGGTGGGAACGTTTAGCCCTTCTTGGCCTTCTCGGCCGCCGCCTTGACCCGCTTGAGCCAGTCGGCGGGCTTGATGCGCTTGGCCATCAGCTCGGCACTGGCGTTCTGCACGTCCGTGTCGAAGGCGCTCTGCGTGTTGGGGTAGTTGTAGTTGAAGACGTTGCTCCCGGCCGCGCTGAGCGCGGTGACGGTGGACTTGGTGCCCGGGCGCAGCTGGACGTCGGAGCCGACGCCGTCCTTGAGCACGGTCAGCGAGTTGGCCGTCTGGGCGAACTGGCTCGACGCTTCCTTGGTGAGCATGATCCGCAGGAACTCCAGGCCGCCGGCCTGGTTCTTGGCCTTCTTCGGGACGATGAAGGGCTCACCGGCGCCGGCCCGGATCGCCTCGAAGGGCAGCTTGTCGCCGTCCAGGGAGGGGATCGGCAGGAAGGTCATCTCGAAGTCCGCGGGGGTGGCCTTCAGCTGCTCGTTCTCCAGCCACGAACCGGAGGGGATGAAGGCCGCCTTGTACTCGTTCCAGGCGGTCTGCGACTCGATGTGGGTCATGCCGTTGGTGCCGGGGAGCAGGTAGCCCTTGTCGGCGATCTCGTAGACCGCCTCGACGGCCGCCTTGGCGGCGGGCTCGTCCCACACCGTCGGGTCGAGGCTGTCGATCCGCTTCACCAGGTCGGGACCGCCCTGCTTGGCGATGAGGTCCATGACCACGATGTTGATGTAGTAGGGGTACTTGCCCTGGTGGCAGAAGGGCGCCATGCCGGACTTCTTGATCTCCGCGCAGAGCGACATGAAGTCGGCCCAGGTCTTGGGCGCGGTCCAGCCCTTCTCCTTGAAGAGCTTGCCGGAGTACCACAGGCCCCAGACGGTGTAGATGTAGGACAGCTGGTACATCTTGCCGTCGTCGAAGCTGCCCGTCTCGATGGTGCCGGGCTGCAGGACGTCCCTGACCTTCTTGCTCGGGTCGTCGATGTAGGGCGCGTCGAGGAGCGGGGTGAGGTCGGTGAGCTGGCCGCTCTTGTAGAGAACGTCCAGCTTGATCTGCTGCGCGCCGGAGTCGTCGACGACGTCCGGCGGGTTGCCGGCGTTGAAGCGGGGCTGGAGCTTGCCGGTGATCTCCTGGGTGCCCAGGTGGCTGATCTTCGCCCCGTCGAACTTCTTCCCGTAGAGCTTCTCGAACGCCTTGGCGTAGTCGTCGCCGTAGCCGCCCTTGAAGATCACGACGTCCAGAGGGGCGTCGTTGGCCACGCCGAAGGGGTTGTCCTTGGACTTCTCGCCCTTCTCGGTGGCCTTGTTGTTGCCGCTGCCGCTGGACGCACAGGCACTCAGCAGACCCGCGGCCGGAGCGGCCAACAGGCCCACCGCTGCAGCCCGCTTGATCAGATCGCGCCGGTTGACGTCGGATCTCATGCTCAAGTCCTCACCTTCTCCAGGACCCATGCGGTGCGGAGTTGAATCTGTGCACGGGCCACGCACCCGTTGTTCCCCCCGCGCAAGCCCGCGTTCAGCGGGCCTCCTGGACGCCGACAGGTATAGTCCACTTCCCGCGAGGTGGGCAAGGTCATGCGCGCTTTTGACGGACAGCTTTCCCTAGTTGAGACCTGCCGGTAACGCGAACGGGCCCGCACCCCCGGCAGGGGTGCGGGCCCGTTCGTCGGGTCCGGACGCGGTGATCCCTACTTGCGGATCAGGGAGCGCAGGACGTACTGCATGATGCCGCCGTTGCGGTAGTAGTCCGCCTCACCGGGGGTGTCGATGCGGACCACGGCGTCGAACTCGACGCCGGTGTCGGTCGTCACCTTGACGGTGCGCGGCGTGGTGCCGTCGTTGAGCTCGGTGATGCCGGTGAACGAGAAGGTCTCCTCACCGGTCAGGCCCAGCGAGGCCGCCGAGGCGCCCTCGGGGAACTGCAGCGGCAGGACGCCCATGCCGATCAGGTTCGAGCGGTGGATGCGCTCGTACGACTCGGCGATGACGGCCTTGACGCCCAGCAGCGCGGTGCCCTTCGCGGCCCAGTCGCGGGAGGAGCCGGAGCCGTACTCCTTGCCCGCCAGGACGACCAGCGGGATGCCGGCGGCCTGGTAGTTCTGGGAGGCGTCGTAGATGAACGACACCGGGCCGCCGTCGGCGGTGAAGTCGCGGGTGTAGCCGCCCTCGGTGCCCGGCGCGATCTGGTTGCGCAGGCGGATGTTGGCGAAGGTACCGCGGATCATGACCTCGTGGTTGCCGCGGCGGGAGCCGTAGGAGTTGAAGTCACGACGCTCCACACCGTGCTCGGTGAGGTACTTGCCGGCCGGGGTGTCGGCCTTGATCGCACCGGCCGGGGAGATGTGGTCGGTGGTGACCGAGTCGCCCAGCTTGGCCAGCACGCGGGCGCCGGAGATGTCGGTGACCGGGTCCGGCTGGTCCTTCATGCCCTCGAAGTACGGGGGCTTGCGGACGTAGGTCGACTGCGGGTCCCACTCGAAGGTGTTGCCGGTCGGGATCGGCAGCGACTGCCACTGAGCGTCGCCGGCGAAGACGTCCTGGTAGGACGAGGCGAACATGTCCTGGCCGATCGCGGCGGCGACGACCTCGTTGACCTCCTGCTCGGAGGGCCAGATGTCCTGCAGGTGGACCGGCTTGCCCTCGGTGTCGGTGCCGATGGCGTCCCTGGTGATGTCGACCTTCATGGAGCCGGCGATGGCGTACGCGACGACCAGCGGCGGGGACGCCAGGTAGTTCATCTTGACGTCCGGGTTGATCCGGCCCTCGAAGTTGCGGTTGCCCGACAGCACCGAGGTGACGGCCAGGTCGTGCTCGTTGACGGCCTTGGAGACCTCGTCCGGCAGCGGGCCGGAGTTGCCGATGCAGGTGGTGCAGCCGTACCCGACCAGGTTGAAGCCCATCTTGTCCAGGTACGGGGTGAGGCCGGCGCGGTCGTAGTAGTCCATGACGACCTTGGAGCCCGGGGCGAGCGTGGTCTTCACCCACGGCTTGCGGGTCAGGCCCTTCTCGACCGCCTTCTTGGCCACCAGGGCGGCGGCGACCATGACGTACGGGTTCGAGGTGTTGGTGCAGGAGGTGATCGCGGCGACGGTGACGGCGCCGTGGTCGATCTCGTACGTGGACCCGTCGGGAGCCGTCACCAGGGTCGGGCGGGTCGGGACGCCGTTGGTGGCGGCCGGGGAGTCGGAGGCCGGGAAGGACTCCTTCCCGGACTCGTCCGCGGTGTCGACGTAGTTGCGCACGTCGCTCTTGAACTGCTCGGCGGCGTTTGCGAGGACGATGCGGTCCTGCGGGCGCTTGGGGCCGGCGATGGAGGGTACGACCGTGGAGAGGTCCAGCTCCAGCTTCTCGGAGAAGTCCGGCTCGGCGGCCGGGTCCAGCCACAGGCCCTGCTCCTTGGCGTACGCCTCGACGAGCGCGAGCTGCTGCTCCGAACGGCCGGTCAGCTTCAGGTAGTTAATGGTCTCCGCATCGATCGGGAAGATCGCCGCGGTGGAGCCGAACTCCGGCGACATGTTGCCGATGGTGGCGCGGTTGGCGAGCGAGGTGGCGGAGACGCCCTCGCCGTAGAACTCGACGAACTTGCCGACGACACCGTGCTTGCGCAGCATCTCGGTGATGGTCAGCACGAGGTCGGTCGCGGTGGTGCCGGTGGGGAGCTCGCCGGTCAGCTTGAAGCCGACGACGCGCGGGATCAGCATGGAGACCGGCTGGCCGAGCATGGCGGCCTCGGCCTCGATGCCGCCGACGCCCCAGCCCAGCACGCCGAGGCCGTTGACCATGGTGGTGTGCGAGTCGGTGCCGACGAGGGTGTCGGGGTAGGCCTGGCCGTTCCGGACCATGACGGTGCGGGCCAGGTGCTCGATGTTCACCTGGTGGACGATGCCGGTGCCCGGCGGGACGACCTTGAACTCGTCGAACGCGGTCTGGCCCCAGCGCAGGAACTGGTAGCGCTCCTTGTTGCGGCCGTACTCCAGCTCCACGTTCTGTGCGAAGGAGTCCGGGGTGCCGAACTTGTCGGCGATGACCGAGTGGTCGATGACCAGCTCAGCCGGGGCCAGCGGGTTGATGCGGGACGGGTCGCCGCCCAGCTCCTTGACGGCCTCGCGCATGGTGGCGAGGTCCACCACGCAGGGCACGCCGGTGAAGTCCTGCATGATCACGCGGGCCGGCGTGAACTGGATCTCCTGGCTCGGCTGGGCCTGGGAGTCCCAGCCGCCGAGCGCACGGATGTGGTCGGCCGTGATGTTGGCGCCGTCCTCGGTGCGGAGCAGGTTCTCCAGCAGCACCTTCAGGCTGTAAGGGAGGCGCGCGGAGCCCTCGACCTTGTCCAGCCGGAAGATCTCGTACGACTCGTCGCCCACCTGCAGGGTGCTGCGGGCGTCGAAGCTGTTCGCCGACACGACAGTCTCCTTCGTAACTTTGCGCGTACCACCGCAATGCTGCCGCTTCGACCCCTGGCCGATCCGCTAAGGTAAGGCTAAGTAAGGTGAGCCTTACCTCTGGCGGCAGCGGTGCGCCTTGGCAGATATCTCGATGTCGAGATAACTCTAATACATCACCGCTGCCGGGTCATGCGCTGGGCCGCCCGTGTGCGGCATCACGCCCTTTCCCATGCCCCCGGGGGTCCGTCCCGCCCCGCCAGGGTGCCGCCGTGAGGCCGCGCGCTCAGGCCTGCGGGAGCATCAGTGCGTTGAGCTCGCCCCAGGGGATGCCGCCCGCGACGGCGGCGTACGTGCCGGTGGCGAGGAGCTCGCGGGCGGCCCGGTCGACGAGGGCGTAGGCGGCCTCGGCGACGGCGCTGCCGAGGCTGACGCGCGCGGCGCCGGCGGAGGCCAGCACGGACACCGGTGGCGCGCCGGGCCCGGCGAGGATGCCGACGGGGGCGTCGATGCCCTCGGCCAGGGCGGCGACGACGGCCGGGTCGGTCACGCCGGGCACGAAGATGCCGTCGGCGCCCGCCGCGAGGTAGCCGGCGGCACGCTCCAGGGTCTCCCCCAGGTCGCCCGCGCCCCGCAGGAAGGTGTCGGTGCGGGCGTGGACGAACAACGGCACCCCGGCCTCGTCGGCGGCGCGGCGGGCGGCGGCGATGCGGGCGGCCTGTCCGTCGGCCGTGCGCAGCGGCGCGGGGCCGCCGTCGTGGGAGTCCTCGATGTTGATCCCGACCGCGCCCGCGGCCAGCACCGCCCGCACCGTCTCCGCGACGCCCTCGGGGTCGGCCGCGTAGCCGCCCTCGACGTCGGCGCTGACCGGGACGGAGACGGCCGCGGCGACCCGCGCGGTCAGTTCCAGCGCGAGGCCGCGGTCGACGTGGTCGCCGTCCGCGGTGCCCAGGGTCCAGGAGACCCCGGAACTGGTGGTGGCGACGGCGGCGGCCCCGGCGCGCTCGGCGACGCGGGCACTGGCAGCGTCCCAGGCGTTGGCCAGGAGCAACGGGCGCCCGGGGACGTGGAGGGAGCGGAAGAGTTCGGCCTTGGCCTTGAGTTCGCTGATCACGGACCGCAGTCCATCACCGGCCGGGGCCCGGGTCCGGCGGATTTCCGACACGTACGTCCCGCGCCGCCTCCCCGTACGTCCACGTCGGATTCTCGCTAGCCCCGGCCCGCGCGGGCCACGGATGCTGGGGGATGTGCATGAGGACTTCGAGCGCTGTGTGCGCGCCGTGCAGTCGAAGGACTCCCGTTTCGACGGGTGGTTCTTCACCGCGGTGCTGACCACCGGCATCTACTGCCGGCCCGGCTGCCCCGCGGTGCCGCCGAAGCCGCGGAACATGACCTTCTACCCGAGCGCGGCCGCCGCCCAGCAGGCCGGGTTCCGCGCCTGCAAGCGCTGCCGCCCCGACGCCGCCCCCGGTTCCCCGCGGTGGAACGAGAGGGCGGACCTGGTGGCCCGCGCCATGCGCCTGATCGCGGACGGGGTCGTCGACCGGGACGGCGTACCCGGGCTCGCGGCACGTCTCGGCTACAGCACCCGGCAGGTGGAGCGGCAGCTGCGGGCCGAGCTCGGGGCCGGGCCGCTCGCCCTCGCCCGTGCGCAGCGGGCGCAGACGGCCCGCCTGCTGGTCGAGACCTCGGCGCTGCCGATGGCCGACGTCGCCTTCGCCGCCGGCTTCAGCAGCATCCGCACCTTCAACGACACCGTGCGCGAGGTCTTCGCGCTCACCCCGAGCGAGCTGCGGACGCGGGCGGCACGGGGGCGGCACTGCGCCCCCGCCGCCGACGTGGCGGGCTCGCTGGCGCTGCGGCTGCCCTTCAGGGCACCGCTGTGCCCCGGCAACCTCTTCGGGCACCTGGCCGCGACCGCCGTGCCGGGCGTGGAGGAGTGGCGGGAGGGTGCGTACCGCCGCACACTGCGGCTGCCCCACGGCCACGGGATCGTGGCCCTGCGGCCCGAGCCCGACCACGTCGCCTGCCGGCTCTCCCTCACCGACTGGCGGGACCTGTCGCACGCCATCAGCCGCTGCCGGTGGCTGCTCGACCTGGACGCCGACCCGGTCGCCGTCGACGGGCTGCTCCGGCAGGACCCGCTGCTCGCCCCGTACGTGGACAAGGACCCCGGGCGCCGGGTGCCGCGCACCGTGGACGGGCCTGAGTTCGCGGTGCGCGTGGTGCTCGGCCAGCAGGTGTCGACCGCCGCGGCGCGCACGCTGGCCGGCAGGCTGGTGGCGGCGCACGGCGAGCCCGTCGCCGACCCCGGGGGCGGGCTGACCCACCTGTTCCCCTCGCCGTGGGCGCTGACGGCCCTGGACCCAGGGTCCCTGGCCATGCCGGGCACCCGGCGGGCCACGCTGACCTCCCTGGTCGCCGCGCTCACCGAGGGGGGCCTGGACCTGGACGTCGGCAGCGACTGGGAGAAGGCCCGGCGGCAGCTCGCCGCGCTGCCGGGCTTCGGCCCGTGGTCGGTCGAGGTGGTCGCGATGCGCGCGCTCGGCGACCCGGACGCCTTCCCCGCCACCGATTTGGGCGTACGGGCGGCCGCGGAAAAACTGGGCCTCCCCACGACCCCCGCGGCCCTCGTCCGGCGGGCCGCGGCCTGGCGGCCGTGGCGCGCGTACGCCGTGCAGCACCTGTGGGCGACCGGCGACCACCCCGTCAACGTCCTGCCCGCCGAACCGGCCTGAGGAATGATCATGTCCCTTCGCACGCACGCCCTGATCGACAGCCCCGTCGGGCCGCTGACCCTGGTCGCGACCGACGGCGTCCTGTCAGGTCTCTACATGCCCGCGCAGCGTCACCGTCCGCCGGAGGAGTCCTTCGGCGCGCGCCGCGACCCGGTGACGTCGCCGTTCGCGCGGGCCGCCGAGCAGCTGCGGGCGTACTTCACGGGCGAGTTGACCGCCTTCGACCTGCCGCTGGACCTGCGCGGCACCGCCTTCCAGCAGCGGGTCTGGGCGGGTCTGCGGGCCATCCCGTACGGCACCGTGATGACGTACGGTCAGCTGGCGGAGGAGCTCGGCAGCCCCGGCGCGTCGCGCGCCGTCGGGCTCGCAGGTGGACGCAACCCGGTCGGCATCATCGTGCCCTGCCACCGTGTGGTCGGGGCCTCCGGCAGCCTCACCGGATACGGGGGCGGACTGGAGCGCAAGCGGTACCTGCTGGACCTGGAGCTCGGGTTGCCATCTCATATGTGAGATAGTCTCTCCGCATGGGAGACGACTACCTCGCACGCATCGGCAAGCTCATCCGTGACGCCCGCCAGCACCGGGGCTGGACCCAGTCCCAACTGGCGGAGGCGCTCGGGACCAGCCAGAGCGCGGTGAACCGTATTGAACGCGGGAACCAGAACATCAGCCTTGAGATGATCGCCCGAATCGGTGAAGCGCTCGACAGCGAGATCGTCTCCCTCGGCTACGCGGGTCCCATGCACCTGCGTGTCGTGGGCGGGCGCCGGCTCTCCGGCTCCATCGACGTCAAGACCAGCAAGAACGCGTGCGTGGCGCTGCTGTGCGCCACGCTGCTGAACTCCGGGCGGACCACCCTGCGCCGCGTCGCGCGGATCGAGGAGGTCTACCGCATCCTGGAGGTGCTGAACAGCATCGGCGTGCGGACCCGCTGGATCAACGACGGCAACGACCTGGAGGTCGTCCCGCCGGCGCGGCTGGAGCTGGACGCCATGGACACCGACGCCGCCCGCCGCACCCGCAGCGTGATCATGTTCCTCGGCCCCCTGATGCACCGCACCGACCGCTTCCGCATCCCGTACGCGGGCGGCTGCGACCTCGGCACCCGTACCGTCCAGCCGCACATGACCGCCCTGCGGCACTTCGGGCTGGAGGTGACCGCCACCAGCGGGATGTACCACGCCCGGGTCGCACCCTCGGTGGCCCCGCGGCGGCCGATCGTGCTGACCGAGCGCGGCGACACCGTGACCGAGAACGCGCTCCTGGCGGCCGCCCGGCACGACGGGGTGACCGTCATCCGCAACGCCAGCTCGAACTACATGGTCCAGGACCTGTGCTTCTTCCTGGAGGAGCTGGGCGTCCGGGTGGACGGCATCGGCACCACCACGCTGACCGTGCACGGTGTCACCGAGATCGACCGGGACGTGGACTACGCGCCCTCCGAGGACCCGGTGGAGGCCATGAGCCTGCTGGCCGCGGCCGTGGTCACCGAGTCCGAGCTGACCATCCGGCGGGTGCCGGTGGAGTTCCTGGAGATCGAGCTGGCGGTCCTGGAGGAGATGGGCCTGGACCACGAGCGCTCCGCCGAGTACCCCGCCGACAACGGCCGCACCCGGCTGATCGACCTCACCGTGCGCCCCTCCAAGCTGCGCTCCCCCATCGACAAGATCCACCCCATGCCCTTCCCGGGCCTCAACATCGACAACGTGCCCTTCTTCGCGGCCATCGCCGCCACGGCCCAGGGCTCGACCCTCATCCACGACTGGGTCTACGACAACCGCGCCATCTACCTCACCGAGCTGACCCGGCTCGGCGCCAACGTCAAGCTGCTGGACCCGCACCGGGTGCTGGTGGAGGGCCCGACCCGCTGGCGCACCGCCGAGATGATGTGCCCGCCGGCCCTGCGGCCCGCCGTGGTGACGCTGCTGGCGATGCTCGCCGCCGAGGGCACCTCGGTGCTGCGGAACGTGTACGTCATCAACCGCGGCTACGAGGAGCTGGCCGAGCGGCTCAACTCCATCGGGGCGCAGATCGAGACGTTCCGCGACATCTGACCCGTCCCGCCCCTCCTGGCCGGCGAACCGGCTACTCCCCCGCAAGGTGACCGTGATAGTCATGCTCCGGGCCGCGGATCATGGCCCATGGGGGAGGAACGGCCAGGCCAGGAGGGGGTCTTCATGGTGGCGGTCCGAGGTGGTACCGCGGGCGGAACGGTGGACGGCAACGCGCGGCGCAGTTCTGCGTTCTCACTGAGGCGGTGGGCGCCGCGCCCGTCGCCACGGCTCGACCCGGCGCGCGGCAACCCCGCGCTCGCGGGCCTGCGCGCGGCCGCCGCCGCGGCGGACTGGCCCGCGATCCGGGAGCGGCTGTCGGCGGTGACCGACGACCGTGAGCGCAGCTGGCTCGTGGCGAACGTCGTGGACGTCGACGGCTGGGAGCGCTGGATGCCGGCCGTCGTGGCGGCCGAGCCCGACTCCGGGCTCGCCCGGCTGGTGGCGGGCGCCCGCCAGGTGACCTGGGCCTGGGAGGCCCGGACCGGACTGCGCGCGCAGCACGTCTCGCGTGAGCAGTTCCAGGTGTTCCACGAGCGCCTCGAGGTGGCCGAGGACCTGCTGTACCGGGCCGCGGAGCTCGAACCCGCATGGGCGTCCCCCTGGTACTTCCTGCAGATGAGCGGCCGGGGGCTGCAGGTCGGCCCGGACCTCGCGCGGCTGCGCTTCGAGGCCACCGTACGGCGCTCCCCGCTGCACCTGGGGGCGCACCAGCAGCAGTTGCAGCAGGTGTGCCGCAAGTGGGGCGGTTCGCACGAGGAGATGCACGCCTTCGCGCGGGAGTCCATGCTCGCCGCCCCCGAGGGCAGCGACATGGGCGTGCTCGTCGCGGTCGCGCACCTCGAGCACTGGGGCGACCTGGACCGCGGCGACGACACGGCGTACATGCTCCGCCTGCAGGTCGAGAAGGAGCTGCACGAGGCCGCGGACCGCTCCTACCGCAACCCGGCGTACCAGGGCTGCCTCGACCCGGTCGGGACGCTCAACACCTTCGCCATGGCCTTCGCGCTGGCCGGCGAGAAGAAGGCGGCGGCCGAGGCCTTCGCCGCCACCGGCGGAGTCGTCACCGAGTTCCCGTGGCAGTACCTCAACGGCAACGACCCGGTGGCGGCCTACCGCACCCTGCGGTCCCGCGCCGGACGTCCCTGACCGCCCCGCGCCCCGTTCCCCGTCCGCGCACCGCCCGGAAGGCCCCTTCGGTGTCCCAGTCCCCGTCAGCGCACACGTTCCAGGTCGACCTGCGCGGCCTGGTCGACCTGCTCTCCCACCACCTCTACTCCAGCCCCCGCGTCTACCTGCGGGAGCTGCTGCAGAACGCCGTCGACGCGATCACCGCCCGGCAGGCGGTCCAGCCGGGCGCACCGGCCAGGATCACCGTGCGGACCGGTGACACGCTCAGCGTCACCGACACCGGTGTCGGGCTGAGCGAGGCCGACGTGCACACGTTCCTCGCCACCATCGGGCGCAGCTCCAAGCGCGCCGCCGACGGCGAGATCGAGGCCGCCCGCGGCGACTTCATCGGCCAGTTCGGCATCGGGCTGCTGGCCTGCTTCGTGGTGGCCGACGAGATCACGGTCGTCAGCCGCCCGGCGACCGCCCCCGGCGCCCCGGCCGTCGAATGGCGCGGCCGCTCCGACGGCAGCTACACCCTGCGCACGCTCCCCGCCGACGCGCTGCCCGAGCCGGGCACGCGCGTGACGCTGACCCCGCGCGCGGACGCCGGCGAGTGGACGGAGCCCGGCCGGGTGGCGTCGCTGGCCCGGCACTACGGCAGCCTGCTGCGGCACGAGGTCACCGTCGTCGACCCGCGCGGCGAGACGACCCTGATCAACGAGACCCCTCCGTGGGAGCGCCGCCACGGCTCCCCGCTGGCCCGCGCCGAGGCGCTGGCCGAGCACTGCCGCGCGACGTTCGGCTTCACCCCGCTCGACACCATCGACCTCGACCTGCCCGTCGCCGGGCTGCGCGGCGTGGCCTACGTGCTGCCGACCCCCGTCAACCCGTCGGAGCGGGCCGGGCACCGGGTGCACCTGAAGGGCATGCTGCTCTCGGACCGGGCCGCCGAGCTCCTGCCGGAGTGGGCGTTCTTCGTCCGCTGCGTCGTGGACGTCACCAGCCTGCGCCCGACGGCCTCCCGCGAGGCGCTGTACGAGGACGAGACCCTGGCCGCCGTCCGCGACGCGCTGGGCGCCCGCATCCGCGACTGGCTGACCGGGCTCGCCGCCAGCGACCCGGCGCTCCTGCGGCGCTTCATCGACAGTCACCACCTCGCCGTCAAGGCGCTGGCCCGCTACGACGACGCGCTGCTGCGGATGCTGCTGCCGTGGCTGCCCTTCGAGACCACGGACGGCAACGTCACCCTGGAGGAGTTCGCCCGCGCCCACCCCACGGTGCTGGTCACCCGCAGCGTCGACGAGTTCCGGCAGGTCGCCCCGATCGCGGCGGCGGCCGGCCTCGGCGTCGTCAACGGCGGCTACACCTACGACCGGGACCTGGTGCACCGGCTGCCGGAGATCCGTCCCGGCACCACGGTCACCGACCTGGACCCGGCCACCATGACCGCGCACCTCGACCCGGTCGACTCGGCCGCCGAACTCGCCGCCGCCTCCTTCCTCGCGGTCGCCCGCGAGGTCGTCGGCCAGTACGACTGCGACGTCGTGCTGCGGGCCTTCCAGCCGGTCACGGCGCCCGCGCTGCTCCTGGACGACCGCGAGGCACGCCACGAGCGCACCCGGTCCGGCCTCGCGGAGAGCAGCGACGGGCTGTGGGCGGACATCCTCGGCTCGCTGCGCACGCAGGCCCCGCGGGCCCAGCTCGTCCTCAACCACCTCAACCCGCTGGTGCGCCGGGCCGCCACCGTCACCGAGCGCGGGCTGGCCCTCACCACGGCCGAGGCCCTGTACGGGCAGGCGCTGCTGCTCACCCGGCGGCCGCTGAAGTCCTCGGAGAGCGCGCTGCTCAACCGGGCCTTCATCGGTCTGCTCACCCACGCCATGCACGACCAGGACACCCCCGCGTCCGGGCCGGACGCCAAGGAGCACTGATGCTGGACACCCCCGAGGCCGTGTTCGAGGCGCTCCGCGAGAACAACGAGCGCCCCTACGGAACGCCCCGCACCGTGACGGCCGAGGAACTGGTCGAGGCGGCCGAGCAGTTCGAGGAGAAGGACGTCCTCGTGACGGCGCTGCTCGAACTCATGTCGGCGTACGAGTACGCCGCCGAGCACCGCAAGTCGCCGGTCGTCTTCGCCCGGATCCTCAAGCTGTGGGAGGAGGTGCCCGGCTCCTTCAGCGAGTGGGAGGGCCACCAGGTGCTGTGGCGCCACAAGTGGGTGACGACCTCGCTGCTCCAGGTGCCGGACGTCCCGCTGGCGACGGTCCACGGGTGGGTCGGCCAGATGGGCGAGCGCTACCGGGCGGCCGGTGAGGGCCTGCAGCCGGTGGCGGCCATGCGGCACCGGATCGCCGCCCACACCGGCGCGGACCGCGAGACGGCCTGGGACCTGTGGGTCACCCGGCGCCAGGAGCGGCTCAGCGACTGCCCGGCCTGCGAGACCCGGCACCAGGGACTGCACCACCTCGCGGCGGGCGACGACGAGCGGGCCCTGCGGACCTGGGAACCGGTCCTCGACGGCGTCCAGACCTGCGAGGAGGAGCCCTGGGTCACCCAGGCCCACGCCCTGCTGCCGTTGCTGCGCCTCGGCCGCACCGACGAGGCGCGCTCCCACCATCTGACGGGCTACCGGCACGCCCGGGGCCGGATCGGCATGGCCGAGGAGACCGGACTGCACGTGGAGTTCTGCGCGCTGTCCGGCAACGAGGGCCGGGCGCTGGAGATCCTCGCCGAGAACCGCGCCCTGTTCGGCACCACCGGCGCGCCGCTGTCGCTGCTCGGTTTCCTCACCGGCGTCGAGGTCCTCACCCGGCGCCTGGTCGACGAGGGGTACGACGCGACCCCCGTCGCCGGACCGCTGGGGCGCACCTGGACCGCGTGGGAACTGCAGGACCACGTGAGCGAGCAGGGCGACACCCTGGCCGCGGCGTTCGACCGGCGCAACGGCACCCCCGCCGTCGGCGAGCGCCGCCGGGCACGCCTGACCCGGCGCCCGCCGCTCGCCGAGCCGCTGGCACTCGGTCTGCGCACCGCGGCCGTGCCGTCACCTGCGGCCGGGCCGGCGGCGACGGCCCCGCCCGTCGCCGTGGCCGGGCGGGAGGTGCCCGAGGACTTCGTCGAACTGGTGGAGAAGGCCCGTGAGATGGGGGACGCCGGCCGTCCCGGCGACGAGGAGCTGTGGCGCCGGATCGCCGAGCGCGCCGGCACCGAAGGCCATGTGCACGACCCCCGGCTGGGCCCGGAGGAGCGCCTGCGGGCCGAACTGGCCGAGCACCGCGCCTTCGCGGCCATGGAGGACGAGGACCGGACGGCGGCCAGGGCCGCGCTCACCGAGGCACGGGAGCTGTTCGCCCTGGCCGGCATGCCCGAGCGCGTCCTGACCTCCCGCGCGCGGCTGGCGTCGGTGGGCGTGGAGCCCGGCCCGGAGGCCGTCGCGGGCCGGGCGGAGCTGGACGCGGTGCGGACCGAGGCCCGCGCACTGGTGGACGGCGAGGGCTCCGCCGAGGTCCGGCGCGCCTACTGCGTCGTGCTGCAGTGCCGTGCCTACCTCGCCCACACCGAGGCGGCGGCCATGCTGCCGGACGTCCCCGCGGAACTGCGCGAGCGCTTCGAGGCGGCCGTGGCCGAGGCCCTGGCGGAGTCGGAGCGGCTCGGCATCCCGGAGCGCACGGTCAACACCCGGATGTCCGCCGCCGATCTCGCGGCGCGCTCCGGGGACCTGGACGGGGCCGAACGGGAACTGCGGAGCGCGCTGCGGGTCGTGGAGGCGGCCGGGACGCCCTGGCGCGCCACCCGCCCGCGGGGCCTGCTCGGCCAGGTGCTGCTGCAGCAGCACCGCCCCGAGGAGGCCATGGAGCAGTTCCACGGCGCGCTCGCCACGGCCACCGCCCACAACGACACCGCGTTCCCGGTGGCGCGCACCCACGCGCTGCTCGGCCACGCCGCCGACCACGCGGGCGACCTGAACGCCGCCGTACGCCACCTGTCCGACGCCGCGGCGCGGCTGGACCGCGAGGACGACGCCACGGGCGCCGCCGAGCTGCGGGTGGAGCTGGCGGACGTGCTCGCCCGCGCCGACCGCCAGGCGGACGCCGTCGCCGTGCTGGAGTCGCTGGTCCGCGACGAGGCCGCGGCCGGCATGGACGAACGCGCCCTGGCCCAGGCCCGGCTGCTGCTGGCGCGGGGCCTGCGGGAACTGGAGGAGCACCGCGCGAGCGCCGAGCAGTTCCTGCTGCTGGCCGACGCCGTCCAGGGGTGGGAGGAGCAGTTCACGCACACGCTCGCCGCCTGCGAGGCCGCCGTCGCCCTGCTGCAGGCCGGCCGCGAGGACGCGGCGCGCTCCGCGTACGACCGCGCCGTCGCCTCGCACGCGAAGGGGCCGAACCCGCACGCGGTCGCGGAGATGATGCGCGACTTCGCAGGCTCCGCCGTCTCGGCACAGGGCGCCGAGGGCCTGGAGACCGCCCTGGACCACCTGCGCGAGGCCGACGAGGTGCTGGCGGCCGTGCCCGCGGACGACGAGGAGTTCGCCCTCTGGTACGAGAGCGGCGCCACGCACTACCAGCGCGGCCGGGCCTATGCCGGCGCCGAGCGCTTCCCCGAGGCGCTCGCCGAGCTGGAGCGGGCGATCGCCGCCCACGAGGAGGGCGGGCCGCGGGGTGAGGCGCCGCGCGCCGAGGCCGTCCGGGTCGCCGCCCTCGTCGAGGCGAACGGCCTGGACCGGCCGGACGCGGCCCTGTCCCGTCTCGGTGCCGCGATCACCCGGTGCCGGGCGGCGGGGCTCGACCACGCGGCCGTGGTCCTTTCCCGGGTCAGGGACGAGGTGTCGTCGCGCCGCCGGGGCTGACACCCGTGGTACGAACGAGGCGACCGCCCTCGGCGCCGCCCGTCCCCCGGACATCCGGGGGCGCGGGGTGTCGATCCGGGCGGTCGCCGTTCGTGTAGGGGGTGGAACGCCGGCGAAGGGCCGGCCCGGACCGCGAGGACGCCCGACATGAAGCACTACCTGCTCAGCGTGTACCAGCCCGAGGGGACCCCGCCGCCGCCCGAGTTCCTCGCCCGGGTCCTGGCCGACCTGGACGTCCTCAACCGGGAGATGAAGGAGGCCGGGGCCTGGGTCTTCGGCGCGGGACTGAACGCCCCGGACACGGCCACCGTGCTGCGGCCGCGGGGCGAGGAGGTGCTCGTCACGGACGGGCCGTTCGCGGAGAGCAAGGAGTACCTCGGCGGCTTCACGATCATCAAGGCGGCCGACCTCGACGCCGCGCTCGCCTGGGGCCGCCGGCTGGCCCGGGTGACCACGCTGCCCATCGAGGTCCGGCCCTTCGCGCACGAGGTCGAGGACTGACGGCCGGCGTGCCGGAGCCGGGCGCACCGGAGGTCGAGCGGGTCTTCCGCGAGGAGTACGGGCGCGCGGTGGCCGTCCTGGTCCGCCGGTTCGGCGACATCGACGTCGCCGAGGAGGCGGTCCAGGACGCCTTCACCACGGCCGTCCAGCGGTGGCCGCGGACCGGACTGCCGCCGAGCCCCGCGGGGTGGATCATCACCACCGCCCGCAACCGCGCGATCGACCGGCTGCACCGGGAGGCGGCCCGCGAGGACCGGCACGCCCGGGCCGCCCTGCTGCAGGACGCCCGGGACGTCCGGGAACCCGGCGAGGAGGGCCCCGTGCGGGACGAACGGCTCCGTCTGCTCTTCACCTGCTGCCACCCCGCGCTCGCCCCGGCCTCACGGGTGGCGCTGACGCTCCGGCTGCTGGGCGGGCTCACCACCGCCGAGATCGCCCGGGCCTTCCTCGTCCCCGAGAGCACCATGGCCCAGCGCCTGGTCAGGGCGAAGCGCAAGATCCGCGACGCCCGGATCCCGTACCGCGTCCCGGACGAGGCCGACCTGCCCGAACGGCTCGGCGCCGTCCTCGCGGTGGTGTACCTGGTCTTCAACGAGGGGTACCTGCCCGGCTCCGGGGACCGCCTGGTCCGCGAGGACCTGTGCGCCGAGGCGATCCGCCTGGGCCGGCTGCTGGCCGGGCTCATGCCCGACGAGCCCGAGGTGCTGGGGCTGCTCGCCCTGATGCTGCTGGTCCAGGCACGCCGCCCGGCCCGCACCGCCGCGGACGGCGAAGCGGTGCCGCTGGCCGAGCAGGACCGCGCCCTGTGGGACCGGGCGCTGGTCGCGGAGGGCCGGGCACTGGTCCGCCGCTGCCTCAGGCGCGGCCGGCCGGGGCCGTACCAGATCCAGGCGGCGATCAGCGCCGTGCACAGCGACGCCCCGGTCGCGGCCGCCACGGACTGGCGGCAGATCCTGGGGCTCTACGACCAGTTGACGACGCTCGCCCCGGGCCCCGTGGTCGCCCTCAACCGCGCCGTCGCCCTCGCCGAGGTCGAGGGTCCGGCCGCCGCGCTCGCCGCCGCCGACGGCCTCCCCCTGGAGGGCTACCCCGCCTTCCACGCCGTCCGCGCCGACCTCCTGCGCCGCCTGGGCCGTACGTCCGAGGCCGCGCAGGCGTACGGAGCAGCCGCCGCCCGCACCGAGAACGAGGCCGAACGGGACTTCCTGCTGCGCAGGCGTGAGGCGCTCGGCGGCCCGCCCTGACCGCCGTGCGGGGCCTTCGGAACCGGGCGGACGCGCGCGGAGCGGTGCCACCTCCGCCGCGACTGCGCGGGCCCCGCACGACGCCGCGGCCGCATCACCGGTGGTGACACCGCCTCGCGTCCCGGCCCGGGCCTCACGCACCCACCCGGACTCGTCTCGTACCGGCAGCGGCCGCGCCATCCTGACGTACGCCCGGCGGCGCGTGGAGCCGCGCCACAGCCACCGTCGCGAAGCGTCGCGGACACCGTGACGGCCGGCCACCGCCCCCGGCACGCGGCGGCCGCCCCCTCGGCGAGCCCCGGCCGTCGGACGCAGGCAACGGCGAGCGGCCACCACCGACGTGCCGGGCCACCCCCGTATCCCGGGTTCCTCCTGACCTCGGGTCAGGAGAGCACGGCGAGGCCGTCGAGTTCGACCATGGCCTCCTCGTCCCACAGGCGGGTGATGCCGATGACCGCCATCGCCGGGTAGTCCCGGCCGGCCAGGGCGCGCCAGATCCGGCCGAGTTCGGGCGCGTGGTCGCGGTAGGCGGCGACGTCGGTGGTGTGGACGGTGAGGCGGGCGAGGTCGGCGGGGGTGCCGCCGGCGGCCTGGAGGGCGGTGAGGAGGTTGATCAGCGCGTGCTCGAACTGGGCGGGGAGGGTGTCCCCGACGACCTTGCCCCCGGAGTCCAGCGCGGTCTGGCCCGCGAGGAGGACGAGGGTGCGGCCGGTGGCGGTGACGGCGTGGCTGAAGCCGGTGGGCGGGGAGAGCTCGGGCGGGTTGATCCGGTTCAGGGTCATGCGAAGAGCTCCTTGGCGATGATCGACCGCTGGACTTCGGTGGCACCTTCGTAGATACGCGGTGCGCGGACCTCGCGGTAGAGGTGTTCCAGGACGTGGCCGCGCTCCAGGGCGCGGGCCCCGTGGATCTGGACGGCCGCGTCGACGGCGTACTGGGCGGTCTCGGTGGCGAAGAGCTTGGCCATGGCGGAGCTGCGGGCGGTGCCGGGGGCACCGGAGTCGTAGGCCTCGGCGGCGGCGTAGACCAGCAGGCGGGCGGCCTCGGTGCGGGTGGCCATCTCGGCGAGGGCGTGGGAGACGGCCTGGAGCTCCTTCAGGGGCGCGCCGAAGGCGGTGCGGGAGGCGGCGTGGGCGGTGGCCGCGTCGAGGGCGGCCTGCGCCATGCCGACCGCGAAGGCACCGACGCTGGGCCGGAAGCGGTTGAGGGTGGTCATGGCGACCCGGAAGCCGCGGTCGACCTCGCCGATCACGTCGTGCCGCCCGACCGGTACGGCGTCGAAGCGCAGCCGGCCGATGGGGTGCGGGGAGAGCATGTCGAGGTGTTCGCCGCCGAGGCCGGGGCGGTCGGCGGGGACGGCGAAGGCGGTGACGCCGCGGGCCCCGGCGCCGGGGGTGGTCCGGGCGAAGACCGTGTAGAGGTCGGCCTCGGGGGCGTTGGAGATCCAGCACTTCTCGCCGGTGAGCCGCCAGCCGCCGTCCGGGGCGGGCTCCGCGGCCAGTTCGAGGGCGGCCGCGTCGGAACCTGCGCCCGGCTCGGTGAGCGCGAAGGCCGCGACGGCCTCGCCGGAGACGACCCGCGGGATCCAGCGGGCGGCCAGTTCGGGGGATTCCAGCAGGGGGTGGGCGCCCAGGCCCTGCAGGGCGAGTGCGGTCTCCGCCTCGGTGCACTCCCGGGCCAGGGACTCCCGGAGCAGGCACAGCTCGAGGGCGGTACCGGGGAAGAGGCGCCCCAGCAGACCGAGTTCACCGAGGGCCGCGAGCAGTGGCCGGTTGACCCGCCCGGGTTCGCCGGACCCCGCCAGCGGCCGGAGCCGTTCGGCGGCCCAATCACGGACCTGTGCGCACCACTTGAGCTGTTCCGGGTCCAGCGCGAACGATGCCACGCGGCACCTCCCGTATCGCGTACCGTTGACTGCCGTCACAAACACGTTACGCTGAATCCGTCCGCAACCAGGGGCCAACGAGGGGCGAACCCGCCATGGACCTGCTGCCATCAGCACACGTGGACACTTTCCCGCGGGATCACCTCCCGCCGCGTGACCAGTGGCCCGTCCTGACCCAAGACCTCCCCGAACTGGCCTATCCCGGCCGGCTCAACTGCGGCACCGAACTCCTCGCCGCCGGCCTGCCCGAGGCGCCCTGCCTGCGGATGCCGGGCGGTGAGGTCTGGTCGTACGCGGACCTGCGCGCCGCCTCCGACCGCATCGCGCACGTGCTGACCGACGAGCTCGGGGTGGTGCCCGGCAACCGCGTGCTGCTGCGCGGCCCCACCACGCCGTGGCTGGTGGCGTGCTGGTTCGCCGTCATGAAGGCGGGCGCGGTCGCGGTGACCGTGCTCGCGGCGCACCGCCCGCACGAGCTGGCGACGATCTGCGAGATCGCCGCCGTCCGGCACGCGCTGTGCGACATCCGCGCGGTCGACGACCTCGCCAAGTGCGAGGCGCCCGGGCTGCGCATCGCCACGTACGGCGGGGAGGCGCCGGACGATCTGCTGCGGCTCGCGGCCGACCGGCCGGACTCCTTCCCCGCGGTGGAGACCTCGGCCGACGACGTCGCGCTGATCGCCTTCACCTCCGGGACGACCGGACGGCCCAAGGGGTGCATGCACTTCCACCGGGACGTGCTGGCGATCGCCGACACCTTCTCCGCGCACATACTGCGACCGACCTCCACCGACGTGTTCGCCGGCAGCCCGCCGCTGGGCTTCACCTTCGGGCTGGGCGGCCTGGTCGTCTTCCCGCTGCGCGTGGGGGCGTCGGCGCTGCTGCTGGAGCAGGCCGGCCCCGAACAGCTCGCCCGGGCCGTCGCGGAGCACGCGGTGACCGTGCTGTTCACCGCGCCCACCGCCTACCGGGCCATACTCGCCTCGCACGGCACCCGCGACCTGTCCTCGCTGCGGCGCTGCGTGTCGGCGGGCGAGAACCTGCCCGAGGCGACCTGGCACGCCTGGTACGAGTCGACGGGGCTGCGGATCATCAACGGCATAGGGGCCACGGAGCTGCTGCACATCTTCATCTCCGCCGCCGACGACGTGATCCGGCCGGGCACCACGGGCCTGCCGGTGCCGGGCTACCAGGCCCGGGTCGTCGACCCCTCGACGCTGTCCCCCGTGCCGGACGGCGAACCGGGGCTGCTCGCGGTGCGCGGTCCCACGGGCTGCCGCTACCTGGCGGACGAACGGCAGCGGGAGTACGTGCGCGACGGCTGGAACATCACCGGCGACACCTACGTGCGCGAGCCGGACGGCTACTTCCGCTACGTGGCCCGCGCCGACGACATGATCATCTCGTCGGGGTACAACATCGCGGGCCCCGAGGTCGAGGAGGCGCTGCTGCGCCACCCCGACGTACGGGAGGCCGCGGTCATCGGCGTGCCGGACGACCAGCGCGGCCAGATCGTCCGGGCCTTCGTCGTGCTGCGGGACGGCCCCCCGCGCGACGAGCACACGGTCGAGGCGCTGCGCGCCTTCACCCGGGAGGAGATCGCGAGCTACAAGTGCCCCCGCGAGATCGCCTTCCTCGACGCCCTGCCCCGCACTCCCACCGGGAAACTGCAGCGCTTCCGGCTGCGCGACCTACAGTGATCGCGTGACCGAGCACACCCCCAGTTCGCTGATCGTGACCTTCTTCGGCGCCTACGGCCGGGCCGAGGCCTGGGACGGGCGGATACCCGTCGCCGGGCTGATCCGGCTGATGGGCGCCGTGGACGTGGACCCGCAGTCGGTACGCTCGGCGGTCTCCCGGCTCAAGCGCCGCGGCCTGCTGGAGCCGGACCGCGTCGCCGGCGCCGCGGGCTACGCCCTGTCCGAGGACGCCCGGCAGCTGCTCGCCGACGGCGACCGCCGCATCTACGGTCACCCGGCCGGCGGAGCCGGCGACCAGGAGTGGGTGCTCGCGGTCTTCTCCGTGCCGGAGAGCGAGCGCCACAAGCGGCACCTGCTCCGCTCCCGCCTGGCCCGGCTGGGCTTCGGCACCGCCGCCCCGGGCGTGTGGATCGCGCCCGCCCGCCTCCACGAGGAGGCCCTGCACACCCTGCGCCGGCTCGGCCTGGACACCTACGTCGACCTCTTCACCGGCACCCACCTCGGCTTCGAGCCGACGGCCGCGGCCGTGCGCCGCTGGTGGGACCTCGACGCCGTCGCCAAGCGCCACCACGCCTTCCTCGACGCCCACGAGCCCGTGCTGCGCGCCTGGGCCGCCCGGGAGGCGACCCCGCCGCAGGAGGCCTTCGCGGACTACCTGCGCGCCCTCGACTCCTGGCGCCGCCTCCCCTACGCCGACCCGGGCCTGGCGCCCGCCCTCCTCCCGCCCGACTGGCCCGGCGGCCGCGCCGCCGCCGTCTTCGAGGGCCTGCACGCGCGCCTGCACGACGCCGGGGCGGAGTTCGCGCGGTCCGCCGGCCCCACGGCGTGACCGCCCTGCTCCGGTGATCGTTGGCAGGATGTACGCCCGCGCCACCCGGCGGGGCATAACCTGACCACATCGGAGCGGAACCATGACGATCGAGGAGGTACGCGAGATGGCACTGCCCGCGACCGAACGCCCGGGCTCCGGCGGCGACGCCGTGCTCGCCGCCTTCCTCGACCTCACGGTGCCCGAGGGGTACCGCGCCGAGCTGATCGAGGGGGAGATCGTCGTGACCCCGCCGCCCGACGGAGACCACGAGGACATTCTCGGCCGCTTCGTGCGCCAGATGATCCGCAAGTCCCCCGCCGAGTTCTACACGTCCGGGGCCAAGGGGCTCATCACTCCTGCCGGGCGCTTCATCCCGGACCTGACGGTGGGTCCCGAGGGCGTGTTCGCCGGCACGGACTCGTGGTTCGTCCCGGACGGCGTGGTCATGACCGTCGAGGTGACGTCCTCCCGCCCGGACAAGGATCGCGGCCCGAAGCGACGCGGCTACGCCGCCGCCGGCATCCCGTTCTACCTGCTGGTGGACCGCACCGAGGGCACGGTCACCCTGTACGGCGAGCCGGACGCCGAGGACTACCGCCAGGACGTCCGGGTGCTGTTCGGCAAGGAGCTCGACCTCCCCGAGCCGTTCGCGTTCGCCCTCGACACCTCCGCCTTCGGCTGAGGCGGCCGCCTCTCACACGTCCAGCGTGAGCCGGGGCCGGGGGGCGTCCGTGCGGCCTGTGGGCGGGCGGCGGCTGCCCGCCTGGTAGGGGAGGGGCCAGGGGGCGCCGGGGCCGGAGTAGTCCTGTTCGGCGGCTGCGTGGAGCGTCCAGTTGGGGTCGTAGAGGTGGGGGCGGGCGAGCGCGCACAGGTCGGCGCGGCCCGCGAGGATCAGGGAGTTGACGTCGTCCCAGGAGGAGATGGCGCCGACCGTGATGACGGGCACCCCGAGTTCGTTGCGGATCCGGTCGGCGTAGGGGGTCTGGTAGGAGCGGCCGAAGTCGGGGGCCTCGTCGGCGACGACCTGGCCGGTCGAGACGTCGATGGCGTCGGCACCGTGCGCGGCGAAGGCCCGGGCGATCTCGACCGCCTCGTCGGCGGTCGTGCCGCCCTCGGCCCAGTCGGTGGCGGAGATGCGGACGGTCATCGGGCGGTCGGCGGGCCAGACCTCGCGGACGGCGTCGAAGACCTCCAGGGGGAAGCGCAGCCGCCCGGTCAGGTCGCGGCCGTAGGCGTCGGTGCGCCGGTTGGTGAGCGGAGAGAGGAAGGACGAGAGCAGGTAGCCGTGGGCGCAGTGCAGTTCCAGCAGGTCGAACCCGGCGCGGGCGCCGCGCGCGGCGGAGGCGGCGAACTGCTCGCGGATCGCGGCCAGCCCGGCGTCGTCCAGGGCGTGCGGGACCTGGCTCACGTGGGGGTGGTACGGCAGCGGGGAGGGGGCCGCGAGCGGCCAGTTGCCCTCCGGGAGCGGCTGGTCGATGCCCTCCCACATCAGCCGGGTGGACCCCTTGCGGCCGCTGTGGCCGAGCTGGAGGCCGATCGCGGCCCCGGGCCGGGCGTGCACGAAGTCGGTGACGCGGCGCCAGGCGTCCTCGTGCCCGTCGTTCCACAGGCCCGCGCAGCCGGGGGTGATGCGGCCCTCGGGGCTGACGCAGACCATCTCCGTCATGACCAGGCCGGCGCCGCCGAGGGCGCGGGCGCCGAGGTGGACGAGGTGGAAGTCGCCGGGGGTGCCGTCGGTGGCGGAGTACATGTCCATCGGCGAGACGACGACCCGGTTGCGCAGGGTCAGCCCGCGCAGGGTGAAGGGGGTGAACATCGGCGGGGTGTCCGGACCGGTGCCGAACTCCCGCTCCACGGAGGCGGTGAACTCCGCGTCGCGCAGCCGCAGGTTGTCGTGGGTGACCCGGCGGCTGCGGGTGAGCAGGTTGAAGGCGAACTGCCGGGGCGGCTGGGCCGTGTACTGCTCCAGGTGCTCGAACCACTCCAGGCTGGCCCGCGCGGCGCGCTGCGTGCTGGCGACGACCGGCTTGCGCTCGGCCTCGTAGGCGGCCAGCGCCTCGGGGACGCCGGGCTGCTCGTGCAGGCAGGCGGCGAGGGCGAGGGCGTCCTCCATGGCGAGCTTGGTGCCGGAGCCGATGGAGAAGTGCGCGGTGTGCGCGGCGTCGCCGAGGAGCACGATGTTCCCGTGCCGCCAGCGCTCGTTGACGACGGTGGTGAAGGCGATCCAGCGGGAGCGGTTGCCGCGCAGGCCGTGGCCGTGCAGGGCGTCGGCGAAGATCTTCTCGCAGCGGGCGATCGACTCGGCCTCGTCCAGCCGGTCCAGCCCGGCGCGCTGCCAGACGTCCTCGCGCATCTCGACGATGAAGGTGCTCGCGTCCGGCCGGTACGGATAGCCGTGGGCCTGCATCACGCCGTGCTCGGTCTCGGCGATCTCGAAGCGGAAGGCGTCCAGGACGAGGTCGGTGGAGAGCCAGATGTAGCGGCAGCGGTGGCCGGTGAGGGTGGGGCGGAAGACGGCGGCGTGGGCGCCGCGGGTGGCGCTGCCCGCGCCGTCGGCGGCGATGACCAGGTCGTGGTCGCGGGCCAGCCGTTCGGCGGCCGGGGCGAGTTCGCGGCTGCGGACGGTCACACCGAGCTCGCGGCAGCGGTCGTGGAGGACCGCCAGCAGCGTGCGCCGGTCCACCGCCGCGAAGCCGTGGCCGCCGGAGGTGACGGCACGGCCGCGGTGGCGCACGTCGATGTCGTCCCAGCGGGTGAACTCCCCTTCCAGGGCACGGAAGACGACCGGGTCGGCGTGCTCGATGCCGCCGAGCGTCTCGTCGGACAGCACGACGCCGAAGCCGAAGGTGTCCTGCGGCGAGCCGCGCTCCCAGACGGTGATCTCGCGTTCCGGGTCGAGGCGCTTGAGCAGTGCGGCCGCATAGAGCCCGCCGGGGCCGCCGCCGATGATGGCCACCCGCACGGCTAACGGCCCTTCCAGTTGGGGCTGCGCTTGTCGGTGAACGCGGCGTGGAACTCGGCGTAGTCCTCGCTGGTCATCAGGAGCGCCTGGGTCGCGGCGTCCATCTCCACGGCCGCGCCGAGCGGCATGTCGAGCTCCGCGGTGAGCAGGGCCTTGGTCTGCGCGTACGCCAGCGCAGGGCCGGCCGCCAGGCGCTTGGCGAGGGCGGCGGCGCTCGCGTCCGCCTGCCCGTCGTCGACGAGCTCGCTGACCAGGCCGATGCGGTCGGCCTCCGCGGCGCCGACGGTGTCGCCGAGCATCAGCAGCCGGGTGGCATGGCCGAGGCCGACGATGCGGGGCAGCAGGTAGGCGGCGCCCATGTCGGCGCCCGCGAGGCCGACCTTGGTGAAGAGGAAGGCGAAGCGGGCCGAGCGCTCGACGATCCGGAAGTCGGACGCGAGGGCGATGACGGAACCGGCTCCGGCCGCGACGCCGTGGACGGCGGCGACGACGGGGAAGGGGGCCTCGCGGAGGGCGCGGACGACCTGCCCGGTCATGCGGGTGAAGTCCAGGAGCTGGCCCGCGCCCATGGCGAGGGTGGCACCGATGATCTCGTCGACGTCCCCGCCGGAGCAGAAGCCGCGACCGGCCCCGGCGAGCACCAGCACACGGGTGTCGCCGTGGTGGGGCAGCTCGGTGAGCAGGTCGCGCAGGTCGGCGTAGGCGCCGAAGGTGAGCGCGTTGAGCTTGTCGGGCCGGTCGAGGGTGACGGTGACGACGCCGTCGGCGCGCTCGACGCGCAGGTGCCGCCATTCCTCGGTCCGGCCTGCGGAGCCTCGGTAGGGGCTCATGGGCACGTCCTCCTTCGCGGGGGAGGCAGGCTTGCCAACACCGCGAAGTTATCACTCCTTCGTGACCGCCGTCACGAGTGCGCGATATGCGCGGCGCCTCACATGCCTGCCAGCGTGGCGACGAGCACGGCCTTGATGGTGTGCATCCGGTTCTCGGCCTGGTCGAAGACGATGGAGCACGCCGACTCGAAGACCTCGTCGGTGACCTCCAGCGAGGTCAGCCCGTGCCGTTCGTGGATCTCCCGGGCCAAGGTGGTGCCCAGGTCGTGGAAGGCGGGCAGGCAGTGCATGAACTTCGCGTCGGGGCGGCCGGTGGCCCGCAGCACGTCCGCGGTCACGGCGTACGGCTTCAGCAGTGCGATGCGCTCGTCCCACACCTCGGCGGGCTCGCCCATGGACACCCAGACGTCGGTGTGGACGAACTCCGCGCCGGCGACCCCCTCGGCGACGTCCTCGGTCAGGGTGACGCGGGCGCCGGTGGCCTGCGCGAGCCGCCGCGCCTCGGCGACGACGCCGTCGTCCGGCCACAGCTGCTCCGGGGCGGCGATGCGGACGTCCATGCCGAGGAGGGCGCCGGTGACCAGCAGCGAGTTGCCCATGTTGGAGCGGGCGTCGCCGAGGTAGGCGTAGGCGGTCTCCCCCAGCGGGGAACGGGAGTGCTCGGCCATGGTGAGCACGTCGGCGAGCATCTGGGTGGGGTGCCACTGGTCGGTGAGGCCGTTCCACACCGGCACCCCGGCGTGGGCGGCCAGTTCCTCGACGACCTCCTGGCCCGTCCCGCGGTACTCGATGCCGTCGTACATCCGGCCGAGCACGCGGGCGGTGTCCTTCACCGACTCCTTGTGGCCGAGCTGGGAGCCGGCCGGGTCCAGGTAGGTCGTGGACGCGCCCTGGTCGGCCGCGGCGACCTCGAAGGCACAGCGGGTGCGGGTGGAGGTCTTGGCGAAGATCAGGGCGATGTTCCGGCCGGCGAGCCGCCGGACCTCGGTGCCCGCCTTCTTGGCCGCCTTCAGCTCGGCGGCCAGGTCCACCAGCCCGCGGAACTCCTCGGGGGCGAAGTCCAGCTCCTTGAGGAAGTGGCGGCCCGTGAGGTCGATGGCCATGGGGGCTCCTAGGTCGGGGTCGGCCGGGTGCCGAACATGAGTGCGCCGAGACCATGGAAGTCTATACGACCAGTCGCATCCTTATACAGCCGGGCCCGGCCCCGGATCGCCCCGTCAGACCGGGTCCCGCTCGATGGGGCAGCTCATGCAGCGTGGACCGCCGCGGCCGCGCCCCAGTTCGCTCCCGGGGATCTCTATGACCTCGATGCCGCGCTTGCGCAGGAAGGTGTTGGTGGTGACGTTGCGCTCGTACGCCAGCACGACGCCCGGCTCCAGCGCGAGCACGTTGCACCCGTCGTCCCACTGCTCGCGCTCGGCGGAATGGACGTCCTGGGTCGCGGTGAGCACGCGGATGTCGTCCAGGCCCAGTGCCGCCGCGATGGCCCGGTGCATGTGCTCCGGCGGGTGGTCGGTGACCTTCAGGTCGCGCTCCCCCGCGCCGGGCTCGATGGTGTACGAGCGCAGCATGCCCAGGCCCGCGTACTTGGTGAAGGTGTCGCCGTCGACCATCGTCATCACGGTGTCCAGGTGCATGAAGGCACGGCGCTTGGGCATGTCGAGGGCCACGATCGTGGTGGCCGACCCGGCGTTGAACAGGCGCTGGGCCAGCATCTCCACGGCCTGCGGGGTGGTGCGCTCGCTCATGCCGATGAGGACGGCGCCGTTGCCGATCACCAGGACGTCGCCGCCCTCGATGGTGGACGGGTAGGCCGCCTGGCCCTCGGACCACACGTGGAAGGAGCCGCCCGCGAAGAGCGGGTGGTGGCGGTAGATCGCCTCGTAGTGGATCGTCTCGTGCCAGCGGGCCGGCCAGCGCATCGCGTTGATGCTGACCCCGTCGTAGACCCAGGCCGAGGTGTCCCGGGTGAAGATGTGGTTCGGTAGCGGGTTGACCAGGAAGTCGTCCAGGTCCGTCACATGGAAGCGGACCGAGGTCGGCTCCGCGAAACGGGCCAGGAACTCCCGCTTGGTCATGCCGCCGACCAGGGCCTCGGTCAGCTCGGCCGCGGACAGCTCGTCGAAGGCGGCGCGCAGGTGGTCGGTGACCACCGGGCCGTACTCCTTCTCGTCGAAGACCCGGTCCAGCACCATGCGCCGGGCCTCGGGCAGGGTCAGCGTCTCCCGCAGCAGGTCACCGAAGAGGTGCACGGCCACGCCCCGGTCGCGCAGCACGTCGGCGAAGCCGTCGTGCTCGGCACGGGCCCGGCGCACCCACAGGACGTCGTCGAAGAGCAGGGCGTCCTTGTTCGACGGCGTGAGCCTTTTCAGCTCCAGGTCGGGGCGGTGGAGGATGACGCGGTGCAGCCGCCCTGCCTCGGAGTCCACATGGAATGCCATGGAGCTAGACATTCCCACTTGGCAAGGGTTTACCGCCAGGGAGGGGCGGGCACCCGGGTGCCCGCCCCCCGCCCGTCACAGCCGGGGGTCCACCGGCTCGGACTCCAGCGCCAGGACGGCGAAGACCGCCTCGTGCACGCGCCACAGCGGCTCGCCCGCGGCCAGCCGGTCCAGCGCCTCCAGGCCCAGCCCGTACTCGCGCAGCGCGAGGGAGCGCTTGTGGCCCAGTGCGCGGGAGCGGAGCCTGGCCAGCTGGTCGGGCCGGGTGTACTCGGGACCGTAGATGATCCGCAGGTACTCCCGGCCGCGGCACTTGATGCCGGGCTGGACCAGCCGGTTGCCGTCCTCGGTGCGCACCAGGGCCTGGAGCGGCTTGACGACCATGCCCTCGCCGCCGGCGGAGGTCAGCTCCAGCCACCACTGCGTACCGGCCGCCACCGACTCCTCGTCGCGGGTGTCGACCAGCAGCCGGCGGGTCTCCTGGAGCAGCCCCGTCGGGTCGTTGGCGACCATGCGGTCGATGAGCGCCAGCTGCTCGTCGTGCGCGAGCGCGGCGAGACTGCGGCCCTGGGCGGCCAGGATCTGGAACGGCGCGAGACGCACCCCGTCCAGGCCCTCGGTCGTCCAGCAGTAGCGCCGGTACGCCTCGGTGAAGGCGGCGGCGTCGGCGGACCGCCCGCGCTGCCGCTCCAGCAGGCCCGCCACGTCGGTGCCGCGCGCGGCGGCGGACTCCAGGGCGGCGATCGCACCCGGGAAGACCGCGCCGGAGGCGGCGCCCACGGCGGCGTACTGCCTGCGCAGCAGGCCGGTGGCCTTCAGCGACCAGGGCAGCAGCTCGGCGTCGAGCAGCAGCCAGTCCGTGCCCAGCTCCTCCCAGAGGCCGGCGGCGGTGACCGAGGCCCTCAGCCGGTCCAGGACCTGCTCGGTGACGGCCGGGTCGTCGAAGAACGGACGGCCCGTACGGGTGTGCAGCGCGCCCGTCACGCCGCCGGTCACCCCGAAGCGCTCGCCGGCCGTCTCCGCGTCGCGGCACACGAGCGCCACGGCGCGGGAGCCCATGTGCTTCTCCTCGCAGAGCACCTGGCCGACGCCGTCCGCGCGGTAGGCGGCGAACGCCTCGTGCGGGTGCTCCAGGTAACCCTCCCGTTGCGAGGTCGCGCACGGCGACATCGTCGGCGGCAGGTACATCAGCAGCCGCGGGTCGACCGCGAAGCGGCTCATGACCTCCAGCGCGGCGGCAGCGTTCTCCTCACGGACGGCGACCCGGCCGTGGTGCACGGTCTCCACGACACGGCGGCCGGCGACGTCGGCGAGGTCGAGCGGCCGCCCGTCCTGCCCGCCCGGGGCCTCGCTGGCGAGCGGCTTGGCCGGCTCGTACCAGACCCGCTCGGCGGGGACGTCGACGATCTCGCGCTCGGGCCAGCGCAGGGCCGTCATCCGCCCGCCGAAGACGGCGCCGGTGTCGAGGCAGATCGTGTTGTTGATCCACGAGGTGCTCGGCACGGGTGTGTGGCCGTACACGACGGCGGCGCGGCCGCGGTAGTCCTCGGCCCACGGGTAGCGCACGGGCAGGCCGAACTCGTCGGTCTCGCCGGTGGTGTCGCCGTACAGGGCGTGCGAGCGGACCCGGCCGGAGGTGCGCCCGTGGTACTTCTCGGGCAGGCCGGCGTGGCAGACGACCAGCTTGCCGCCGTCGAGGACGTAGTGGCTGACGAGCCCTTCGATGAACTCCCGCACCTGCTCGCGGAAGGCGGGGTCCTTCTCGTCCTCCTGCTCCAGCTGCTCGATGGTCTCGGCGAGGCCGTGGGTGTGCTGGACCTTCTTGCCCTTCAGCCAGCGGCCCAGCTTGTTCTCGTGGTTGCCGGGCACGCACAGGGCGTCGCCTGCGGCGACCATGCCCATGACGCGGCGCAGCACGCCGGGGCTGTCGGGGCCGCGGTCGACGAGGTCCCCCACGAAGACGGCCGTGCGGCCCTCGGGGTGCACGCCGTCGACGTAGCCCAGCTTGCCGAGCAGGGTCTCCAGCTCGGAGCTGCAGCCGTGGACGTCGCCGATGATGTCGAACGGGCCGGTGAGCTCGCGCTTGTCGTTGTAGCGGCGCTCCAGCACGACCTCGGCCGCCTCGACCTCCTCGGTGCCGCGCAGGACGTGCACCTTGCGGAAGCCCTCGCGCTCCAGCTGCCGCAGGGAGCGGCGCAGCTCGCGCTGCTGGCGCTGCACGACGTGCCGGGGCAGGTGGGCGCGGTCGGGACGGGACGCGTTCCGCTCGATGCAGACCTGCTCGGGGACGTCGAGGACGATCGCGATGGGCAGCACGTCGTACTCGCGGGCGAGCCGGACGAGCTGGCGGCGGCTCTCCTGCTGCACGCTGGTGGCGTCGATGACGGTGAGCCGGCCGGCGGCCAGCCGCTTGCCCGCGATGTAGTGCAGCACGTCGAAGGCGTCACCGCTGGCGCCCTGGTCGTTCTCGTCGTCGCTGACCAGGCCGCGGCAGAAGTCCGAGGAGATCACCTCGGTGGGCTTGAAGTGGCGCCGCGCGAAGGTCGACTTGCCGGAGCCGGTGGTGCCGATCAGGACCACGAGGGAGAGGTCGGTCACCGGGAGGGTGTGCTTGCCGGTCATGCGGACGTGACCTCCTTCGCGGTCATCGTGAAAACGGCCATCTGGGTGGGCGGGCCGACCTCGGGGTCGTCGGGGCCGACGGGGACGAACCGCACGCCGTAGCCGTGGCGTCCGGCGACCTGCTCCGCCCACGAGCGGAACTCCGCCCGGGTCCACTCGAAGCGGTGGTCCGCGTGCCGGGCGTGCCCGGCGGGCAGTGTCTCCCAGCGCACGTTGTACTCGACGTTCGGCGTGGTCACGAGCACGGTCGCGGGTCGTGCCGCACCGAAGACGGCGTACTCCAGGGCGGGGAGCCGGGGCAGGTCGAGGTGCTCGACGACCTCGCTGAGCACCGCGGCGTCGTAACCCTTGAGGCGGGCGTCGGTGTAGGTCAGGGACCCCTGGACGAGCCGGACGCGGGAGGACTGCCGCTCGCCCATGCGGTCCAGCCGCAGTCGCCGCGCCGCCTCGCCCAGGGCCCGGGCCGACACGTCGACGCCGAGGATCTCGGTGAAGCGGACGTCCTTCAGCAGCGCGCCGACCAGCTGGCCCTGACCGCAGCCGAGGTCGAGGACCCGGCTCGCCCCGGCGTCGCGGAGCTCCGCCAGGATCGCCTCGCGGCGCTGCACCGCCAGCGGCAGCGGCTTCTCCTCGGTGTCCACCTCCTCGTCGACGGCGTTGTCCAGCTCCTCGGCCTCGCTGTCGTCGGCCTCGGCGAGCCGGGCCAGTTCCAGCCGCTCCATGGCCTGCCGGGTCAGCGACCAGCGGCGGGCGAGGTAGCGGCTGGTGATCAGCCGCTGCTCCGGGTGGACGGCGAGCCATCCGTCGCCCATGCGCAGCAGCTTGTCGACCTCGTCGGGCGACACCCAGTAGTGCTTGGCGTCGTCCAGGACCGGGAGCAGCACGTACAGGTGCCGCAGGGCCTCGGACAGCCGCAGCTCGCCCTCCAGGGCCAGCCGCACGTAGCGCGACTCGCCCCACTCGGGGAACCGCTCGTCCAGCGCGACCGGTTCGGCCTCCACGGTCCAGCCCAGCGGCTCGAACAGCCGGCGGACGAGGGCGGCGCCGCCGCGCGCGGGCACGGCGGGGATCTCGATCCGCAGCGGCAGCGGCTGCGCGGCCCGCTCGGGACGGGCGTCGCAGACGCCCCTCAGGGCGCTGGCGAACACCGTGCGGAGGGCGACCGCGAGCAGCGACGAGGCGGCGTACGGCCGGTCGTTGACGTAGTGGCCGAGAGCGGAGTCCGGGGCCCCGCCCCGGCCCTTGCCCTTGCCGCGCCGCACGAGCGCCACCGGATCGACCTCCAGCAGCAGCGCGGCCGTGCACCGTTGCTCGGACGCCATGGGGTAGAAGACGTGGGCGTCGCCGTAGGAGGTCGAGAAGACCTGGGCCTTCTCCGGATGCTTGTGCAGCAGGAAGCCGAGGTCCGTGGCGGGCATGCCGCCGCTGCCGGTGGTCGTTATCGTCAGGAACACCGCCTGAGTATCGCCTGCCCGTCCCTGCTCCGAACAGCGGTTTTCCCCGGCTGTTGGGTGAGCGTGGACGCGAGGGCGGATATCTGCGCGGGCCCGACCCGGCAGCATCCCCCGATGAGCCGGGCACCGGCCCGCTGCCAGCCGGACGCCAGCGCCGGGTCGAAGACCGAGCCGCCGCGCCAGCCGCGGGCCCGTTCGTCCCAGCTCTCGCCGCTGTTGGGGTAGACGACCACGGGCCGGTCCACGGTCGCCGCCGCCGTCTCCACCGCCAGGGCGGCGTCCGCCGGGTCGCAGCAGTTGACGCCGACGGCGATCACCGCGTCCGCATCCGCCGCGATCCGGAACGCCTCCTCCAGCGGCTGGCCCGCCCGGGTCGTCCCGCCGGCGACGGTGTAGCTCAGCCAGACCGGCACCCCGAGGTCTGCGACGATCCTCAGCAGCGCCTCCGCCTCGTCGGTGTCGGGCACGGTCTCCAGCGCCAGGACGTCCGGACCGGCCTCGGCCAGCGTCTCGATCCTGGGCCGGTGGAAGCGCTCCAGTTCCGCGACGCTCAGCCCGTAGCGGCCCCGGTACTCGCTGCCGTCCGCGAGCATGGCGCCGTACGGTCCCACGGAGGCCGCCACCCACACGTCGTCGCGGTCGCGGGCGGCGGCACGGGCGAGGGCGACGCTGCGGCGCAGCAGGGTGGTCGCCTCCTGCCGTCCGATGCCGCGCGCGGCGAAGCCCTCGTAGGTCGCCTGGTAGCTGGAGGTGATGAGCACCCGCGCGCCCGCCCGCACGTAGGCGGTGTGCGCCGCCTCGATCTGCTCCGGCGCGTCGGCGAGCAGCCGGGCCGACCAGAGCGCGTCGGCCAGGTCGCAGCCCTGGTCGGCGAGCTGGTTGGACAGCCCGCCGTCGAGGACGACGGTGGACTCGGCGAGGGCCTGCGCCAAGGGCCGGTGGGATGCGGGCATCGCGGGTGCTCCTTGCGTGGTGTACCGGGGTCAGCCGAGCTGCGACTGGACCTCGGAGGCGATCAGTTCCAGGTGCCCGAGGTCGCTCAGGTCCAGGATCTGCAGGTAGAAGCGGGTGGCACCGAGCTCGGCGTAGCGGCCGATCTTGTCGACGACCTCGGCAGGGGACCCGGCGAGGCCGTTGGCCTTGAGCTCCTCGACCTCGCGGCCGATGGTGGCGGCCCGCCGGGCGACCTCGGCGTCGTCCTTGCCGACGCACACGACGAGGGCGTTGGAGTAGACGATCTCGTCCTTGCCCCGGCCGTGCTCCTCGGCGGCCTCCCGCACCCGGGCGAACTGCTGGGCGGTGTCCTCCAGCGAACCGAACGGCAGGTTGAACTCGTCGGCGTAGCGGGCCGCGAGCCGCGGGGTGCGCCTGGCACCGTGCCCGCCGATGAGGACGGGGAGCTTCGCCTGCGCCGGCTTGGGCAGGGCGGGCGAGTTCTCCACCGAGTAGTGCGCGCCCTTGAAGTCGAAGGTCTCGCCCATCGGGGTGCCCCACAGCCCGGTGACGATGGCGAGCTGCTCCTCCAGCCGGGCGAACTTCTCCTTCGGGAAGGGGATGCCGTACGCGGTGTGCTCGTCCGCGTACCACCCGGCGCCCAGGCCCAGCTCGACGCGGCCGCCCGACATCTGGTCCACCTGCGCGACCTGGATGGCGAGCACACCGGGCAGCCGGAACGTGGCGGCCGTCATCAGGGTGCCGAGCCGGATCCGCTTCGTTTCGCGGGCGAGGCCGGCCAGGGTGATCCACGCGTCGGTCGGCCCCGGCAGACCGTCCGCGTCGCCCATCTTGAGGTAGTGGTCCGACCGGAAGAAGGCATCAAAGCCGAGTTCCTCGGTCGCCTTGGCGACGGAGAGCAGGGTGTCGTACGAGGCCCCTTGCTGGGGCTCGGTGAAGATTCGAAGATCCATGCCTCCATCCTGCACCTCTCCGGTCCGAATCGATCGGCAACCTGTCGCGTGTGGGACCTTCCCGGACCGGAGACGACGGCAATCCGCCAACTCCGTTCGCGCTCGGGCGGCTTACCGTTCATGCGCCCTCCCGCTGCCGCGCCTCGACCGCGCGCAGGAGCACTCCCACCCGGTCCTTGGACTCGTCGGCGGCGTCCACCGCCTCGATGCACTGCCAGTACTCCGTCTCGCTCTCGGCGGTGCAGGCCACCGAGACCAGGGCCATGCCCAGCTCCGACAGCAGCTCGCGCAGTTCGCGCAAGGTCCCGGCCGGCTCGCGCACGTCGGTGAGCAGGGACGCCCGCAACGGCCCGGAGGCCACCCCCGGCGGTCCCGTGGCGCCGCACGCCCTGCCGCCCGCCTCGCAGACGGAGAAGCCGGGGGTGCGCAGCTCGGGCGCCCCGTGGAGGGCGAGGTGGCTGCCGACCGCCTCCGTCAGCGCCTGCACCTGCCAGGCCTCCGCCATCAGCTCACGCTCGGTCCCGCCGCTTCGCAGCGCCTCCCGCGTGGCCCGGATCAGCCGTACCGCGTCCATCACGACGCACCCCCGCCCCGTCTCCGCCCCGTCGATCCCGTCCCTCACTCAGAGTGACGGATCATGACGCGAGGTGGAAGTGGCCGGTTCCCGCCTGTGGACAACCCGCTCACCCGCCCGGGCCAACGGGCGAACGCGCGGTTGACCGGAACGCCCGTACCCGCGGCGCACCGGCCGCCGCGCCTCAGTCCCCGGCCCCCGGCAGCGGGAAGCGCAGCTCGTTGCGGTCGATCTTGGCGGACAGCGCCTGGAGTACGTCGACGCCGAGCACCTCGCAGAACTGCAGCAGGTACGCGAGCACGTCCGCCACCTCGTCCCGTACCCGGTGGGCGCTGTCGGGGTCCTCCATGACCCGTGCCGCCTGCTCGGGCGTGAGCCACTGGAAGATCTCCAGGAGCTCGGACGCCTCGACGCTCAGGGCCACGGCCAGGTTCTTGGGCGTGTGGTACGGCTCCCAGCGCCGGGCGGCCGCGAAGGCGGCCAGCCTGCGCTGCAGCGCGTGCAGATCCTCGGTCACACCCGCAAGGTCTACCCCATCGCCGCCGCGTGCTGCGCCGCGGCCTGCCCGGCCGGCGGGGTCCCGGCGTCCGGCGCGTCCGGACCCGCCCCCTGGGCCGGCACCCGTTCCGGGCCGGCCGCGGCGCTCCCGAGGCGCAGCAGGGTGACCCCGTCCGCCCCCTCGGCCACCGAGGGGTCGTGCACCGTGCCGAGCAGCCTGATGTGGCCGCGCTCGGCGACCAGGGCGGCCAGCGCCAGCAACTGCCGCGTCTGCGCCCGGTCGAGACCGGCGTCCAGTCCGTCCGCCAGGACCGTGAGCACCTGCACGGCGTCCGGCACCTCGCCGCTGGTGTCCACCTCCAGCACGCCCGGCCCGGTGAGCAGCACCAGCGCCAGCGCGAGGAAGCGCAGCTCCCCGTCGCCGAGCCGGTCCACCGGCACCAGCCCCAGCGGTCCCCGGTCGACGGCCGCCAGTACGGACTCCGCGTACGCCCCCGTCCCCGGCTCCCCCGCGGGGATCACCGTCAGTCCTTCGACGGGCGGGCTGCACACCGCCCGCAGGGCGCCGACCAGCGCCGCGTGCCGCGTACGGCACTCGCCCTGGGTGCGGCGCAGCACCGCCGAGAGGTTGTCGCAGCCGCCGCGGAGCAGGCCGTCCGCCACGCGCGCGGGTTCCCGCATCGTGTGCGGCCGGGGGTCGACGGGGAACGCCCCGCGCAGCGCGAGCACCGTCTGCTCGGCGGCGGCGAGCACCAGCCGCTGCCCCTCGGTCGTCCCCGCGACGCGCAGCGGCAGCAGGGAGGTGGCCAGCCGGTCGTCGGGCAGCGGGGCCCGGGTCACCGGGACCAGCCCCGCCGTGTGCCAGGCCGCCTGGACCGTGCGCCGTCCCGGGTCGCGCAGCGCGGTGGCGAGCAGGGTCTCCCCGGCGCCGGTCAACCGCTCGCCGACGATGCGCAGTTCGGGTTCGGTCTGCACGGCGACGTCGAGCACGACGGGGCCGACCGCGCCGTCCACCGTGCACCCGATGCGGAATCCGCGCCGCCCCTCCGCGTCCGGCCGGGCCGCATGGGGCACGCAGGCCGCCACTCCCCCGCGCACGCCGTCGAACGCCGTCGCCAGTTCCTCGCCCGCGGCGAGCCGGCCGAGCAGGCCGAGCCCCTCCAGGACGCTGGACTTGCCGGTCCCGCTCGCCCCGCCCAGCAGGGTGAGCGGCCCGAGCGGGAAGCTCGCGCCGCGATGCGACTTGAACGCGGAGAGCCGCAGTTCGGTGACGACCGGGCGGTCACGCTTCGTGCTCATGGACGCGAACGTAGCGGCGGCGCCCGGTGCCGAACCGTTCCGCCGGGCCGGTGGTCCTCCGAAAGTGGGTACGCCCGGCGAGGCGACGGTTAATGTGGCGGGGTGACCGGATACGTGGCGCTCCTGCGCGGGATCAACGTCGGGGCGACGACCAGGCTCCCGATGCAGGACCTGCGACGGCTGCTGGAGGAGATCGGCGGCACCTGCGTGCGCACCCATCTGCAGAGCGGCAACGCCCTGTTCGAGCACGAACGGGCCGACCCGGCAAAGCTGGCGGACACACTGGAGGCGGCCATCGCCGCCGCGTTCGACAGGCGGAAGGTGCCGTGCGTCGTCCGCGAGGCGACCGCGCTCGCCGGGGTCGTCGAGCGCAACCCGTTCGACATGACGGGCATCGATCCCGCGCGTTTCCTGGTCACCTTCCTGTCCGGGCCGGTCGATCCGGACCGGATCGCCGGTCTCGACCCGGCCGACTTCGCGCCCGACGACTTCCGCCCCGGCGAGCGCGAGATCTACGTGCACTGCCCGGGCGGGGTGCAGAAGACCCGGCTCTCCCACGCGCTGTGGGAGAAGCGTCTGGGCCTGACGGCCACGGCCCGCAACTGGAACACCGTGACCCGCCTGGCGGCGATGGCCGCGGAGTGACGGGGCACAGCCGGCGCGCGCCCCGTCACCCCCTCCCGCTCAGCCCAGGCCCCAGCCCGTCCCGAGCCGGTACGCCGCGCAGAGGTTGACGTCGAGCATGTAGGCGGCCGCCGTGCCGCACTGGGCGGCCCCGCTGCCCGGGTCGACGGGCTGGCCGTGGCCCATGCCCGTGATGCTGTACGTCTCGACGACGGCGGCGCCGGAGGCGTCCTTGTACGTGCGGTGCGGGAAGCCCGCCACGGTGTCGGAGACGTCGGCGGTCTGGTCGGCGCCGTGGACGTCCGTCCACTGCCGTACGAGGTCGTCCATGTTGACGGGCTTGACCGTGTAGTCGGCGGTGCCCTGGAAGACGGTCAGCCGCGGCCACGGGCCCGCGTGCCCGGGGAAGGCAGCGCGGACCCGGGCGCCCCACTGCGCGGGGGTCTGCGTCGCGCCGACGTACATGCACACGTACGGCGAACCCGCCGCCTGCGCGCAGCCGTACGGCAGCCCGGCGACCACGCCGCCCGCGGCGTACACGTCGGGGTAGGCCGCCATCATCACCGCGGTCATCGCGCCGCCCGCGGAGAGCCCGGTGACGTACACCCGGGAGGGATCCGCGCCGGTGTCCGCGATCTGACGGTCGGTCATCTGCCGGATGGAGGCGGCCTCACCCTGGCCGCGCGCGATGTCGCCGGTCTGGAACCAGTTGAAGCACTGGCTCAGGTTGTTGGCCGAGGTCTGCCCGGGCAGCACCACGGAGAAGCCCCAGCGGTCCGCCAGAGCGGTCCAGCCGCTCTGGGCGCCGTACCCCTGGGCGTTCTGGGTGCAGCCGTGGAGGGCGACGACGACCGGCCGGCCCTGCGGCAGCCCGGCGGGGACGTAGCGGTACATCCGCAGCGCGCCGGGGTTGCTGCCGAAGCCCGTCACCTCCTCGATCGCGCCGGCGGCGTGGGCGGGACGGACGGGGACGAGCGCGGCGAGGAGCGCCACGAGGACGGCGAGCAGGGCGGCACGCGGGCGGCCCCGGTGGAGTGCGGCTCTGAATGAGGTCATGCGCCGGACGGTAGGAGCGGTGTGACGCCCGCGACATGGCCCGGGGCACCACATCGCGGGCGCCGCGCGTGGTGCCCCGGACCGCTCAGTCCCTCCGGTGCCCGGGCAGCGCCGGGGGCTCGCCGCGGACCTCCCGCCAGTGGTCGAAGACGTACTCCAGGACGCCCTCGCCGCTGGTCAGGGCGGGTAGTCGGCGTTCCAGGGCGTGCACCTGCGCCGCGGAGACGTCGCCCTCGACGACGTAGGACGCACCCTGCGGCGCCGAGGTGCGCGGCACCGCGCCCAGCCGGGCGAGCACGGGCAGCACCCGGGCGTAGGCCTGCTCGGGGAGGTCGAGGGTGAAGCGGTGGACCGGCTCGCAGACGACCGTGCCCGCCTGTTCCAGCGCGCGCATCAGCACCACCGGGGTGAGGCCCCGGAAGTCGCCCGCGGTGCTCGACATGCTCTTGTCGAACACCGCGTGCGCGTGGCTCTGCCGCGGGGCGTAACCCGAGTGCGTCATGGTGACCTTGCAGTCGACGACCCGCCAGCCGTACAGGCCGTGCCGCAGCGTCTCGGTGACGGTCTCCTCGACGGCCCGGATGAACGCGTAGGGCATGGAGCCGAGTTCGACCTCCAGACCGAACGCCACCCCGCTGCCCGTCGGTGCCGGGTCGACGCGCAGTCCCACGGTCGCCAGGAAGGGGTTGGAGCCGGTGTGGATGACCTCGGCGGCCGCACCCGTGCCCACCGGCCGCTCGATGTGGACCGTCGTGGTCTCCTCGAAGGTCACCTCGACGCCGAAGTCGTCGGCCAGCGTCGCCTGCACGACCTCCTTCTGCACCTCCCCGTAGAGGGAGACGGCGATCTCCTGCCGCACGTCGTCCATCCGCAGGTCGATCAGCGGGTCCTGTTCGGCGATCCGGGTGAGCGCCACGTGCAGCGCGCCCGCGTCCGCCGGCCGCCGGGGCACGACGACCGTCTCCAGCGTGGGCGGCGCGAAGTGCCGGTCCGCGCCGGGGGCCGTACGGTGCGGCTCGCCGATCGCGTCGCCGACGCGGATCCCGCCGAGCCCCCAGAGCCGGCCGATCTGCCCCGCGCAGACCGCCTCCCCGGGCGTGTCCACGCCGCGCTCGAACACGCTGACCGCGGTGACCTTGCCCTCCTCCCCGGCGCCGTGCGGCAGGCGGTCCCGTACGCGGACGGTCCCCGAGAACATCCGTACGTGGGCGATCTTCTCCCCCGCGGGGCCTCGTTCGATCTTGAAGACGGTGCCGGAGACCGGGCCGTCCGCGCTGCCCGCGGCGACGGGGAGCAGTTCCGCGATCCCCCGGACCAGGGCGTCCACCCCGGCGCCGGTGGCGGCGGAGCCGAAGTACACCGGATGGACCAGCGCCCCGCGCGTCTGGGCGGCGAGGGCCGCCCGCAGCCTCGGGTAGGACGGCGCCGTCCCGTCCGCGACGTAGGCGGCCAGGAGCTCCTCGTCCCGCACGGACAGGACGTCCAGCAGCCGGGTGGTGAACCCGGTGTCGTCCGGACCGTACGGCGTGGAGCGCGCGTCCCGGGTGCCGAGGCCCTCGACGCGGCCCATGGCCACGCAGGCCGGGCTGAGCCGCTCCGCGAGGGCGCGCACCACTTCGGCGTCCCGGGCGCCGGAACGGTCCGTCTTGTTGACGAAGAGCAGGGTGGGGATGCGCAGCCGGCGCAGCGTCCGCATCAGCACGCGGGTCTGCGCCTGTACGCCCTCCACCGCCGACACCACGAGCACGGCGCCGTCGAGGACGCCGAGCGCCCGTTCCACCTCCGCGATGAAGTCCGGGTGGCCGGGGGTGTCGATGAGGTTGACGGTGACGTCGTCGCCGATCGCGAATGAGGCGACGGCGGACCTGATGGTGATGCCCCGTGCCCGTTCCAGGGCCAGGGTGTCGGTCTGCGTGCTGCCGTCGTCGACGCTGCCGAGCGTGTCGATGACGCCGGCGGTGTGCAGCAGCCGCTCGGTCAGGCTGGTCTTCCCGGCGTCAACATGCGCCAGGATCCCGAGATTGAGCACGTGCATGGAATGCCATGTCCTCCGAATGGGCGATGAATTCGGGCTGGGTGGACATGTGCAGTCCCCGCATGATCACGACTCCCCGGTGGATGGCCTGTGGTCCTGGCAGTGCAGCAGAGGCCGCCGGCCGGGGGCAACCGGATTACCCCCTGCCGCCGGCCGGCCGGCGGCACCCGGGCGGCTCAGGGGACGAGGACCATGCGGAAGCGCGCGGCACCGGACATCATGCGGGCGAACGCCTCGTTGACCTCCTCCAGCGGCACCGTCTCGGTCATCGGGCGGATCCCCGCGAGCGCGCTGAAGTTCATCGTGTGCTCGACGTCGCGCGAGGTGCCGGACGGGTGGCCGACGACCGAACGGGACGACAGGATCAGCTGGGCCGGGGTGATCGGCAGCGGCTCGGAGTCGATCCCGATGACGATCAGCTCGCCGCGCGGCTGGAGACCGTCGACACCGGCCGCCATGGCCTGGGAGTTGGAGGCCGTGGCGAGCACCGCGGTGGCCCCGCCGAGGGCCTGGAGTTCCTTGGCCGGGTCGCCGGCGGAACTGTCGATGTAGTGGTGGGCCCCCAGTTCCATGGCCAGGGCCCGCTTGTCCTCGCCTCGCGCCACGGCGACCGTCTCGAAGCCGAACCTGGCCGCGTACTGCACCGCGAGGTGGCCGAGGCCGCCGATGCCGATCACCGCGACGAGGTCGCCGGGCCGGGCGGAGCTCTTCTTGAAGGCGTTGTAGGTGGTGACGCCGGCGCAGCCGAGGGGGGCGGCGTCGACCGCGGTCAGCCCGTCGGGGATCCGGGCCAGCGCGTTGACCGGCGCGACCATGTGCGTGGCGTAGCCGCCCTCGTACGCCCAGCCGGGCACCTGCAGGTTCCGGCAGTCGATGAAGTCGCCCTCGCGGCAGGGCGGGCAGTGCCCGCAGTGCCCGCCGAACCAGCCGACCTCCACGCGGTCGCCGACCGTCCAGTGCCGCACGCCCTCACCGAGGGCGTCGATGCGCCCGGCGACCTCGTGGCCGGCGACCAGGGGGAAGGTGATGTGGGGGAAGGCGTTGTACACGAAGCCGGCGTCACTGTGGCAGACGCCCGACGCCTCGACGGCGATCCGGACGTGGCCGGGGCCGGGCTCCGGCAGCGCGCGCTCGACGATTTCGAATGGTCCGCCCGGTTCTGCGACCTGGGCCACCCGCATGGAGTTCATGGCCGTCCGGTGTGTGAGGGGTTGCGGCGCGTGGCGCCCTTCCCACCCATCGTGACCCCGGGGGCGTGATTTCTCGCGCCGAGCACCGGTCGCCGGTCCGCCAGGCGGGGAGCGTAGGCTGCGCCCAGCCGACCGAGGGATCGCCGTGAAACCACCCGCCGACCTGCTCGACCTCCTGCACCGCCCGAGCCTGTGCTTCCTGGCGACCACCATGCCGGACGGCTCGCCGCAGCTGACCCAGACGTGGGTCGACACGGACGGCGAGCACGTGCTCGTCAACAGCGTCCAGAGCCATGTGAAGACGCGGAACATCGCGCGGGACCCGCGGGTGGCCGTCGCCGTCTCCGATCCGGACGACCCGTCCCGCTACTTCCAGGTCCGCGGGCGCGTGCGCGAGGTGACCACGGAGGGCGCGGCCGACCACATCGAGAAGCTCTCGCACCGGTACACCGGCGGCCCCTACCCCTGGTACGGCGGCCGTGACCAGGTGCGCGTGATCTTCGTGATCGAGGCCGAGAGCATCAGCGGCACGGCGTGAGCGCGCGGGTCCGCGACCGCGGCAGGCGGCCGCGGACCCCGGCCCGTCAGCCCGTGGCGCCCGGCACGCGCTCGATGACGGCGGCCAGGTCCGTCCCGGCCGGGAGGGTGCCGAAGGCCAGGCCCCGGTCGCCGGCCAGGCGGGAGGCGCAGAAGGCGTCCGCGACCGATGCCGGCGCGTAACGGACGAGCAGCGAACCCTGCAGCACCAGCGCCAGGCGCTCGACCAGACGGCGGGCCCGCAGCGGGGCGTCCTCGGTGGGCACCAGTTCGCCGCGCACCTGGCGCCACGCCTCGTCGAGGCGGGCGTCGCCGCCCGAGGCGGCCTCGACCTCGGCGCGGAAGGCCTCGAGGGAGTCCGGCTCACGGGTCAGGGCGCGCAGCACGTCGAGGGCGTTGACGTTGCCCGAGCCCTCCCAGATGCCGTTCAGCGGGGCCTCGCGGTAGAGCCGGGGCATGCCGGACGCCTCGTCGTAGCCGTTGCCGCCCAGGCACTCCAGGGCCTCCGCGACCGCCGCGGGCTGCCGCTTGCACACCCAGTACTTGCCGACCGCGGTGGCCAGCCGCAGGAAGGCCCGCTCCTGCGCGTCCCCGCGGCGGGCCCGGTCGACCGCTCCGGCGACGCGCAGCGCGAGGGCGGTGGCGGCCTCGGACTCCAGGCTCAGGTCGGCGATGACGTTGCGCATCAGGGGCTGGTCGATCAGCCGGGCTCCGAACACCGAGCGGTGGCGGACGTGGTGGGCGGCCTGGGCGAGCGCGGCACGGGTGCCGGAGGCGGAGCCGAGGATGCAGTCCAGCCGCGTCATGGTGACCATCTCGATGATGGTCCGTACGCCCTGGCCCTCGGGACCGACCAGCCAGGCCACGGTGTCGTCGAACTCGGGCTCGCTGCTGGCGTTGCTGCGGTTGCCGAGCTTGTCCTTCAGCCGCTGGATGCGGAAGGTGTTGCGGCTGCCGTCCGGCAGCACCCTGGGCACCAGGAAGCAGGACAGGCCCGCGGGGGCCTGGGCCAGCACGAGGAACAGGTCGTTCATGGGCGCGCTGGTGAACCACTTGTGCCCGCGCAGCCGCCAGGTGCCGTCCGGCTGCTCGACGGCGGTGGTGGTGTTGGCCCGCACGTCGGTGCCGCCCTGCTTCTCGGTCATCCCCATGCCCGCCAGGAGCCCGTGCTTGCCGGCGGGGGCGCGCAGTCCGGGGTCGTAGACGCGGCTGGTGAGCAGCGGCTCGTACGCCGCCGCCAGGTCCGGCGCGGCACGCAGCGCGGGGACGACGGCGTAGGTCATGGACACCGGGCAGCCGTGGCCGGCCTCGGCGGTGCTCCACACCATGAAGCCGGCCGCGCGGGCCACGTGCGCGCCGGGCCGGTCGTCGGCCCAGGGCGCGCCGGCCAGGCCCTCGGCGAGGGCGACCTCCATGAGCGCGTGGTAGGAGGGGTGGAAGTCCACCTCGTCGACACGGTTGCCGTACCGGTCGTGGGTGCGCAGCACCGGCTCGTACCGGTTGGCCTCCTCGGCCCAGCGCTGCACCTGCTCCGATCCGGCGAGCCGGCCCAGCCGGTGCAGGTCGTCGAGGTACCACCCGGCTCCCTCGCGGCGCACGCCCTCCAGCAGCACGACGTCGTCGGCGACGTCGTGGCCGACCAGCGGCGGGGCCTGGTTGGTCACCTCGTGCGTGCGCGCGGTGGGGTTGCTGCGCGGCGCGGCATCTGCGATCGCGGTCATGGCAGTCGGCCCTTCGTGGTCGTGGGGAGTCAGACGGCGGGCGCGGCGCCCGCGCAGCGCAGGGACATCGCCACCAGTTCGGTGACGAGGTGGTCGGCGGCGGGGGCCGACAGCGGGTCCACCAGGACCTCGCCGATGGCCCCGGTCAGCGCCGCCGCGGTGACCTCGGGGTCCTGGGCGGGGAGGAGCCCGGCGGCCATCCCCTCGCGGATCACCTCGGCGAAGACGGCGCGGTAGCGGCGCCGGAAGTCCAGCCGCTCCGCGCCCACGGCCGGTTCCGCTGGGGCCGCGAGCAGGGCGTGGGCCAGTCCCCGGTTCTCCATGGCGCGGCGGGCGAAGACGGTGACCCCCAGGGCCAGCCGCTGCACCGGGTCGCCGGCGCCGTCGCGGAGCACCCCGCCGAGCACCTCGACCTCGCGGCCCGAGGCCCGGCGGAAGACCTCGACCGCGAGCGCGCCCTTGGACGCGAAGTGCTGGTACACCGTGCCCACGGACATGCCGGCCGCGGCCGCCACCGCGGTGACGGAGGCGTTCGCCCAGCCCACGTCGGCGACGACGGCCGTGGCCCGCGCCACCAGGTGCTCCCTGGCGGCGGTCAGGCGGTCCTGCACCGCGGGGGTCTTCCGGTAGGCCATGGCAACAAGTGAAGCACCGTTCAGAGCTTCGAGCCACCCCTCGGCCGGCAGGGCCGCCCGCGGAGCCGGCGGCTCGCGCCGCAGCTCAGGGCAGCCCCGCGACGGGGCCCGCAACTGCGGCCGCACATCGCCGGGTTGCTGTTCGATCCGCCCGTTCCGCCCGCTCCGGGGCCGCTCCGCACGTCACGTGGCGTGCCGCCGGGAAGACGCGCAATGGATCTCTGCGAAGTAAACCCAAAGATCAGGCCATGTTTTCGGGCTTTCCGGCCAGGATTTGCGAGTCGATGGGCGTCCCATGGGCGTCACGAATTCCGATCATGCTCGCCCCGCACTTCAAGCACCGGTTGTTCTCGGCCACACTTCCTCCATCAGCGCCCGGGCCGGCGTCGCGGCACGCACCGACGCCTTGAGGCGGTCGCACCCGGCATTGGACACACCGTCACACTTCGGCAAGATCAAGTAGTGGACCACAGCGGGGAGTTGCCGCCTGAGCGCGCGATGGCGCGAAGGCATCCATAGGCGGTCATCGCTCGATGGATCCGGCCTCAAAGCTTGAGCACAAATTACACACATTCACTCTTCATACCGGCGCCGATGGTCTAGATTGACCTTGCTTCAGCCGTTCGGGCACGAGGCGACCATTAATGATCTACAGGTTCGGCGCAACGGAAAGCCGGCAGTCGCATACCCGGCGCCAGACGTGGGGGTGATCGCTTCTTGGAGCCCGAGAAGGGGCCTTGGGTGCGGGGAGCCCTGAGGTTTCGACGGGTCCGGCACACCTCGACAGTCCGGCGGAACCGGTAAGTCCGATTCCGGCAGGGCGGGTTGTTCAAGTGACTCCGAAATAACCGGGAGTTCATGCACGGGAGGCGGGGGCCTCCCGAGGGGGAGGAACGGTGCGGGAGGCGGGGGCCTCCCGGGGGGAGGGACCGTGTTGGGCGAACACGTCGAACCACTGGGGACCTGGGGGGTTCTGTGCGGCATGGGGGACTAGTCAGCCCGTTTCCGTCGGCACGCGAGCATCTGGGGAACGGCGCGATCAGCCGGCCCGCAATCGAATGGGAGCAGCGGTACCGCCGTGCCGTGATCATCAGCGACACGGTGGCCACCGCCTTCGTGGTGGCCGCGATCGGCAGTTTCTTCGGGGTCCGGGACGCGGCCAACTGGCACGAGAAGTGGGGGATCCTCGCCTTCGGCACCGAGCTGCTGGTGCTGGGGACGCTTGCGGTGAGCCGCTCGTGGGCTCCGGCCGTGCTCGGCCAGGGCGCCGAGGAGTTCCGCCGGCTCGGACGCTCACTGTGCACGGCGGCCGTCGTGCTGGCGCTCGGCGGGGTCGCCGTCACCTCGCGCAACATCAAGCTCTGGATCTTCGTCGCGATCCCGGCGATCGCACTCGTCACCATGACCGAGCGGTACCTGCTGCGCCTGTGGCTGCACAAACAGCGGAAGGAAGGGCGGTGCCTGCGACCGGTGCTCGCCGCCGGGAGCCCGGCCACCGTGCGCGACCTGATCACCCGGATCCGCAAGTTCCCGCACCTCGGCTGGCAGGTGGAGGCCGTGTGCACGACGGACGCTCCCGGGCTCGACGGTGACCACGTGGACGGGGTGCCGGTCGTCGGCCGGCTGACCGACGTCGCGGGCCACGTCCGCCGCAACGGCTACCGTGTCGTCGCGGTCACACCGGACCCGCACTGGTCACCGGACCGGCTGCAGCGGCTTGCCTGGAACCTCGAGGGCAGCGACGCCGAGATGGTCGTGGCCCCCGTGCTGATGGAGGTGGCCGGCCCGCGGCTGCACGTCGACGCGGTGCTGGGGATACCGCTGCTGCGGCTCAGCATGCCGACCTTCACCGGGGGCCGCCGCGCGGTCAAGGAGGTCGTCGACCGGCTGGGGGCGGCGGTCCTGCTGGTGCTGTTCGCGCCGCTGATGGTGTTCGTCGGGCTGCTCGTGCTGGCGGACAGTCCGGGTGGGGCGTTCTACCGCCAGCGCAGGGTCGGCAAGGACGGACGCGAGTTCACCATCTTCAAGTTCCGCACCATGGTCTCCGGGGCCGACAGGGCACGTGCCGAGCTGGCCGACCGCAACGAGGGTGCCGGCCTGCTGTTCAAGCTCCGCCGGGATCCGCGGGTGACCCGGGTGGGAGCGGTGCTGCGCCGGTACTCGATCGACGAGCTCCCACAGCTCTTCAACGTGCTCACCGGCTCGATGTCGCTCGTCGGTCCGCGGCCTCCGTTGCCGGAGGAGTCCGCCGCGTACGGCCCGGACATCCGGCGGCGGCTGCTGGTCAAGCCCGGGCTCACCGGCCTGTGGCAGATCAGCGGACGCAGCGACCTGCCGTGGGACGAGGCGGTCCGGCTGGACCTGCGGTACGTGGAGGACTGGTCGCTCGCCCTGGACACGGTGATCTTGTGGAAGACGCTCCGTGCGGTGCTCCACGGGCAGGGGGCCTACTGATGCGCGGAGGTCGCCGTCCGGCCGGCGCGAGGATCGCAGGCCGGGAGAGCCTGCCTGGGGGGAGGAACGGGTCATGAGGGTCAGCGTTTTCGGGCTCGGCTACGTGGGCTGCGTGTCGGCCGCGTGCCTGGCCAGCATGGGTCACGAGGTCATCGGGGTGGACGTGAACCCGGTGAAGGTCGACCTGGTCAACGACGGCAAGGCCCCGGTGGTCGAGGAGCGGATCGGCGAGCTCACCGCCGAGGTCGTGCGGACCGGAGCGCTGCGCGCCACCGGCGACGTCCGCGAGGCGATCATGGGCAGCGAGGTGTCACTGATCTGCGTGGGCACACCGTCGGAACCCAACGGCAGCCTGTGCACCACGTACTTGGAGCGGGTCACCGAGCAGATCGGCGCCGCGCTGGCCGAGCGGGGTGGGCGGCACACCGTCGTGTTCCGCAGCACCATGCTCCCGGGCACCTGCCTGAACCTGCTGGTGCCGATCCTGGAGAAGTACGTCGGCGGCACCGCCGGGGTGGACATCGGGGTCGCGGTCAACCCGGAGTTCCTGCGCGAGGGCACGAGCGTGCGGGACTTCTTCGACCCGCCCAAGACCGTCATCGGCGAGCTCGACCCGGCGAGCGGCGACGTGGTGGCGGCACTGTACGACGGCTTGCCGGGCGAGGTGTTCCGGGTACCGGTCCCGACGGCCGAGGCGATCAAATACGCGGACAACGCGTTCCACGGCCTCAAGATCGGCTTCGCGAACGAGCTGGGTGCGGTGTACCAGGCGCTCGGGGTGGACTCGCACCAGGTGATGGACGTGTTCCTGGCCGACCGCAAGCTGAACATCAGCCCCGCCTACCTGCGGCCCGGCTTCGCCTTCGGCGGCTCCTGCCTGCCCAAGGACCTGCGCAGCCTGGTCCACGCCGCGCAGCGGGCCGACGTCTCGGTACCGATCCTCGCCAACGTGCTGACCTCCAACTCCGAACATCTGCAGCGCGCGGTGGAGCTGGTCGAGCGCACCGGCAAGCGCCGGGTGGGCCTGTTCGGGTTGTCCTTCAAACCCGGCACCGACGACCTCCGCGAGAGCCCGCTCGTCGAGCTGGCGGAGAGGCTCTTCGGCAAGGGGTACGACCTGCGCATCCACGACGCCAACGTGAGCCTCTCCCGGCTGATGGGCGCGAACCGCGAGTACATCGAGACCCGGCTGCCGCACCTGGCGCAGCTGCTCGGGGACTCCGTCGGCGAGGTACTCGAGCACGCCGAGGTGGTCCTGGTCGGGACCAAGGACCCTGCCGTGCTGTCGGCGCTGCCCCATGGCGACGGCCCGGTGATCGTCGACCTCATCCGCCTCCCCGACGCCGAGGCGCGCCGGGCCGAACCGGGGTACATAGGCCTTGCTTGGTGACACGACCAGCGGCGACCGGCCGGACCGGCGCGCGCTGATCCTGGTGGAGAACCTGTCGGTGCCGTTCGACCGGCGGGTGTGGCAGGAGTGCACGACGCTGCGCGACGCGGGCTGGGAGGTGCACGTCATCTGTCCCCGCGGCAGCAAGCGGGACACGGAGCCGGAGGCGGAGATCGACGGGGTGCGGATCCACCGCTACCCGTTGCGCGCGGCCACCGGAGGGCCGGCCGGCTACCTCAGCGAGTACGGATCGGCGTTGTGGCATACGTTCCGCCTGGCCCGCAAGGTCGGCCCGGTCGACGTGGTCCACGCCTGCAACCCGCCCGACCTGCTGTTCCTGCCGGCACTGTGGCTGAAGCGGCGCGGCGCGCGGTTCGTCTTCGACCAGCACGACCTGGTACCCGAGCTGTACCTGTCCCGGTTCGACCGCGGGAAGGACCTCCTCTACCGCGCGGTGTGCGCGCTGGAACGGCGGACCTACCGGGCCGCGGACGTCGTGCTCGCCACGAACGAGAGCTACCGGGACGTCGCGCTGCGCCGTGGCGGCAAGCGGCCGGAGGACGTCTTCGTGGTGCGCAGCGCGCCCGACGTCGACCGTTTCCATCCGGTACCGCCGGAGCCGGAGCTGAAGCGCGGCAAGCCTCATCTGCTGTGCTACCTCGGTGTCATGGGCCCGCAGGACGGCGTCGACTACGCCTTGCGGGCCCTGGCGAAGCTGCGCGACGAGCTCGGGCGGAGCGACTGGCACGCGGTGTTCGTCGGCGCCGGGGACGCCTTCGACGCGATGGTGGAGCTGTCCCGGCGGCTCGGGCTCTCGGACCAGGTGCAGTTCACCGGGCGCATTCCGGACGCCGACCTGGTGCGCTACCTGTCGACCGCGGACGTGTGCCTCTCCCCCGATCCGCGCAATCCGCTCAACGACGTGTCGACCATGAACAAGGTCCTGGAGTACATGGTGATGGGGCGGCCGATCGTCTCGTTCGACCTCCGGGAGGCACGGGTCTCGGCCGGTGACGCGGCCGTCTACGCGCCCGCCAACGACGAGGCCGCATTCGCGGGGCTCATCGCACAGCTGCTGGACGATCCGGAGGAACGGGCCCGGATGGGCAAGATCGGCCAGGAGCGGATCACCGGGCAGCTCTCCTGGCGCACCTCGCAGCGGTCGCTCCTCGCCGCCTACGCCGCCGCCTGTCGTGACCGGGCTCCGGCGTCGGCGGGCGAACCGGTTCCGACAGAGAAAAGGCCGCCCCGTTGAGCGATGACACGATACGCCTGGCCATGATCGGGCGGATGATCCGTCGGCGCTGGCGGCTGCTCGCCGCCCTCGCCGTGGTGGGCGGGCTCGTCGGCTACGGCGCCTCCTTGCTGTTCCCACCGCGGTACACGACGTCGGCATCGGTACTGCTGCCGGGGGCGTGGGAGGAGCGCGAGCTGCTGACCCAGTCGGAGATCGCGACCAGTTCGGTGGTGCTCGACCGGTCGGCCGCCACGCTCGACTGGGCCGGGGTCGGCGGCGCCGAACTGCGGGACCGGGTGAGCGCCAAGGCCACCGACGGGAACATCATCAAGATCTCGGGTACGGCCGACACCCCGGAGCGCGCTCAGCGGCTCTCCGACGAGGTGGCCCAGCAGTACGTCACCTTCGCCGCACGGGTCGTGGGCGACACCACCGATCCCGAGGGGTCGGCGAATCCCGAGGCGCTGCGGGAGCTGATGGAGCAGACCAGCCGCCGCATCACCGACCTGGCCAAGGCGGCCGATCCGGGCCGGACCGTGGAGAGCGTGCAGGCCCGCACCGAGCTCGAGAAGCTGCGCACGACGCTGGAGCAGGCCATGGACAAGCTGGACCAGACCGATCCGGCGACCAACAAGGCCAACATGGTCGTCATGGGGGCGGCGGCCCGGCCGATCGGCGAGGCACCACCGACCAGGACGCAGTTCGTCGTCACCGGGGCGCTGCTGTTCCTCGTGTTCGCGGTCATCGGTCATCTCGTCGCCGCACGGATGAGTCGCCGACCGCGCACCGAGCCCGAGATCGCCGCGGCGCTGGGGTCGGCGCTGCTGGGTACCGTCGACGTACCTGATGGACGGCGCGCGCACGGGCCGGAAGGCCGTGGCGCGCGGACCCTGATCCGCCGGCTGCTGGGTGTCGACACCCGGTGGGACGTGCCGGCCCTGCACGCGTCCGGTGACGAGGCCAGCAGGAAGATCCGCTACGGCCGGGTCTGCGCTCGTCTCCGGGACCAACTGCCGGCCCCCCGGCGGCTGCTGGTGGTCGTCCCGGACGGTGACGGGACCGCCCGCCGGGCCGCCGAACAACTCGTCGCCGAGGCCGGGAGCGATCCGCTGCTGCGGGTGGTGGGGGTTTCGGTGTCCCGGCCGTTGGTGCCGGACCGCGACACCGAGTCCGGTGTCCTGGTCGTGCTCAGCGCGGGCAGTTGGACGGCAGGGGAGCTCGCCGGCATCGGCGAGGCATGCGCGGACGCCCGCCATCCGGTCGTCGGCATCGTCGTCGCCGGCGGGGTCAGGGACCGTCGGACACGGTCTGCCGCCCCTCCTCCGGATGGCGCCACGCCGGCGATCGCGGTGGGCGTCGACGCGATGGGAGGTTCGGTGTGACGACGAGCACGACTTCGCAGTCGTCGACAGCCGCTCCGCTGCTGGACCTGCAGGCGCTGGTGGTGGCGGTACGCAGGCGCCGCCGCCTGTGGTGTTCCGTGGCGCTGCTGGGGTTGCTGGCCGGCGCGGGGGCCGCGGTCCTGCTGCCGCCGCAGCCGACCGCGGTGACCACGGTGCTGGTCGCCCATCAGGCGGACCAGCCGAACGACCCCGGAACGCTGATCCGCACCGACGCCGCGCTGCTGGAGACCACGCAGATCGCCGGTGAGGCGCTGCGGTCGCTGAACTCCTCGGAAGACCCGGAACACTTCATGCGGGACTACCGGGGCATCGGTTTGACCAACAACCTGCTGCAGATCAACGTGACGGGTGACAGCGACGCGGAGGCCGTGGCCCGTGCCAAGGCACTGGCCGACGCCTTCGTCGCCGACCATGTCAAGCGGATACAGAAGGCCGCGAACGCCGAGGCCAAGACCCTGCTCGACCAGCGTGACCGCATGCGGGACGAACTCGCCCGGGTCAACAAGTCGATCGGCGAAGGGCCGCCGGAGAGCGACCCGAACGCGTCGGCGAACCTCGAGTCGCTCTTCGCCCGCCGGGCCGAACTCACCTCGCGCATCGCCGATTTCGACCAGCGCGCCGCGGAAGCGGGCATCGGCACGCCCCAGCTCATCGCCGGTACGCAGATCGTGGACGCCCCGCGCACGGTGCAGCACTCCCTGCCCAAGGCCGCTGCCACCAACTCCGCGATCGGACTCGGCCTCGGGCTCGTGCTCGGGCTCGCGCTGGCCGCGGTCGGCGCGGTGGTGGCGGACCGCCCCGTGCTGCGCCGCGAGATCGCGGCGAACCTGGGCGCCTCGGTCATCGCGGAGCTCCGCCGCACGCCCCGCCGCCGGTCGGCCGGGCGGTGGCAGCGCCGACGGACCCGGGCGGCACGCGAACGGCTCACCGCGACCCTGGCCCGCACCGTACGCGGCTCCGCTGAGCCGGTGTCGCTGCTGGAACTGGGCTGCGCACGCGGCGCGAGCGTGATCGCCCTGGACCTCGCCGGCGCACTGGCGGCGGAGGAGCCCGTGGTGATCATCGACGGTCTGCCCGGCCGGCACCTCGCCGACCGCCGCCGGAAGCCGGGAGACCCGGCCGTGGTCGGCGGCGAGCGTGCCGCGACCGTCTCGCACGAGGTGCGCCGGCTCGGCGTCGGCTCGGTCGCGCCCGGCACGGCGTGGACCGACCTCCAGTACCTCGGCACCCAGACGGTGCTCGTCGTGCGTGCCGGGCACGGCAGCGCCGCATGGCTGCACACCGTGGCGCGGCAGCTCGCGGACCTGCGCATCCCGGTGATCGGTGTGGTGCTGATCGACCCCGATCCGCGTGACCGGACCGACGGCACGCTGTGGGACGGGCTGCACACCGCGCTGCGCGGCCACAACGAGCGGCTGGCCCGGCAGAGCGGGACGGGCCAGCCGCGGCCGAAGCAGCCGTCGTGGGCCGCACGGGTCCCGGACAGCGACCAGGAGGCGCGCTAGACATGTGTGGCATCGCAGGCACGTACCGATGGCCGGACGGGAAGGCCGTGGCCGACCGGCTCACCGACACCCTCGCCCACCGCGGTCCGGACGGGGCGGGCCGGTACGGCCATCCCGTCGGTGACGGCGAAGTGCACCTCGGGCACCGCCGGCTGGCCATCATCGACCTGTCCGTGACCGGCGCCCAGCCGATGGTCTCGGACGGCCTGGTCCTGACGTACAACGGCGAGCTGTACAACGCGCCCGAGCTGCGTGCCGAGCTGGCGGCCGCCGGGGTGCGCTTCCGCGGTACCTCCGACACCGAGGTCCTGCTGGAGGCCTGGCGGCGCTGGGGCACGGACTGCCTGCCCCGGCTGCGCGGCATGTTCGCGTTCGGGATCTTCGACGAGCGAACCGGCGAACTGGTGCTCGCCCGCGACCAGCTCGGCATCAAGCCGTTGTTCCTGCTCCGGCGCGGCGAGGGTCTGGTGTTCGCCTCCGAGCTCAAGGCGCTCGCCGCCGTGACCGACGGGTCGCTGCAGGTGGACCCTGCGGCGCTGGTGGCCTCGCTGCTGTACTACTGGGTGCCGGACTCGCGGTGCGCGTTCCGCGAAGCGGAGAAGCTGCCGCCGGGGACCTGGCTGCGCTGCCGGCCCGACGGCCGCGTGGAGCGCGGCCGGTTCTGGAACCTCAAGGACGTCGCCGCCGAGGGACGGGAGCGGGCCCTCAGCGGCGAGCAGCCGGACATCGCCGCCGTCGTCGAGGAGTCGACCCGGCGCCACCTGCTCTCCGACGTACCCGTGGCGACCTTCCTGTCCGGCGGGCTGGACTCGAGCTATCTGACCGCGCTGGCCGCCCGCGACCGCCCCGGGATCTCCGCTTACACGATCGGGTTCCGCGCCGAGGACGCCAAGTTCGAGGCGATGCCGGACGACCTGCGCTACGCCCGGCAGGTGGCCGAGCGGTTCGGCGTCGACCTGCACGAGATCGAGATCGCTCCGAACGTGCTCGACCTGCTGCCGCGGATGACCCACCACCTGGACGAGCCGATCGGCGACCCCGCCGCGATCAACACGTTCCTGATCTGCTCGGCCGCCCGGGAGGCCGGGGTCAAGGTGATGCTCTCGGGGATGGGCGCCGACGAGCTGTTCGCCGGTTACCGCAAGCACCTGGCCAACACGATCGCGCTGCGCTACCAGCGCATCCCGCGGTCCGTGCGGCGCGGCCTGTCCGCGGCCGTGGACCGGCTCCCGGTCGCAACGGCCCGCCGGGGGTACCGGTCGGTGCGCTTCGCGAAGCGGTTCCTGTCCTTCGCCGATCTGCCGGAGGAGACCGCGTTCCGGCGCAGCTACACCATGTACGACCAGGACGAGCTGCTCGCCCTGGTCGATCCGGACCTGGCCGGGTCGGTCGAGGACGTGCTGACCGAGCACGCGGACGTCTACCAGGACAACGACCTGGACGACTTCGTCAACCGCATGTGCCTGGGCGACGCCCGGATGTTCCTGCCGGGGCTGAACCTCACCTACACGGACCGGTCGAGCATGGCCGCCTCCACCGAGGTGCGGGTGCCGTACGTGGACGTCGAGGTGGTCAGGGCGGCGTTCGCCGTGCCCGGCGACCGCAAGATCGTCGGACGTCAGGGCAAGGCCGTCCTCAAGGAGGCGGCCACCTCGATCCTGCCCCGGGAGATCGTGTACCGGCCCAAGGGCCTGTTCAGCGCCCCGCTGCGCGCATGGATGAGCCGGGACCTGGCACCGCTGGTGCGCGAGGTGGTGAACGACGGCGTGCTCGTCAGTTCCGGGTTCCTGCGCCGTGACGCGCTGGCGCGCATGGTCGCCGAGGACGCCGCCGGACAGCGGGACTTCTCCAAGCATCTGTGGCATGTACTGACCCTCGAGTACTGGTACCGCGACGCGACCTCCGGGTCCGGCCAGGACTCTCGCTCGGCGGCGTAGAAGACGGCGTAGAAACAAGGGGACTTCGGGTGAAGCAGGTTGTGCAGAACTACAAGAGCGGCGAGCTGGCGGTGCTCGACGTGCCGGAGCCGGGGTGCAAGCCGGGCGGTGTGCTGGTCAGGACCGCCTACTCGCTGATCTCCACCGGGACCGAGCTCATGAAGGTGTCCGAGGCGGGCATGTCGATGCTGGGCAAGGCCCGCTCGCGGCCGGACCAGGTGGCCAAGGTCATGCAGAGCGTGGCCACCAACGGGGTGCCCGCCACCTACCGCAAGGTGATGGGGAAGCTGGACTCCTACACCCCGCTGGGCTACTCGCTGTGCGGGGTGGTCGAGCAGGTCGGCAGCGGGATCGACGACGTGAAGGTCGGCGACCTCGTGGCCTGCGCCGGCAACGAGCACGCGCTGCACGCCGAGCTCAACTGGGTTCCCAGGAACCTCTACACCCCGGTGCCGGACGGCCTCGCGCCGCGGCACGCGGCCTTCGGCACCGTCGGGTCGATCGCGATGCAGGGCGTCCGCCAAGGCGAGCCGCAGCTCGGCGAGGTGGCGCTGGTCATCGGCCTCGGGCTGATCGGGCAGCTGGTGGTGCAGCTCCTGACCGCCTCGGGGGTGCGCGTCGTCGGGGTCGACCCCGACCCGGTGCGCTGCGATCTCGCCGAGCGCCTGGGCGCCGCGGCCTGCGGCGATCCCTCGTCCGCGGCCGTGGAAGCCGCCGTCGCCGAACTCACCGGCGGTCACGGGGTGGACCAGGTGTACCTGGCCGCCGGCGGCGGCAGCAACCAGCCCGTCGAGCTGGCCGCGCGGCTGAGCCGGGACCGCGGCCGGGTCGTCGACATCGGCAAGTGCCGTCTGGACCTGCCGTGGAACGCGTACTACGAGAAGGAGCTCGACGTCCGGTTCTCCCGCTCCTACGGTCCCGGGCGCTACGACCCGGAGTACGAGCTCGAGGGGCGGGACTACCCGATCGGCTACGTGCGCTGGACCGAGCGCCGCAACCTGGCCTGCTTCCTCGATCTCCTCGCCCGCGGCGCCGTCGACGTGGAGCCCCTGGTCTCCCACGTCGCCGACTTCGATGACGCCGTCGAGACGTACCGGAGCCTGAAGGACGGCGACCTGAAGGCCGTGGCCGTGCTGTTCCGCTACCCCGAACACGCGGGAGGGGCGCAGGCCCCGGAGGTGGCCGTGCCCGCGGTGCGACGCGAGGCAGGAGTCCCCACCCCGGCCCGGTCCGCCACGACGCCGGTGCGGCTCGCGTTCGTCGGTGCGGGGAACTACGCGACGTCGATGCTGCTGCCGCACCTGGCACGGCGCGACGGCGTCGAGCTGTCCACGGTCGTCACCACGACGGCGCTGTCCGCGGCCAACGCGCAGCGGAAGTTCGGCTTCGCGCAGGCCACCACCGATCTCGACGCCGTCCTCGGCGACACGTCCATCGACGCGGTGTTCGTCGTCACCCGGCACAGCTCGCACGCCGAACTGACCCGGAGGGCGCTGCTGGCCGGCAAGACGGTGTTCGTGGAGAAGCCGTTGGCACTCACCGAGGACGAGCTGGCGGACGTGCTCGCGGCGGTCGAGGAATCCGGCAACGACCGGCTGCAGGTGGGCTTCAACCGCCGGTTCGCGCCGCTGCTGCAGGACGCCAAGAAGCGGTTCGGCGCCCGGACCGGTCCGGCGAGCCTGCGCTACCTGGTCAACGCGGGCCGGCTGCAGCACGGGAGCTGGTACCTCCAGCAGGGCACCGAGGGCTCGCGCTTCGCCGGCGAGGGCGGGCACTTCATCGACACGGCGAGCTGGCTGCTCGACGCCGACCCGGTGTCGGTGTACGCGGTCGCCACCTCCGGCAACGAGGACCTGCAGGTCATGCTGCACTACCCGGACGGGTCCACCGCCACCATCAGCTACGTCACCACCGGCGCGCCCGGCTTCCCCAAGGAGACGCTGGACCTCGTCGCGGACGGCAGGGTGCTGCGGCTCGACGACTTCGTCCGTGCCTCGGTCTACGGCCGCAAGCGGTGGGTCAGTTCGAGGCTGCCCAAGGCCCGGGACAAGGGCCAGTCCGCCGAGCTGGCCGCGTTCGTCAAGGCCGTGCGGACCGGCGGACCGATGCCGGTGCCGCTGGAGTCTCTGGTCGCCACCACGGCGGCCACCCTCGCCGTGCAGGCCGGCCTGGCCGGCGGCGCGCCGGTGACGTTGGCGAGGGCGCGATGACCATGACCGCGGGCTGGTACCTGCGGCGGCTGTCCCGGATGGGACCGCGTGAGGTCGGCGGCCGGGTGGGCGACGCGGTGCGCAGGCGGCGGTGGCGGTCGGCGCTGCCCGACGGCCCGGGCGTGACCGGCGCCCGGTTCACCGCGGTCCTGCCCGCCGGGACGATCGCCGCGGTGCCACCGGACGCGGCGAAGCGGCTCATCGCCCAGGCGGACCGGCTGATGGACGGGCACGCCGAGTTCTTCGGGGTGGAACGCGACGACCTCGCCGCCCCGGACTGGTGGTACGACCCGAAGACCGGGCTCCGGGCCCCGGCGGGTTACGCCTTCGACGTGCCGTACCGGAACGAGGACGCGGTCGGGGACATCAAGCAGATCTGGGAGCCGTCCCGGCACCAGTACCTGACCGTGCTCGCCGTCGCCTACGCGATCACCGGGAACGACCGGTACGCCGAGCGGGTGGCCGAGCACCTGCGGTCGTGGTGGGCGGCCAACCCGCCGCTGCGCTCGGTGCACTGGATCAGCGGCATCGAGCTGGGCATCCGGCTGCTGTCCTGGGTGTGGATCCGCCGGCTGCTCGACGGCTGGCCGGGCGCGGCCGGGCTGTTCGAGGACAACCCGGTGGCGCTCCGGCAGATCTGGCACCACCAGCGCTGGCTGGCCGCCTTCCCCAGCCGGGGGTCCTCTGCGAACAACCACGTCATCGCCGAGGCCGCCGGGCAGCTCGCCGCGGCCTGCGCGTTCGGGTGGTTCCCCGCCTCGGCGCGCTGGCGGGCCGGCGCGGTGCGGTCGCTGGAACGGCACCTGCGGAACAACACCTTCGAGTCCGGCCTCAACCGCGAGCTGGCCACCGAGTACCACGGACTCGTGCTGGAGCTCGGCCTGGCCGCGGTGGCCGAGGCGGACGCCGCCGGCGTGCCGGTCCCCGCGTCGATCCGGCTGGTATTGCTGCGGATGACCGATGCGCTCGCGGCCGTCGTGGACAGCCGGCTGCGGCCGCCGCGTCAGGGGGACGCGGACGACGGCCACGGTCTGGTCGTGGACGGCGCGGGCACCGACCGCTGGGCCTCGCTGCTGGCGACCGGGGAGGCCGTGTTCGGCCGGCTGGCCTGGTGGCCTGCGGTGACCGGCGCGGACGTACGCACCCCGCTGCTGGCCGCGCTCATCCGGCCCGGCGCACCGGCCGCGACCCGCCCGGCAAGCCGACCGGACCACCTCGCCGACGCGGGGCTCACGATCCTGCGCGGTCCGGGGGAGATCTGGTGCCGCTGCGACGGTGGTCCGCACGGCTTCCTGTCCATCGCCGCGCACGCCCACGCGGACGCGCTGTCCGTCGAGGTCCGGCACGACGGGGTCGACGTGCTCGCCGACCCCGGGACGTTCTGCTACCACGGGCAGCCCGAGTGGCGGCGGTACTTCCGCTCGACCCTCGGCCACAACACCCTGCAACTGGACGGCGGCGACCAGTCCGTCTCCGGGGGCCCGTTCCTGTGGACCCGGCACGCCCGCAGCCGCGTCCTGGTCGCGGACACGGCGGGCGCCTCGGAAGGGGGGACGGTCCGCTGGTGCGCGGAGCACGACGGTTACCAGCGCTCCGTGCACCGCCGCCGGGTGGAGCTGACAGCCGCGAGCCGGGAGCTGCGGGTGGTCGACGAGGTGCGCGGCCCGCGCCGGGCCGTGCAGCTGGCGTTCCACCTCGGCCCGGCGATCGCCGCGGACCTGGTGGGGAACCGGGCGGTGCTCACCTGGACCCGGGACGGCGAGGACCGCTCCGCGGTGCTCGACCTGCCCGGGCAACTGCGCTGGCGGGCACATCGCGGCGAGAGCGACCCGCCGCTGGGCTGGTACTCCGCCGGCTTCGGGCGCAAGGAACCCGCCACGACGCTGGTCGGCACCGGCTCCGCCGACGGCACGGAGCTGTCCGGGGAGTTCACCACCGTACTCACGTTCCGCGGCTAGGGGGACGCGTGGGATTCAAGTGGAGGCACAGGTCGTGGCCGGCGGCACCGCTGGCACTGACCCTGCTGGCGGCGACCGCCTGTACGAGCACGCCGGACGACGCCCGGGCGGAGCCGACGCGTGCGCCCTCCACGTCCGGAGCGCCCTCCACGTCCGTGGCCCGGGTGTGCGCCAAGCCCGCGGCCGGGCCGGCGAAAGCGCCGGCGGGCGCGGTGACGGTCGACCCCGGGGTGGTCGGCGACCTGGCCGAGAAGACCGAGAACAGCCCTCCGGGCACCACGTTCTGGCTTCGACCGGGCACGCACACGCTCGACAAGGGCCGCTACGCCCAGGTCATCGCCAAGAAGGGGAACCGCTACCTCGGCGCGCCGGGCGCGGTGCTCGACGGCCGGAAGACCAACAACTACGCGTTCAGCGGCACTGCCCCCGACGTCACCATCAGCCATCTGACCGTGCAGCGTTTCGTCGCTCCGCACGACGAAGGCGTGGTCAACCACGACATGGCCGACGGGTGGGTGATCGAGCACGCGACGATCCAGAACAACTCCGGCGCCGGGCTGATGGCCGGTGCCCGCCAACAGGTCCGGGCCAATTGCCTGCGCGACAACGGGCAGTACGGAATGAACGCGTACAAGACCGGTGACACCATCCGCGACCTGGTGGTCGAGGGCAACGAGATCGTGGGCAACAACACCGACGACTGGGAGAAGCAGCGGCCAGGCTGCGGCTGCACCGGTGGCATCAAGTTCTGGGCCGTCAACGGCGCCGAAGTCCGCGGCAACTGGGTGCACGACAACCGCGGCGCCGGGTTGTGGGCGGACAACAACAACAACGACTTCCGCATCGAGAACAACGTGCTCGAGGCCAACGACGGTGCCGCGCTGATCTACGAGACCAGCTACAACGCGGTCATCCGGAACAACACGATCCGGCGGAACAACTGGGTCGAGGGCCGCGCGTCCGCTGAGGCCGGCGACAGCTTCCCGTTCGCGACCATCTACCTGTCCGAGTCCGGCGGCGAGCCACGGATCCGGGCCCGCACGGACAAGATCGAAATCTATCGGAACGTCCTGACGGACAACTGGTCCGGGATCACCCTGTGGGAGAACGCCGACCGGTTCTGCAACAGCCCGGCCAACACCTCGGCCGGCGAATGCACCTTGCTGGTGCCGGACATCGACCGCTGCGCGCGTCCGGCGATCGCCACCGCACCGCTCTACGACGACTGCCGGTGGAAGACCCAGCGGGTGGACATCCACGACAACCGCTTCATGCTGGACGCGTCCGTCGTCGGGTGCACGGTGCAGTGCGGCCGCATGGCGGTGCTGTCCAACTACGGCACCTATCCGGACTGGTCGCCGTACCACGGCGATCGGGTGGCCGAGGCGATCACCAACAAGCAGCACAACCGCTGGCACGACAACGTCTACGTCGGGCCGTGGAGCTTCGTCGTCCACGACCCGAGCCGGACGCTCGACGTCCTGCAGTGGCAGGGCACGCCGTACCGGCAGGACACGGGCAGTACCTTCCGCCCACGGGCCGGTGGTTGAGATGGGCGGGGACATGACGCCCGGTCGGCCGCCGGGCGGACCGGCCGCGGCGGGCACGCGGCCCGGCGCCGAACCGCACCCTTCCGGCACGCCGAAGACCGTCGGGGTGGTCTGGGGGCTGCTGGTCCTCAACACGCTCGGCTCCGCCGGGGCGAAGACCATCGTCCCGCTGCCCCGCTCCCTCATCCAGATGGCCACCATGGGTGCGCTGGTCGCCGCGTTCGCGCTGGCGCTCACGCTCAATCTCCGGCTGCGCATCCGGCCCAGCGCCTTCGTGCTCCTGCTCACCCTGCTGCTGGTGCCGAGCGTGATCTCCAGCGCGGACCTGGAGTCGGGGTTCGGCGCGCTGTTCCGCTGCGCCCGGCTCGCTCTCTTCGTCGGCACACTGTGGCTGCTCAGCCGCTGGTGGGACGGCAGCCTGACGTTCGTCCGGTACCACATCCGGATGTACTTCGCGGTGCTCGCGTTGGTGATGGCCGGCCTGGTCATCTCCCCGGGTGCGGCCATGCCCGAGCTCTACGGCGGGCGACTGGTCGGCGCGTTGTGGCCGCTCACGCCTCCGCAGATCGGGCAGTACGCCGCGGTGATCATCGGGCTCACCGTGCTGCTCCTGATCGGCCGCCGGACCGACAGGGCAGGCGCGGCGGTGATCATCGTGCCGTCACTCGTCCTGCTCGCGTTGACCCATACGCGGACGGCCACGGCCGGCCTGCTCCTCGGGTTGGCGTTGGCGATCGGCTCGCTCGTCCTGACCAGCGCCGCCGCCCGCCGGTTCTTCGCCTGGGCGGTGCTGTGCGTCACGGTGGCCGCGGTGGGGTTCGCCTCCGCGCTACGGGCGTGGTTCCTGCGTGGACAGAGCCAGGAGAACTTCACCAGTCTCACCGGTCGGGCCAAGGTCTGGGACGCCCTGCTGGCAGCGCCCCGGACGACGGCGGAGAAGTTGTTCGGCACGGGTCTGGGCGACAAGTCGTTCGGCGGGCTGCCGATCGACAACAGCTGGCTGGCCGTTTACAACGAGCAGGGTCTGATCGGCGTCACGCTCGTGGCGGCGTTCATCCTCGTGCTGGGCGGTGTCGCGTTGCTGCGGCCACCGTCGCTGCCGAGGGCCTGCGCGATCTTCCTGATCAGCTACGTCGCGATCTCGTCGTACACCGAGGCCGGGCTGGGCGACGCCTCGCCGTACCTGCTGCATCTGGCCCTGGCCGCCTCGCTGCTGGCGGCACCTGCCGCGGCCACGCCCCTGACGACGCCCGCTGTCCCCCGGCGACGCATCCCGCGCTGGGCGCGGGATCGGGAGGTGACCTGACCATGCACGTCCTCGTGGTGCACAACCGCTACTCCTCGGCGCAGCCGAGCGGGGAGAACAGGGTCGTCGATGAGGAGGTGGGGCTGCTGCGCGAAGCCGGCCACCGGGTCGAGGTGTTCGAGCGCCGCAGCGACGACATCGCCGCCCGGTCCCTGCTGCGCAAGGCCGCGGTGCCGCTGCTGGTGCCGTGGAATCCGGCGGCCCGCGCGGAGCTCGCCGGTCGGCTCCGCACCGAGCGGCCGGACGTGGTGCACGTCCACAACGTCTTCCCGCTCCTGTCGCCCGCGGTGCTGGCCGCCTGCGCCGACGCCGGCGTGCCCACCGTCGCCACGCTGCACAACTACACCCAGGTCTGCCCGCCCGGCACGCTGCAGCGGGACGGCCGGCTGTGCACCGAGTGCGTCGGGTCGGCGACGCCGCTGCCCGCCGTCCGGCACGGCTGCTACCGGAACTCCCGGCTGGCGACGGTGCCGCTCGCGGTCAGCCTGTCGGTCAACCGGCGGCGGTGGTGGTCCGGCGTGGACCGGTTCTTCTGCATCTCCGCGGCCCAGCGCGACGTCCTGGTGCGGTCCGGCATGCCGCCCGAGCGGCTGGCGGTGAAGCACAACTTCGTGCCCGACCCGGGCGCCTGCCGAGCCGGCGTCGGCGAGCAACTGCTCTTCCTCGGCCGGCTTGCGGAGAGCAAGGGCGTGCCCCTGCTCATGGCCGCGTGGGACGAGATCGCAGCGAGCGGCGGTGTGGGCGTACCGCTCCTGATCGCCGGCGCGGGGCCGCTGGAGCGAGACGTGACCGCCTGGGCGGCGGGCCGGGACGACGTGCGGTACGTCGGCCTGCTCGACCCGGCAGAGTGCCGGCAGGCCGTCGCGCGGTCGGTCGCCGTGGTGGCTCCCTCGATGGCCCTGGAGACGTTCGGCCTGGTGGTCGCGGAAGCCATGGCGGCGGGGGTCCCGACCGTCGCGGCCCGTCACGGCGCCTTCGTCGAACTCGTCGAGGACGGGGTGACCGGTCTGCTGCACCAGCCGGGCGAGGCCGCCTCGCTCGCGTCGTGCCTGCGCCGGATCACGGCCGACGCGGCCGGCAACCGGGAGATGGGCCGGGCGGCCCGGCGCCGTTACGAGCAGGGTTTCAGTCCGGCCGTCGGGCTGGAGCGTCTGGTGGAGGGGTACCGAGCCGCGATCGCGGGTCGGTCCGGCGGCGGGGACGACGCGCCGCCGGTAGGAACGGAAACGCTGGCTCGCGGAGGGGACACCCGCGCGAGCAGGGATGGGGGCAGTAGATGACACGATGCCGACTCTGCGGCTCGACGGCGCTGGCGAGCGTCGTCGACCTGGGGGCGACCCCGCCGTGCGAGAGCTTCCTCGCCGCGGACCAACTCGACCGACCGGAACCGGCGTACCCGCTGCACCTGCGGGTCTGCACCGACTGCTGGCTCGCGCAGATCCCGCCGCTGATCACGCCGGAGGAGACGTTCCAGGAGTACGCGTACTTCTCCTCCTACTCCACCTCCTGGGTGGAGCACGCGCGCACGTTCGTCGCCGGTGCCGTGCAGCGGCTGGGTCTCGGCCCCGAAGCCTTCGTGGTCGAGGTCGCGAGCAACGACGGGTACCTGCTGAAGCACGTGATGGACCGGGGGATCCGCTGCCTCGGCATCGAGCCGTCGGTGAACGTCGGCGGCGCGGCGCGGGACGCGGGCGTGCCCACGCTCACGGAGTTCCTGAGCCCGGAGACCGGCGCGGCCGTCCGCGCGGAGCACGGCCCGGCGGACCTGGTCGTGGCCAACAACGTCTACGCCCACATCCCCGACGTCGTCGGGTTCACCCAGGGGCTGCGCGCCCTGGTCGCCGACGACGGCTGGGTCTCTATCGAGGTGCAGCACCTGCTGACCCTGATCGAGGAGAACCAGTACGACACGATCTACCACGAGCACTTCCAGTACTACACGGTCGCGTCCGCGATCCGGGCGCTGGCCAGCGGCGGGCTCACGCTCGTGGACGTCGAGCTGCTGCCCACGCACGGCGGCTCGATCCGGCTGTGGGCCCGGCCGTCCGAGGTGGCCGGCGAGCCGACGCAGCAGGTGGCCGACGTACTGGCCCGGGAGAAGGCCGCCGGGCTGCAGGAGCTGTCGGGGTACACCGAGTTCTCCGCTCGGGTGGCCAAGGTGCGCCGGGACCTCCTGCGGTTCCTCATCGAGGCGGCCGAACGCGGCGAGACGGTCGTCGGCTACGGCGCCCCGGGCAAGGGCAACACACTGCTCAACCACTGCGGCATCCGGCCCGACCTGCTCGCGTACACGGTCGACCGCAACCCCTACAAGCACGGCAGGTTCACCCCGGGCACCCGCATCCCGATCCTGCCGCCCGAGCAGATAGCCGCCGACGAACCCGACTACGTCCTCGTCCTCCCGTGGAACCTGCGGGCCGAGCTGGTCGAACAGCTGTCCTTCGTGCACGACTGGGGCGGCCGCCTTGTCTTTCCCATCCCGGAACTGAGCATTGTCGAGGTCGAGTCATGAAGGTCGTCCTGTTCTGCGGCGGTTATGGGATGCGGATGCGCAACGGCGTCTCCGACGACGTGCCCAAGCCGATGGCGATGGTCGGCCCGCGTCCGCTGATCTGGCACGTCATGCGCTACTACGCGCACTTCGGGCACAAGGAGTTCATCCTGTGCCTCGGGTACGGGGCGCACCACATCAAGAACTTCTTCCTCAACTACGAGGAGACGACGTCCAACGACTTCGTGCTGCGGGGCGGCAAGACCGAGCTGCTGTCCACCGACATCGCCGACTGGACGATCACGTTCGCGCAGACCGGCATCGAGTCCCCGATCGGTGAGCGGCTGCGCCGGGTGCGGCACCACCTGGACGGTGACGAGATGTTCCTGGCCAACTACGCCGACGTGCTCACCGACGCCCCTCTGCCGGAGATGATCGACCGGTTCGCCGGGCGTGACGCAGGGGCGTCGATGATGGTGGTGCCGCCCCAGTCCTCGTTCCACTGCGTGGAGTTGGGCGAGGACGGTCTGGTGGGGGGCATCACCGCGGTGAGCGACCTGCCGATGTGGGAGAACGGCGGCTACTTCGTGCTCCGCCAGGAGGTCTTCGACCACATACCGGAGAACGGGGACCTGGTCGCCGACGGATGCGCCCAACTGGCCAAGCGCGGCCGGCTGGTGGCGCACCGGCACCGCGGCTTCTGGAAGCCGACCGACACCGTGAAGGAGCGGGCCGCGCTCGACGACGCCTACGCCAGGGGCGACCGCCCCTGGGCCGTGTGGGAACAGGGCGCCGGAACGAGGACCGCATGATCCGGCTCAGCGCGGGGCGCCCGGACCGGATCGTCGCGGTGGGTGCGCACTGCGACGACATCGCCATCGGCGCCGGCGGCACGCTGCTGACCCTGTGCCGCGCGCGGCCGGGCGTCCGCGTCGACGCGCTGGTGCTCTCCGGCGGCGGCAGCGAGCGGGAGCAGGAGGAGCAGGCCGCGCTCGCCGCCTTCTGCCCCGGTGCCGACGTGCGGCTGACCGTGCTCAAGCTGCCGGACGGCCGGCTGCCCGCGCACTGGGAGGAGGCCAAGGCCGCGGTCGAGGAGCTGCGCGAGCGGACCGAGCCGGACCTGATCCTCGCGCCGCGTACCGATGACGCGCACCAGGACCACCGCGGCCTGGCGCAGTTGCTGCCCACCGCGTTCCGCGACCACCTCGTGCTCGGCTACGAGATCGTCAAGTGGGACGGCGACCTCGGCCGACCGTCGGCGTACCAGCCGCTGTCGCCGGAGACCGCCGAGCAGAAGGTGCGGCTGTTGCAGGAGCACTACCCCTCGCAGCGGCACCGGCCCTGGTACGACCGGGAGGCCTTCCTCGGCCTTGCGCGGATCCGCGGCATCGAATGCCACGCGCGCTACGCCGAGGCGTTCGCCGTCACCAAACTCACTCTCGACCTGGGGGAATGAACCTTGCGCGTACTGCTGACCGGACACCAGGGCTACCTGGGCACCGTGATGGCCCCGGTCCTGGCGGCCGCCGGGCACGAGGTCGTCGGTCTGGACGCCGGCCTGTTCGCCGACTGCGTGCTGGGCCCGGCGCCCGCGGACCCGCCGGGGCACCGGGTGGACCTGCGCGACGTCACGGCCGACCACGTGGCCGGGGTGGACGCCGTGATCCACCTGGCCGCGCTCTCCAACGACCCGCTGGGATCGCTGGCGCCGGAACTCACCTACGACATCAACCACCAGGCCTCCGTGCACCTGGCCCGGCTGGCCCGCGACGCCGGGGTGCGGCGCTTCCTGTACGCGTCGACCTGCTCCGTCTACGGCGCCGCCGGCGGCGACGACCTGGTGACCGAGGTCGCCCCGCTGCGCCCGGTGACGCCGTACGCGGAGTCCAAGGTGCGCGTGGAGGACGACCTGCACGAGCTGGCCGACGGCGACTTCACCCCGGTGTTCATGCGCAACGCCACCGCCTTCGGCTACTCGCCCCGGCTGCGCGCCGACATCGTGCTGAACAACCTGGTGGGCCACGCGCTCCTGTCCGGCGAGGTCCTCGTGCTCTCCGACGGCACCCCCTGGCGCCCGCTGGTGCACGCCGCCGACATCGCACGGGCCTTCACGGCCGCGCTGACCGCGCCGCGCGAGGCGGTGCACGACCGCGCGTTCAACATCGGCAGCGAGGTCAACAACGTCACGGTCGCCGAGATCGCCGGGCAGGTCGCCGAGGCGGTGTCCGGCGCGAAGGTGGTGATCACGGGCGAGACCGGTGCCGATCCGCGGTCGTACCGGGTGGACTTCTCCCGGTTCCGCGCCGCGATCCCCGGCTTCGACTGCGAATGGACGGTGAAGCAGGGCGCGCTCGAACTCGCCGACGCCTACCGGAAGTTCGACCTGACCCGGGAGGACTTCGAGCAGCGCTTCACCCGGCTCGCCGTGCTGCGCGCGGCGTCCGACGCCGGCGAGGTCGACGACACCCTGCGGTGGCGCCGATGACCGCAGTCGGCGAGGAGATGCACGCGCTGGTGGAGCGGCTGTACCCGCTGTGCCGGAGCATCACCGGCGACGGTGTGCGCGCCACCCTGGAGATCGTCGGCGAGTACGTCCCGCTGCAGGTGCACGAGGTGCCGACCGGCACGCAGGTGCTCGACTGGACGGTGCCGCAGGAGTGGAACATCCGTGACGCGTACGTCGCCGACGCCGGCGGCAACCGGGTCGTCGACTTCGCCGCGTCGAGCCTGCACGTGCTCGGCTACAGCGTGCCGGTGTCGGCGACCATGCCGCTGGCCGAGCTGCGGTCGCACCTGCACACCCTGCCGGAGCACCCGGCCTGGGTGCCGTACCGCACCAGCTACTACAAGCCGGAATGGGGATTCTGCCTGGCGCAGGAGACCCTGGACGCGCTGCCGGACGGCGAGTACGAGGTCCGTATCGACTCCACGCTCGCGGACGGTCACCTCACCTACGCCGAGCACGTGGTCCCCGGGCAGGTCCCCGACGAGGTGATCGTCTCCTGCCACGTCTGCCACCCGTCGCTGGCCAACGACAACCTGGCCGGCATCGCGGTGGCGACGTTCCTGGCCCGCGCGCTGGCACAGGAGACGCCGTACTACACCTACCGGTTCATCTACGCGCCCGGCACCATCGGGGCGATCACCTGGCTGGCCCGCAACGCGGAGCGGGTGGACCGGGTCAAGCACGGGCTCGTACTGGCCTGCGCCGGGGACCCGGGCCAGCTGACGTACAAACAGAGCAGACGCGGTGACGCGGAGATCGACCGGGTGATGCGACATGTCCTGACCGCCTCCGAACGGCCGCACCACGTCAAGGAGTTCACCCCGTACGGCTACGACGAGCGGCAGTACTGCTCGCCCGGGTTCGACCTCGGCGTGGGATCGCTCAGCCGGACCCCGTACGCCGGGTACCCCGAGTACCACACCTCGGCGGACAACCCGGACTTCGTCTCGCCGCAGGCGATGGCGGACACCCTCGCGGTCTGCCTCGAGGCGTTCGCCGTGCTCGACCGCAACCGGCGGTACGTCAACCTCAGCCCCTACGGCGAGCCACAGCTGGGCCGGCGCGGGTTGTACGACTCGCTCGGCGGCCGCAGCGACGCGCAGCAGGCCCAGATGGCCATGCTCTGGGTGCTCAGCCTCTCCGACGGCGAGCGCAGTCTGCTGGACGTCGCCGAGCGGTCCGGGCTGCCGTTCGACACCGTCGCCGCCGCGGCCGGCGCCCTGCACGACGCCGGGCTGATCAAGGCATGACACCGATGACCACCGAGGGGGAGAATCCGCGGACGACGGCGCCACCGGCCCGGTCCGCCAGGCGGGCCCTGGTCGGCCGGCTGTCCTGGGGACTGGCCGACCAGGCGGCCTCCAGCGTGAGCAACTTCGTGGTGGGCGTCTACGTGGCCCGCTCGCTGGGGGTGACCGCGTTCGGCGTGTTCAGCCTCGCCTGGGTGACGTACGGCGTGGTGCTCAACGTCTCCCGCGGGCTGGCCACCGATCCGCTCGTGGTGCGCTTCAGCGGCGTGCCGGACGCGTCCTGGCGCGGGGCGGTGGCCCGGTCGACGGGTACCGCACTCGGCGTCGGTGCGGCCATCGGCGCGGCGTGCCTGGTGGCCGGGCTCGGCCTCGGCGGCCGGGTGGGGCCCGCGTTCGCCGCCCTTGGTGTCGTGTTGCCGGGGCTGCTGCTCCAGGACGCCTGGCGGTTCTCGTTCTTCGCCGCCGGCACCGGGCGGAAGGCGTTCGTCAACGACGTCGTGTGGGGAGTCGCCCTCGTCCCGGCCATGGTGGTGGCGGCCCGTGCGGGCAGCGTGGCGGCCTTCGTGCTCGCCTGGGGCGCGTCCGCCACGGTGGCGGCCGGGTACGGCTACCTCCAGTCCGGTATCCGGCCGCGGCTGACCGAGGCGCGCGGGTGGCTCCGCGAGCAGCGCGACCTCGGCTACCGGTACCTGGTCGAGAACGTCAGCCTCAGCGGTGCGAGCCAGCTGCGGGCGTACGGGCTCGGCGCGATCGTCGGGGTGAGCGCGGTGGGTGCGGTGCGGGGCGCGGAGCTCCTGCTCGGCCCGTTCCTGGCGGTGCTCATGGGGCTCTCGCTCGTCACCGTCCCGGAGGCGGCCCGGGTGCTACGGCAGGCCCCGCACCGGCTCGGCACGTTCTGCCTCCTGCTGGGCGGGGGGCAGGCCGCCGCCGCTCTGCTCTGGGGCTCGGCGCTGCTGCTGGTCCCCGGCCGTCTCGGCGAGCTGTTGCTCGGCGGAGTCTGGCACTCCGCCTCGCAGCTCATCGTGCCGGTCACCCTCGGCGTCGCGGGCGCGGGCCTGGGCACCGGCGCGGCGGCCGGGCTGCGCGCGCTCGGCGCGGCCCGGCGCAGCCTGCGCTGCCAGCTGTTCGCCTCCGCCTGCTACGTCAGCGGCGGGCTCGGCGGGGCCGCCGCCGGCACGGTCGGCTCGGCCTGGGGCGTCGCCGCCGCGACCGTCGGCAGCTCGGCCGTGTGGTGGCTGCAACTGCGGTCCGCCCTGCGCGAGCACCACCGCGATCCCATCCCCGAAGTGAGGACCTCATGACCGCCCAACCCAGGCTGAGCATCGGCCTGCCCGTGTACAACGGCGAGGAGTACCTGGCCGAGTCGCTCGACGCCCTGCTCGGCCAGACCTACGAGGACTTCGAGCTGGTCATCTCCGACAACGCCTCCACCGACGGAACCCAGGAGATCTGCCGCGAGTACGCCGCGCGGGACTCGCGCATCCGGTACCTCCGGCTGACCCGGAACATCGGCGCCGCGCCGAACCACAACCACGTGTTCACCGAATGCCGCGGCGAGCTGTTCAAGTGGGCCTCGCACGACGACCTGTACGCCCGGGACCTGCTGCGGCGCTGCGTGGAGGCGCTCGACGAACGGCCGGACGTGATCCTGGCGCACGCCGACCAGGCGGTCATCGACGCCGATGGCAAGGTGAAGGTCCCGTACGAGTACACGCTCGCCACCGGCTCGCCGCACGCGCCGGAGCGATTCCGCAGCATGCTGTTCGAGCCCGGCGGCGACGACTTCTACGGGGTGATGCGTGCCGACGTGCTGCGCCGGGTGAAGCCGCACGACAGCTACCACCACGCGGACCGCACGTTCGTCAGCGAGATCGGCCTGCACGGGCCCTTCCACCAGGTGCCGGAACTGCTGTACTTCCGCCGCGACCACCCCACCCGTGCCGAGCGGGCGAACCCTTCCAAGCGCTCCCGGTGCGTCAACCTGGACCCGCGCCGGGCAGGCCTGCTGCACCCGACGCCCCGGCTGCTCGCCGAGTACGTCTGGGGCTTCGCCTCGGCGATCCGGCGCGCGCCGTTGTCCCCGGCCGACCGGCGTGCGTGCTACCGCCACCTGGCCGCCTGGATGACCAGCCGGGTCCGGCCGGGCGCCGGCGAACGGGTCGAGGACCGCGCCCCGGTCGACCCGGGTCTGCTCACCGTCTCCGTCGACGCCCTCGTCGCCGGCCGTGAGGGGAGGCGCACGTGACGGCCACGGCCGGGGCCCCGGTGCGCGTCGGGGTGTTCGGCCTGCTCGGCTCGGGCAACCTCGGCAACGACGGTTCGCTCGAAGCCGTCCTCGGGTACCTCCGCGCCGAACACCCGGACGCGGTCGTGGACGCGCTGTGCGGCGGACCCGAGACCGTGACGACCCGGTTCGGGATCCCCGCGACGCGGCTGCACTGGTACCGCGGGGAGTACCGGACCGCCTCGCGTGCGGGCGCGGTCGCGGGGAAGGGCCTGGGCAAACTCGTCGACGTCTTCCGCACCGCCGCCTGGGTGCGCCGGCACGACGTGGTGATCGTCCCGGGCATGGGCGTCCTGGAGGCCACGCTGCCGCTGCGGCCCTGGGGCTTCCCGTACTCGCTGTTCCTGCTCTGCGCCAGTGGCCGGCTGCTGCGCACCCGGGTGGCGCTGGTCAGCGTCGGCGCCGCGACGATCGGCGACCGGCCGACCCGGGCCCTGGTGCGCTGGTCGGCGCGGCTGGCCGCCTACCGGTCGTACCGGGACGCGCAGTCCCGCGAGGCGATGCGGGCGATGGGCGTGGACACCGCGCGCGACGAGGTCTACCCGGACCTCGCGTTCGCCCTGCCGACGCCAGGGTCGGGCGGGCCCGGCAAGCTCTCGGACCCGTCGGCGCCTCAGGGCCCGGTCTGCGTCGGCGTCATGGACTTCCACGGCGGCAACGACGATCGTGCCCGGGCCGACGAGATACACCGGCGCTACCTCGACGGGACGATCCGGTTCGTCCGCGCGCTCGTCGAGGAGGACCGGGCCGTCCGGCTGCTCACCGGTGACCAGTGCGACACGTCGGTGGTCGCCGCGATCCTCGACGCGGTGGACTCGCCGCTGGTCACCGCTGCCGAGCCGTCCTCACTGGCCGACCTGATGAAGGAGATGGCGGCTGCCGACACGGTGGTGGCGGCCCGCTACCACAACCTGATCTGCGCGCTGAAGACCGGTACGCCGGTGCTCGCCCTCAGCTACGCGGGGAAGAGCGACGCGCTCATGGCGGAGATGGGCCTCGGCGCGTACTGCCACCCGGCGCGCGAGGTCGACGCCGACCGGCTGCTCGAACAGTTCCGTGCCCTGGAGAAGCGTTCGGCCGAGCTGCGGCGGACCCTGACCGAGCGGAACCTGGCCGCCGCCCTGCGGCTCCAGCACCAGTTCCACTCCTTGACCGCGGCCCTGTTCCCTGCGGCCGGCCACCCCCACACCTCGCGGAAGGCCCCATGAAGGCGATCCACGTCCCGGAGATCACCGGCGCGTACCTCTTCGAACCGACGCCGTACACCGACGAACGCGGCTTCTTCTGCCGCACCTTCGACACCGACGTGGTCCGCTCGGTGGGCCTCGACCCGGACGCCTTCGTCCAGGACAGCCTGTCCCGCTCGGTCCGGGGCGTGCTGCGCGGCCTGCACCTGCGCTCCGGCGCCGGCGAGGCCAAGTTGGTGCGGTGCTCGTACGGGAGGATCTTCGACGTCGTCGTGGACCTGCGGCCGGACTCGCCGACGTACCGCAACCGGGCCACCTTCGAGCTGTCCGGCGAGACGCAGGTGTCCCTGTACATCCCGGCGGGGTGCGCGCACGGCTTCCAGGCGCTGACCGACACCGCCGACACCTCGTACCGGATCGACCGCCCGCACGATCCGGCCGAGGACGTGACGATCGCCTTCGACGACCCGGAGCTCGCCATTGCCTGGCCGCTGCCGGTCACATCGATGTCCCAGCGGGACCGGGAGGCGCCGAGCCTCGCCGAGGTCCTCAAGCACCTGGAAAGTTGAGGTCGGCGTGTACACCGAAGACACCGGAGAGTTCCTCCTGCCCCGGTCGCGGATGGCGAACGAGCGGCTGCACGCCATGATCCCCGGGGGCGCGCACACCTACGCCAAGGGCGACGACCAGTACCCCGAGAACCTGGCCCCGGTCATCAGCCACGGCCACGGTGCCCACGTGTGGGACGTCGACGGCAACCGCTACGTCGAGTACGGCTCCGGCCTGCGGTCGGTCAGCCTCGGCCACGCCCACCCACGCGTGATCGAGGCGGTGCGGCGGGAACTCGACCGCGGCAGCAACTTCGTCCGGCCGTCCATCGTGGAGGTCGAAGCCGCGGAACGCTTCCTGGCCACGGTGCCGACCGCCGAGATGGTGAAGTTCGCCAAGAACGGCTCGGACGCCACCACCGCCGCGGTGCGCCTCGCCCGCGCCGCCACCGGGCGCCCGCGGGTGGCCCTCTGCGCCGACCATCCGTTCTTCTCCGTCGACGACTGGTTCATCGGCACCACGCCGATGTCCGCCGGCATTCCGGCGGCGACCAACGAGCTCACCGTGGCGTTCCCCTACGGGGACCTGGCCGCCACGGAGGAGCTGCTCACCCGGCACCAGGGCGAGGTCGCCTGCCTGATCCTCGAACCCGCCACCCACACCGAGCCGCCGCCGGGGTACCTCGCCGGCCTGCGCGAGCTGGCCGACCGGCACGGCTGCGTACTGATCTTCGATGAGATGATCACCGGCTTCCGCTGGTCCGAGGCGGGCGCCCAGGGCCTGTACGGCGTCGTCCCCGACCTCTCCACGTTCGGCAAGGCGCTGGGCAACGGATTCGCCGTCTCCGCGCTGGCTGGGCGCCGCGACCTGATGGAGCGGGGCGGGCTGCGGCACCCCGGCGACCGGGTGTTCCTGCTGTCCACCACGCACGGTGCGGAGACGCACTCCCTGGCGGCCGCGATGGCCGTGCTCACCACCTACGTCGAAGAGGGCGTCACCGCGCGGCTGCACACCCTGGGCGAGCGGTTGGCCGCCGGTGTCCGCGACGCCGCGGCCGCCATGGGCGTCGGCGACCACATCGTCGTCCTGGGCCGGCCCAGCAACCTGGTCTTCGCCACCCTCGACGAGAACCTGCAGCCCTCGCAGGAGTACCGCACCCTGTTCCTGCACCGGCTCCTCGCCGGCGGGGTACTGGCCCCGTCGTTCGTGGTGAGCAGCGCGCTCAGCGACGCCGACATCGATCACACCGTCGACGTGGTGGCCGGGGCATGCGCGGTGTACAGGAAGGCACTGGACGCCGCCGACCCCACCCCCTGGCTGACCGGACGACCGGTGAAACCCGTGTTCCGCAACCGTGCCTGACAGGGCGTCAGCGACGCTCCAGCCGACCGGCGTCGGCCGTCTCGCCGGCCGTCCCATCGGCCGTCCCGTCGGCCAGCCGGTCGGCCGTCCGGTCGGCCGTCCCGTCGGCCAGCCGGTCGGCCATCCGGTCGACCAGCCAGGCGGTCGCCGGTACCACGGCCAGCGCGGTGCACCCACCGCCGAGGGCGTCGGTCGGGTAGTGCGCGCCCAGGGCGACCTGCGCCCAGCCCATGGCGGCACCGGCGACCAGCGCCGCGGCGAGCACGAGTGACGTGCCGGCTGTCCTGCGGAGGCCGAGCCGGTCGGCGGCGAGCAGCGCCACCACCAGGGCGAGCGCGGTGGCGAAGGCGGTGTGCCCGCTCGGGTAGGACAGGTTCGCGCCGTGGATGGTGCGTCCCACCACGGACTTGAGCAGCGTCGTCGTCGCCACGGTCAGGCCCGCGCCGGCGACGACGAGCACCGCAGCGCGAGGACGCCGAAGCAGCAGGCAGCCCGTCACGGTGGCCACGAGCAGCATCACCGCTCCCCCGGGCTCCCCCAGGAAGTCCGTGGCCAGAGCGACGTCGCGCCACGGCGCCCGCACACCGTCCACTGCCGCCATGATCCGCGCGTCCACCGTGCTGGGCTCGCTGTCGCCCGCGTACCGGACCCCGAGCACGAGGACCATCAGCGCCGCGAGGGCCGCGATCGGCCCGAGCCACCCACGAAGCGACGGAGGCAGCGCCGCGGGCCCCGGCCGGCGGTTCACCCGCCCACCGGGTGGTCCGGACCCGCGCCGCGGGCCCCTCCGTGGCGGCGGTCGAACCGGACACCCCGCACACCGTCGCAGACCATCCGGCGGATGCGACGCACCTCGCCACCGCCCGCCGGCATGGCCGGGATCGTCAGTCGCACGGGCTGCGCACGCCTCGACCGGGCACGATGACCAGCACGTCGAGCGTGAACGGAGCCGGGCCGACGTCCGGGCCCGCTCCGGCCTTCGGCTCCTGCCGGCGCCAACTCCCCACCAACGACCCCCCGTCGTGTCCGGCGTGGCCCTCGCGGGAGCCACCGGCCCGTGCGGCCCACCCTAACCAACAACGCGGTCGCGGCAAACCGCCGTCGGAGCGTCCGCGGGTCAACACTTGGCGAACTTCGGGACGTTGGCGTCACCCTCCTGCCGGCCTCGGCGTGGGCCGGGGTACGTCGTCCGCTCAGACCGCCTCTCGCACCGGCTCCAGGATCGCCACGCACTCCACGTGGTGCGTCATCGGGAAGAGGTCGAACGCACGCATCCGCCGCGGGGCGTACCCGGCCGCCGCGAAGTAGCCGAGGTCGCGGGCGAGGGCGGCGGGGTCGCAGGCGACGTAGGCGATGCGGCGGGGGCCGAGGGAGGCGACGTGCTCCACGGTGGCGCGGCCGGCGCCGGTGCGGGGCGGGTCGAGGACGACGAGGTCGGCCTCGGTGATCCCGGTGCGCGGCAGTACGGACTCGACCTTGCCCTGCTCGATGCGGACGCGGTCGAAGTCGGCCAGGTTGTGCCGGGCGTCCTCCACGGCGCGCTTGCCGGACTCGATGCCGAGCACCGCGCCGGTCTCGCCGACCCGCTCGGCGAGGGCGCCCGCGAACAGGCCCACGCCGCAGTAGAGGTCCAGGGCGGTCTCGCCCTTGCGCGGCATGAGGCCCTGCATGACGGCCTCGACCAGGAGCCCGGGGGCCTGGGGGTGGACCTGCCAGAAGCCTCCGGAGCCGACGCGCCAGGTGCGGTCGATCGCGCGCTCGCGCACGAAGCCGCGGCCGTGCACGCGGTGGACGCCGTCCTGCTCGTCGACGCGCAGGACGGAGACGGGACGGTCCAGCTCGACCAGGGGGAGCCGGCCGCCGGGGCGGGGGGTGAGGATCACCTGGCGGTCGGAGGAGCCGGTGGCGGCGATGGCCTCGACCGAGGCGATGCCCGACCAGTCGCGGGACTCCACGCCCAGCTCGCGGACGCCGGGGGCGGCGATCAGGCAGCGGTCGACGCGCTCGACCTCGTGCGAGCGGTGGCGGCGCAGGCCCGCGTGGCCCTCGGCGTCCACGGCGTACTGGACGCGGGTGCGCCAGGCCGGGACCTCGCCCTTGGCGACCTTGTCGCCGGGGGCGGGTTCGACGGTGCCGTCCCAGCCGGCCTCCTCGGGGGTGAGGTGGGCGAGCCGCTGGAGCTGCTCGGTGATCACCTGCACCTTGAGCCGCCGCTGCGCGCCGGGTGCGGCGTGCTGCCAGTCGCAGCCGCCGCACTTGCCGGGGCCGGAGAACGGGCAGGGCGCCTCCACGCGGTCCGGGGAGGCCTGCAGGACCTCCACGGCGTCGGCGCGCAGGAAGCGCGAGTCCGGGCCGCCCTCGGTGATCTCGGCGATGACCCGCTCGCCGGGGAGCGCGTGCCGGACGAAGATCACCTGCGGCCGGTCGTGGCCCGGCAGGACCGTCCTCGCGATGCAGTGGCCGCCGTGCGCCACCGGGCCGACCTCGACCTCGTAGCGCTCGCCGACGAGGGCGTCGGCCTCAGGGGCCTTCGTACGGTGCTGCATGACGGAACAGGCTCCTGGGGGCAGGGGGCGGGGAAGGACGGCAGCTCACCAGTCTACGGCCCGCCGCCGCCCCGGGTTCACGCCCGCCCGCTGGGCTCCCGGTGCCGCTTGGACGGCCCTGCCTCGCCGCGACGCACGGAGCCCGGCGCGTTCCACTCGGCGCCCTTGCGGGCCCGCTGCTTGGCGCGCTCGGAGGACTCCAGCTGCCAGGGCACGGAGGTGACCATGACGCCGGGGGTGAACAGCAGCCGGCCCTTGAGCCGCAGTGCGCTCTGGTTGTGCAGCAGGTGCTCGTACCAGTGGCCGACCACGTACTCCGGGATGAAGATCGACACGACGTCGCGCGGGCTGCTGCGGCGCAGGCTCTTGACGTAGTCGATGATCGGCCGGGTGATCTCGCGGTACGGCGAGTCCAGCACCTTCAGCGGCACCTCGATGCCGCGGCGGTGCCACTCGGCCTGCAGCGCCTTCGTGTCGGCCGGGTCCACGTTGATGCTGAGCGCCTCCAGCGTGTCCGACCGGAAAAGCTTGGCGTACGACAGGGCCCGCAGGGTGGGCTTGTGCACCTTGGAGACCAGGACGATGGAGTGCACGCGGGAGGGCTTGACCTCCTCCTCGCTGCGCTCCTCGGCGGCCGCGAGTTCGCTGGAGACCCGGTCGTAGTGGCGCCGGATGGCCGTCATCATGCCGTAGAAGAGGACCATGCCCAGGACGGCGACCCAGGCGCCGTGCGTGAACTTGGTCAGCAGCACGACGACGAGGACGAGCCCGGTGAAGAAGGCGCCGAAGGTGTTGATCGCCCGGGAGCGGACCATGTGGCGGCGCACGGCGGGGTCGGTCTCGGTCGCCAGGTGCCGGTTCCAGTGCCGGACCATGCCGATCTGGCTGAGCGTGAAGGAGACGAAGACGCCGACGATGTACAGCTGGATCAGCCGCGTCGAGTCGGCCCCGTAGATGTAGACCAGCACGCACGCGAAGGCGGCGAGCAGCACGATGCCGTTGCTGAAGGCGAGCCGGTCGCCGCGGGTGTGCAGCTGGCGCGGCAGGTAGCGGTCCTGGGCGAGGATCGAGCCGAGCACGGGGAAGCCGTTGTACGCGGTGTTGGCGGCCAGGAAGAGCACCAGCGCCGTGGCCCCGGCCAGGAAGATGAAGGGGATCGACCCGTCGCCGAAGACGGCCGAGGCGACCTGGGCGATCACCGGGTCCTGGGTGTAGCCGGGGCCGACCGGCTTGCCGTTCACCAGCAGGTCGGCGGCCGGGTTCTCGGCCATGCGGACGTCGGTGTTGAGGGCGAGCGCGATGATGCCGCAGAACATGGTCACGGCGAGGACGCCCATCAGCGCCAGGGTCGTCGCGGCGTTCTTGGACTTCGGCTTGCGGAAGGCGGGCACGCCGTTGCTGATCGCCTCGACGCCGGTGAGCGCGGCACAGCCGGAGGAGAAGGCCCGCAGCAGGAGGAAGACGAGCGCGAAGCTCGCGAGTCCGGTGTGCTCGGCCTTGATCGTGTAGCCGGCGGTCGGCGCGTGCATCTCGTCGCCGATCGCGATCCGGAAGATCCCCCAGGCCAGCATGCAGAAGACGCCGAAGACGAAGGCGTAGGTGGGGATGGCGAAGATCGTGCCCGATTCGCGCACGCCGCGCAGGTTCATCAGCATGAGCAGGACGATCATGCCGATGGCGCCCAGCACCTTGTGCTCGACGAAGAACGGCACGGCGGAGCCGAGGTTCTCCACGCCGGAGGCGACCGACACGGCCACGGTGAGGACGTAGTCGACCAGCAGCGCGCTGGCCACGGTGAGCCCGGCGCGCGGGCCGAGGTTGGTCGTCGCGACCTCGTAGTCGCCACCGCCGGAGGGGTAGGCGTGCACGTTCTGCCGGTACGAGGCGACGACGGTGAACATCAGCACGACGACCGCGACCGCGATCCAGGGGCTGAAGTGGTAGGCCGACACTCCCGCGATCGACAGGACCAGGAGCACCTCTCCGGGCGCGTACGCCACGGAGGACAGCGGGTCGGAGGCGAAGACGGGGAGCGCCAGCCTCTTCGGGAGGAGCGTCTCTCCGAGCCTGTCGCTGCGGAGCGCCCGCCCGATCAGGATCCGTTTCGGAAGGTCGGTCAGTTTGGACACCCCGCGATGTTAGAGGATCGTCAAGATTTCCGATCCCCCGCCCACCTATCAAGGGCTTACGTGCGTGTGTAGCTTTGGGCGCGGTCTGAGACCCTGAGGGGGATCGGCCGGAATTGTTGACAGCCGGAAGGACGGTCGTGCACGTCGTGATTATGGGGTGTGGGCGAGTGGGTTCCACTCTCGCGCACTCCCTTGAGCAGCAAGGTCATACAGTGGCCGTGATCGACCAGGACCCGACGGCGTTCCGCCGCCTGGGCTCCGGGTTCAGCGGGCGCCGCGTGACCGGGGTCGGATTCGACCAGGACACGCTGCGCGAGGCCGGCATCGAGGAGGCGGGCGCCTTCGCGGCCGTCAGCAGCGGTGACAATTCCAACATCATCGCAGCCCGGGTGGCCCGGGAGATGTTCGGGATCGAGAACGTCGCCGCCCGGATCTACGACCCCCGGCGGGCGGAGGTGTACCAGCGCCTGGGCATCCCCACCGTCGCCACCGTCCGCTGGACGGCCGACCAGATGCTGCGCCGCCTGTTGCCGTCCGGCGCGGAGCCGCTGTGGCGCGACCCGAGCGGGGGTGTGCAGCTCGCCGAGGTGCACACGGACACCGCCTGGGTGGGCCACAAGATCAGCAGGCTCCAGGAGGAGACCGGAGTGCGCGTGGCGTTCCTCACCCGGCTGGGCGAGGCGATGCTCCCCACGTCGGAGACGGTCCTGCAGGAAGGCGACCTGGTGCATGTGATGATGCGCACGGGCGAGGTCGAACAGGTCGAAGCGGCGTTCGCAAAGGGCCCTGAGGAGGCGCACCGATGAGGGTCGCCATTGCCGGGGCCGGGGCCGTGGGCCGCTCGATCGCGGGTGAGCTGCTGGAGAACGGCCACGAGGTCCTGCTGATCGACAAGAACCCGACCTCGATCTCGGTGGAGCGGGTGCCCCAGGCCGAGTGGCTGCTGGCCGACGCCTGCGAGATCACGTCGCTGGACGAGGCCGCGCTGCAGCGTTGCAACGTGGTGATCGCCGCCACGGGCGACGACAAGGTCAATCTGGTCGTCTCGCTGCTCGCCAAGACCGAGTACGGCGTCCCGCGCGTCGTCGCGCGGGTGAACAACCCCAAGAACGAGTGGCTGTTCAACGAGGCCTGGGGCGTGGACGTGGCCGTCTCCACCCCGCGCCTGATGTCGGCGCTGGTGGAGGAGGCGGTGAGCGTCGGCGACCTCGTCCGGCTGATGCGCTTCAGCCAGGGCGACGCGAACCTGGTCGAGCTGACGCTCCCCGAGGAGGCCGCGCTGGTGGGCACCCGGGTCGGGGAGGTCGCCTGGCCGGAGGACACCTCGCTGGTCACGATCATCCGCGGCCACCGCGTGCTCACCCCGTCCAAGGACGACGCGCTCGAGGCGGGCGACGAGCTGCTGTTCGTCGCGGCCCCGCACCGCGAGGAGCAACTGGAGGACCTGCTCTCGGTGCGCAGCGCCGAGGCCGATGCGTAGGGCGTAGGACGTCCAGGCCGTACGACGAGGGGCGGCCGGAACCCGTGGGTTCCGGCCGCCCCTCGTGTGTTGCCGTCGGCGCGGGGCGCCGGGTCAGCGGTTGGCGGCCTCCTCGGCGGCGCGCTCGGCCTTCTCGGCCCGCTCGGCCTCCTCCATCTCCGCGATCACGTCGATCGGCGGCGGCGCCTTGGCCAGGAAGATCCAGGTCAGGTAGACGCAGAGCAGGAACGGCGGAATGCCGAGGGCGACCTTGACCCAGCCGAGCTGGGTGGCGTTCCCCCAGAAGTAGAGCGGGAAGAGGATCGCCGACTTGACCAGCAGGATGACGCCCCAGGCCCAGGTGGCCTTGGTGTACGCGACGAGCCGGCCCGGGTTCCGCGTCCGCCAGGACAGGTTCTCCTTGAGGATCGGGCCGAGCAGCAGTCCGATCAGCGGGTACTTCACCAGCGCGGAGACCACGTAGGCGACCGCGAGCCCGAGGGTGTAGAGCATGCCGGGCAGGTAGAAGTTCTTCGCGTCGCCGGACATCATCGCGAACACCGCGCCGAAGGCGACGCCGAAGACGCCGCTGAAGGCGTGCTTGAGGGTCTGCCGGCGCACCAGGCGGGCCAGTGCCAGCACCAGCGACAGGCCCAGGGCGGCGATGGCCGCGATGTGGATGTCCCGGTTGATCGTGTAGATCAGGACGAAGACGAGGCCGGGCACCGTCGTGTCGATCATGCCCCAGACGCCGCCGAAGGCCTCCAGGAGCGCATGGTCGGCGGCCGCCTTCGAGGCGGCCGCGTCCTGCTCCGGCCCGTGCTCGGTCCCGGTCGTGGGCTGTGCCCCGGTCCGCTTGTCGATCGACGCCACCGGCTACTCCTGTCCGACCGGACGCAACTCGTACTTGGGATTGAACAGCACCGGACGGCCGCGGTTCATGGAGATCCGCCCCGACGCGATGATCCTGCGGCCCGGCTCGATGCCGACGATGCTGCGCCGGCCCAGCCACACCACGTCCAGCGGTGCGGAACCGTCGAACAGCTCGGCCTCCAGGGCGGGAACGCCGGCCCGCGGCCGCAGAGTGACAGCGCGTAGCGTACCGGTCACGGTCACTATGTCGCGATCGGAGCAGTCGCAGATCCGGGTGCACCCGACGTCCGCGGTGTCCTGCCGCAGCTCGTCGGAGTGCAGCTCCTCCTGGGAGCTGGACAGTCGGTCGAGCATCCTGCGGAAGCGGCCGGCAGGCCGGTCCGAACGGGTGGTACCACTCATACCTGGAAGGGTACCGGGCCCGGGTGAACGGATCACCGATCACTGCTCGAAGCGGTAGCCCATGCCCGGCTCGGTGATGAAGTGCCGCGGGTGCGCGGGGTCGGCCTCCAGCTTGCGCCGCAACTGCGCCATGTAGACCCGCAGGTAGTTGCTCTCGGTGCCGTAGGACGGGCCCCAGACCTCCTGGAGCAGCTGCTTCTGGCTGACCAGACGGCCGGTGTTGCGGACCAGGACCTCCAGCAGGTGCCACTCGGTGGGCGTGAGCCGGACGTCGACGCCGTCGCGGTTGACCTTCTTGGCGGCGAGGTCGACAGTGAAGGACTCGGTCTCCACGGTCGCGGCGCCGTCCTCGGGGCCACCGGGCGTGGCGCGGCGGACGGCGGCGCGCAGCCGGGCCAGCAGCTCGTCCATGCCGAAGGGCTTGGTGACGTAGTCGTCGGCGCCCGCGTCGAGGGCCTCGACCTTCTCGTCGGAGGCCTGGCGGGCGGAGAGCACGATGATCGGCACCCGGGTCCAGCCGCGCAGTCCGCGGATCACCTCGACGCCGTCCATGTCGGGCAGGCCGAGGTCGAGCACGATGACGTCGGGGTGGCGGGCGGCGGCGAGCTGCAGCGCGGTCGCGCCGTCGTGGGCGGCGTCGACCTCGTACTTGCGGGCCCGCAGGTTGATCACGAGAGCGCGCACGATCTGCGGCTCGTCGTCGACCACGAGCACCCGGTTCATGGAGCCTGCCTTTCCTTCTCGGTGAGGGGGGTGGAGCGGGGGTGCGGTGCGGGCACGGTCAGGTCGTCGCCTCGGCCGGGAGGTCCGGGGCGGCGGGGGCGCTGCCGGGCGCGGCCGGGAGGGTGAGCACCATCGTCAGGCCGCCTCCCGGGGTGTCCTCAGGCTGGAGGGTGGCGCCCATGGCGTCGGCGAAGCCGCGGGCCACCGCGAGGCCGAGGCCCACTCCGTTGCCGCGGGGGGCGTCGCCGTACCGCTGGAACGGCTCGAAGATCCGTTCCTTGGCGACGTCGGGGACACCGGGCCCGCGGTCGACGACGCGCAGGTCGACGTGGCCGCCCAGGGCGCTGGCGGCGACCAGCACCCGGGTGCCGGCGGGGCTGTACTTGACGGCGTTCTCGACGATGTTGGCGACGCTGCGCTCGAGGAGCCCCGGGTCGACGGAGACCATCGGGAGGGTCTCGGGGACGTCCAGGGTGACGCTGCCGTCGGGGACTCCGCGCAGGGCCTTGGGAACGACCTCGTCGAGGTCCACCTCGCGGATCAGCGGGGTGACCGTGCCGGTCTGCAGGCGCGACATGTCGAGGAGGTTGCCGACCAGGTTGTCGAGCCGGTCCGCGCCCTCCTCGATGGCCTCCAGGAGCTCGGCCTCGTCCTCCTCGGACCAGGCGACGTCGTCGGAGCGCAGGGAGCTGACGGCCGCCTTGATGGCGGCGAGCGGGGTGCGCAGGTCGTGCGAGACGGCGGCGAGCAGGGCGGTGCGGATGCGGTTGCCCTCGGCGAGCTTGTGGGCCCTGGCGGCCTCGTCCTCCAGCCGCTGCCGGTCCAGGACGCCGGCGGCCTGGGCCGCGAAGGCGGAGAGCACCCGGCGGTCGGAGGCGGGCAGCACCCGGCCGACCAGGGCCAGCGAGAGGTTGTCGCTGACCGGCACCTCCACGTCCGCGTCCTCGGGGCGCAGGCACTGCCGGCTGCCGACGCCGGCGGCGCAGGTCCACACGTCGTGCTCGCTGGCCCGCTCCAGCAGCGACACGGCCTCCATGCCGAAGGTCTCCCGGACCCGTTCCAGCAGGGCGTCCAGGGAGTGCTCGCCGCGCAGCACGCTGCCGGCCAGGTACGACAGGATCTCGGCCTCGGACTGGAGTCTGGCTGCCTGGTGGGTGCGGCGCGCCGCCAGGTCCACCACGGAGGCCACCGCGATGCCGACCAGCACGAAGATCACGATGGCGATCAGGTTCTCGGGCTGGGCGATGGTGAAGGTGTGCAGGGGCGGGGCGAAGAAGTAGTTCAGCAGCAGTGAGCCGCCGACCGCCGAGACCAGCGCCGGGTAGAGGCCGCCGACGAGGGCCGCCGCGACCGTCAGGGTCATGAACAGCAGCATGTCGGTGGCGATGCCCAGGGCGGGGTGCAGCTGGGTGAGCACCAGGCAGAGCAGCGCGGGGCCGAGCACACCGGTCAGCCAGCCGGCGATCACCCGGGAGCGGCCGAGCTGGGCGCCGCGGGCCACGGGCAGGCCCCGGCCCTTGGCGGCGTGCTCGTGGGTGACGATGTGGACGTCGAGGTCCGGCCCGGACTCGCGGGCCACGGTCGCGCCGACGCCCGGCCCGAAGACGTACTGCCACGCGGGCCGGCGGCTGGTGCCGAGCACGACCTGGGTGGCGTTGACCCCGCGGGCGAAGTCCAGCAGGGCGCCGGGGACGTCGTCGCCGACGACGTGGTGGAAGGAACCGCCGAGGTCCTCGACGAGGGTGCGCTGGACGGCGAGTTCCTTGGGCGAGCCGGCCGTCAGGCCGTCGCTGCGCGCGATGTGGACGGCGAGGATCTCCCCGCCGGAGCCCTTGGCGGCCATCCGGGCGGCGCGCCGGATCAGCGTCCGCCCCTCGGGGCCGCCGGTGAGGCCGACCACGATGCGCTCACGGGCCTGCCAGGTGGCGGAGATCCGGTGGTCGGTGCGGTACTGCCGCAGGTATTCGTCGACCCGGTCGGCCACCCACAGCAGGGCCAGCTCGCGCAGCGCGGTGAGGTTGCCGGGCCGGAAGTAGTTGGACAGGGCCGCGTCGACCTTGTCGGAGGCGTAGATGTTGCCGTGCGCCATGCGGCGGCGCAGCGCCTGTGGGGACATGTCGACCAGCTCGATCTGGTCGGCGCGGCGGACCACCTCGTCGGGCACGGTCTCGCGCTGACGTACCCCGGTGATCGACTCGACGACGTCGCCGAGCGACTCCAGGTGCTGGATGTTCACCGTCGATATGACGTTGATGCCGGCCTGGAGCAGTTCCTCGATGTCCTGCCAGCGCTTCTCGTTGCGGCTGCCCGGGATGTTGGTGTGCGCCATCTCGTCGACGAGGGCGACCTCGGGCCGGCGCGCGAGCACCGCGTCGACGTCCATCTCGGTGAAGCCGGTGTCCCGGTACTCGATCTCCTTGCGCCGCACGACCTCCAGGCCGTGCAGCATGACCTCCGTACGGGCACGGTCGTGGTGCTCGACGAAGGCGACGACGACGTCGGTGCCGCGCTCCAGGCGCCGGTGGGCCTCGGAGAGCATGGCGTAGGTCTTGCCCACTCCCGGGGCCGCCCCCAGGTATATCCGCAAAGTCCCGCGTGCCATGGCTCCACGTTCCGCCTCGTGGCGTGCCCCTTCCGGGCGCGTCCGACGTTAAGAATCCTATGGTCCCAGCAGCGGACAAATCGGGCGTGATGTTCCTGCGGGGAGCACGTTGACGCGTCCTTGACGCCCTCCTCGTGCCGCCGCCCCCGGTCAGCGGAACTCCGCGAGCCGCGGCCTCAGGCCGAGGACGACCAGGGCCGCGGCGGCCACCAGCGCCCCGGCGAGGCCCAGGGGGACGGACAGCGCCCGGTCCGCGCCGTCCGCGGCGGCCCGCTCGTAGGCGGCGGAGTTGATGGCGATGACCTCGCCGAGCGCCCGGTCGAACGCCGCGAAGTCGTGGTTCGACTCCCCGGGTCCGTAGCCGGTGCCGTACGCGACGGCAGCGGGAAGCCGGCCGGCCCCGGCCAGGGCCCGGATCGTGCGGTCGTGCGGCGCACACGGCGAGGGCCGTCGCCCGCAACAGCCGTAACCGCGCGGGTACGGTGCCGGGGCGGCCGCGCAGCGACGCCGTCAACGTGCGACGCGGCCGGCCCGGCGACCCCCCACCGAGGGGAGGCCTGCGCGGAACACGGTGCCGTCTCCCTGACCCGGAATCCCCACCGCCGTCCGGATCCGGACCAGGTGGCACCTGCCGCCGCTCCTCAGCGGTAACGGTGTGCGCCATTCCGCAGCCCCCTCCGCACCGCCGAGCGGCCTCCGCCGGCCTCCCCTCCGTGCTTCCACTGTCTCCCCGCCGGCCCCGTCCCGGGCCCTGCGTTGTCGGCCCCTTGACGGCGGACCCCCGGCGCTTGACGCCTTCCTGACGCGACCCGCCCCCGGCCCCGCGACGGCGGCCGCGCACGGCCGGGCGCGGCGGTGCTTCACGCGTGGGGCCGAGGACGGCGACCGTCGTGACGGTCGGCGCCAGGTAGCCGGCCGTGGCGGCCGGGAACCGCCACCACGGGCCGGGCAACCAGGCGGCGCCGCGGGGCGTCCTCCGCGCGCGCCGAAGCCCACCCGGCGGGCGTGATGCCGGGTGGGTGGGGGCGGCGGTGGGTCAGCCGGCCAGCTTCTCCAGCGCGATGTTGAGCTCCAGGACGTTGACGGTCGGCTGGCCGAGGATGCCGAACTGCCGTCCGTCCGTGTGCTCCTTGACCAGCCGGGCGACCTCGGTGGTGCTCAGCCCGTTGGCCTTGGCCACGCGCGCGGTCTGGATGTCCGCGTACGCCGGGGAGATGTCCGGGTCGAGGCCGGAGCCGGACGCCTGGACCGCGTCCGCGGGGACCTTGGACTGCGGGACGCCGTTGAAGGCGGCGACCTCCTGCTTGCGCTCCTTCACCAGGTCGGTGAGGGCCTTGCTGGTGACCGCGAGGTTGGACGCGCTGGTGTAGGTCGGGTCGTACGGCCCGGCGCCGGCGCCCGCGTCGGCCGCCGAGGGGCGGGGCTGGAACCACTTGGGGTCCGGGGCGAAGTCCTTGCCCGTGGTGAAGTTCTGGCCGATCAGCGTGGAGCCGACGACCCTGCCGCCCACCTTCGCCTCGGAGCCGTTGGCCTGGTCGTGGAAGGCCGCCTGGCCCACCCCCCACACCGCGACGGGGTAGACGACGCCGAGGACGACGGTCAGCACCAGCAGCGCGCGCAGGGCGCTCCAGAGCAGCCGGGCGGAGTTGCGTACGGAAGTGTTCATGGTTCTCTGCACGCCTCGCGTCAGTGGATTCCGGGGATCAGGGAGATGGCCATGTCGATCAGCTTGATGCCGATGAACGGGGCGACCAGGCCGCCGAGTCCGTAGATCCCGAGGTTCCGGCGGAGCATCCGGTCGGCGCTGGTGGGCCGGTAGCGCACGCCGCGCAGGGCGAGCGGCACCAGCGCGATGATGATCAGCGCGTTGAAGATGACCGCGGACAGGATCGCGGACTGCGGCGAGGACAGCTGCATGATGTTGAGCTTGTCCAGGCCCGGGTAGACGATCGCGAACATCGCGGGGATGATCGCGAAGTACTTCGCCACGTCGTTGGCGATGGAGAAGGTGGTCAGCGCGCCGCGGGTGATGAGCAGCTGCTTGCCGATCTCCACGATCTCGATCAGCTTGGTGGGGTTGGAGTCCAGGTCCACCATGTTCCCGGCCTCCTTGGCGGCCGAGGTGCCGGTGTTCATGGCCACGCCCACGTCCGCCTGGGCCAGCGCCGGGGCGTCGTTGGTGCCGTCACCGGTCATCGCGACGAGCTTGCCGCCCGCCTGCTCCCGCTTGATCAGCGCCATCTTGTCCTCGGGCGTCGCCTCGGCCAGGAAGTCGTCGACCCCCGCCTCGTCCGCGATCGCCTTGGCCGTCAGCGGGTTGTCACCGGTGATCATCACCGTGCGGATGCCCATCCGCCGCAGCTCGTCGAACCGCTCCCGCATGCCCTCCTTGACCACGTCCTTCAGGTGGATGACACCCAGCACGCGGGCCGCGCCGTCCTCCTTGACCGCGACCAGCAACGGGGTGCCGCCGGCGGCGGAGATGGTGTCGACGGTGCGCTGCGCGTCGGGGGCGACGGTGCCGCCGTTCCCGCTGACCCAGGCGGCGATCGCACCGGCCGCGCCCTTGCGGATCTGGCGGCCGTCGACGTCGACGCCGGACATGCGGGTCTGCGCGGTGAAGGGCACGAACGCGGTGTGCCCGAGCTCGCCCTCGTTTCGCTCGCGGAGGCCGTACTTCTCCTTCGCCAGGACGACGACGGAACGGCCCTCGGGCGTCTCGTCGGCCAGCGACGACAACTGCGCGGCGTCGGCGAGCCCGGCCTCGTCCGCGCCCGCCACGGGCACGAACTCCGCGGCCTGGCGGTTGCCGAGGGTGATGGTGCCGGTCTTGTCGAGCAGCAGGGTGGACACGTCGCCGGCGGCCTCGACGGCCCGGCCGGACATGGCGAGCACGTTGCGCTGCACCAGGCGGTCCATGCCGGCGATGCCGATCGCCGACAGCAGGGCGCCGATCGTCGTCGGGATGAGGCAGACCAGCAGCGCGACCAGGACGATCATCGACTGCTCGGCGCCCGCGTAGATCGCGAACGGCTGCAGGGTGACGACCGCGAGCAGGAAGACGATGGTCAGCGAGGCCAGCAGGATGTTCAGCGCGATCTCGTTGGGCGTCTTCTGCCGGGCCGCGCCCTCCACGAGGGCGATCATCCGGTCGATGAAGGTCTCACCGGGCTTGGTCGTGATGCGGACGACGATCCGGTCCGACAGCACCTTCGTGCCGCCCGTGACCGCGCTGCGGTCACCACCGGACTCCCGGATGACCGGCGCCGACTCACCGGTGATCGCCGACTCGTCGACCGACGCGACGCCCTCCACGACGTCACCGTCACCCGGGATCACGTCGCCCGCCTCGCAGACCACCAGGTCGCCCACGCGCAGTTCCGTCCCCGGCACGCGCTCCTCGGCGCCGTCCATGAGACGGCGGGCGACGGTGTCGGTCTTGGCCCGGCGCAGCGTGTCGGCCTGGGCCTTGCCGCGGCCCTCGGCGACGGCCTCCGCGAGGTTGGCGAAGATCACGGTGAGCCAGAGCCATGCGGTGATCGCCCAGCCGAACCAGTCGGCCGGGGAGAGCAGCGCCAGCACCGTGGTGAGCACCGAGCCGATCAGGACCACGAACATGACGGGCGATTTGACCATCACCCGGGGGTCGAGCTTGCGCAGGGCGTCCGGGAGGGACCGCAGCAGCTGGGCCGGGTCGAAGAGCCCGCCCGAGACACGGGCGCCGTGGCCCGCGTCCGGGGCGTGCGGTGCCGGTCCCTCGGGCGCGCGTACGGGTGTGTCGGTGGACATGGTTTCCTCTGCGGGGGTGGGGGTGGTCGCACGGCTCATGACAGGCCTTCGGCGAGCGGGCCGAGGGCGAGCGCCGGGAAGTAGGTCAGTGCGGTGATGATCAGGATCGCGCCGACCAGCAGGCTCGCGAAGAGCGGCTTCTCGGTGCGCAGGGTGCCCGCGGTGGCGGGCACCGGCTTCTGCCGGGCGAGCGAACCGGCCAGGGCCAGGACGAAGACCATCGGCACGAAGCGCCCGAGGAGCATCGCGAGGCCGAGCGTGGTGTTGTACCACTGCGTGTTGGCGCTCAGGCCGGCGAAGGCGGAGCCGTTGTTGTTGCCGGCGGAGGTGTAGGCGTACAGGACCTCGGAGAAGCCGTGCGGCCCGCTGTTGAGCATGGAGTGCGGCGGGGTCGGCAGGGCCATCGCCAGGGCGGTGAAGACCAGCACGACGGTCGGGGTGACCAGGATGTAGAGGGCGGCGAGCTTGATCTCGCGGGTGCCGATCTTCTTGCCCAGGTACTCCGGGGTGCGGCCGACCATCAGGCCGGCGATGAACACCGCGATGATCGCCATGATCAGGATGCCGTAGAGGCCGGAGCCGACACCGCCCGGGGCGATCTCGCCCAGCATCATCCCGAGCAGGGTGATGCCTCCGCCGAGGCCGGTGAAGGAGGAGTGGAAGGAGTCCACCGCGCCGGTCGACGTCAAGGTGGTGCTCACCGCGAACAGCGACGAGGCGCCGACGCCGAAGCGCTGTTCCTTGCCCTCCATGGCGGCGCCCGCGATCTGGTTCGCCGAGCCGGGGTGCGCGAACTCGACCCAGGTCATCAGCGTGACGAAGCCGATCCAGATCAGGCCCATCGCCGCGAGGATCGCGTAGCCCTGCCTGATGTTGCCGACCAGCTTCCCGAAGGTGCGGGTCAGCGAGAGCGGGATCACCAGCATCAGGAAGATCTCGAAGAGGTTGGTGAACGCGTCCGGGTTCTCGAAGGGGTGGGCGGAGTTGACGTTGTAGAAGCCGCCGCCGTTGGTGCCGAGCTCCTTGATGGCCTCCTGGGAGGCCACCGCGCCTCCGGTCAGCGTCTGGTGGCCGCCGGCGAGGGTGGTGATCTCGTGCCAGCCGGCGAAGTTCTGGATCGCCCCGAAACCCACCAGCACGATCGCGGCGACGAACGCCACGGGCAGCAGGATGCGGACGGTGCCGCGGACCATGTCGGCCCAGAAGTTGCCGAGCTCACCGGTGCGCGAGCGCACGAAGCCGCGGACCAGCGCCACGGCCACGGCCATGCCGACCGCCGCCGAGACGAAGTTCTGCACGGCCAGGCCCGCGGTCTGGGCGGCGTGGCCCATGGCGTTCTCACCCATGTACGACTGCCAGTTCGTGTTGGTCACGAACGAGGCCGCGGTGTTGAACGCCTGGTCGGGCGTGATGGCGGCGAAGCCGAGCGACAGCGGAAGGTGGTCTTGGAGCCGCAGGAACAGGTACAGGAACAGCACGCCCACGAAGGAGAAGGCCAGCACCGCCCTGAGGTAGGCGGGCCAGCGCATCTCGGCGTCCGGGTCGGCGCCGAAGCAACGGTAGATCAGCCGCTCGACCCGCAGGTGACGGTCGGAGGTGTAGACGGCGGCCATGTAGTCGCCGAAGGGGCGGTACACCAGGGCCAGCGCCACGATGAGGGCGGTGACCTGGAGCACGTCAGCGGTGATGGGGCCCATGTCCGGAACTCAGAACCTCTCGGGTCGGACGAGCGCCAGGATCAGGTAGCCCAGCAGGGCGACGGCGACGACGAGTCCGACGACGTTCTCGGCGCTCACAGCTTCGCCACCCCCTTGGCGATGAGGGCCACCAGCGCGAAGACCGCGATTGTGGTGACCACGAAGGCCAGGTCGGCCATCGTGTGCTCCTAGCTTCGGATCGAACGTTTACCAGGCCAGGAAACCTCCGTCCCCGCCGTACGCGGGCCTCGTTGACGGCTTCCATACGGGCCCTCACGGCGCCTTGACGGACCTTTGACGTTCACCCCGATGACCTGCGAAAACGCCCGTGGGCCGACCTGTTCTCACAGGTCGGCCCACGGGCGTTCGGCGTGGCCGGGGCACTGGGCCCCGGGGTTCAGTGCACCTCGGTGATCTCCGGTCCGCGACGCATCGGGTCGATGCCGTCGGAGAAGCGACCGGCCTCCTCCTGGGCGATGCCCTCGGGCACCATCTGGGCGTCGTTGGGCAGCTTCAGCACGATCGGGTCGCGCGGCGCCATCGGCGACTCGCCGCGGACGACGACCGTGTCGCGGAAGATCTGCTCCAGCAGGCCGGCGGTCTCGGGCTGGACGGCGCCCTGCCCGGAGATGACGCCCCGCAGGAACCAGCGCGGGCCGTCACAGCCGACGAAGCGCACGACCTGGACGCCGTTGGCGCCGTTGGGCAGCTGCACCGGAACCTGGGCGCGCAGCTCCCAGCCCAGCGGACCCTCGACCTCGTCGACGATGCCGCCCTGCTTGGTGATGCCGGACGCGATCTCGTCGCGGACCTCGCCCCAGATGCCCTCCGACTTGGGGGCGGCGAAGCCCTGCAGCTGGACGGCGCTCTCCCGGAGCACCACGGTCGCGGCGACGATGGACTCCCCGGCCACCTCGACGCGCAGCTCCATGCCCTGCACACCGGGCACGAACAGCCCGCCCAGGTCGACCCGGCCCTCGGCCGGGTCCCTGACCTCGCTCACGTCCCACGGGCCGTCCGGCCTGGGGGCGGGCGGAAGGTTGTACCGACGGGACTCCATGGAGTCGTCCGACTCCTCGGCGTCTTCGGCCAGCTCGTCAGGGCTCTCGGCCTCGAGCTCGTCGAGGGCGTCTCCGCGCTCCTTGCGACGACGACGGAACACGTCACTGTCCTTCCCGGTCAGCGATGACCGATGCGTATCCATTGCCGGACGGACCGACCGGCGAGCCATCCACCGCGGCATGACCCCCCGTGGAGCCGAAGCCCCCTGCCGCCCGTTCCGAGCCGGGCAGCTCCGCCACCTCGTGGAAGCGGACCCGCTCGACCTGCTGGACGACCAGTTGGGCGATCCGGTCCCCTGCTGCGAACCGTACGCTCTCGCGCGGGTCCAGGTTGACCACGATCACCTTGATCTCCCCACGGTACCCGGCATCAACCGTTCCCGGGGCATTCACGAGCGCCACTCCGCACCTCGCGGCCAGGCCCGAGCGCGGGTGCACGAAGGCGGCGTAGCCGTACGGCAGCGCGATCGACACGCCCGTGGGCAGCACGGCACGCTCACCGGGGGCCAGTTCGGCCGCCTCGGTGGTGACGAGGTCGGCCCCGGCGTCGCCCGGGTGCCCGTACGAAGGAATCGGGACGTCCTCGTGCAAACGGTGGATGAGGACGTCGACCGGGGGGCGACCGCCGCCGGTCACGGGTTCACCTCGAAGGCGCGCGCGACCTTGACCTGGTCGGGGTCGGACATCGCGGCCCGGATCTCCTCGGGGCGGCCGTTGTCCGTGAAGTGCTCCAGCTTGACCTCGATGAACAACGCGTCCGCACGGACGGCGACCGGGCCGTCGGGGCCGCCGATGCGGCCGACCGCGGTGGAGTAGATCTTGCGCCCGGCCACGGCGGTGCAGCGGGCCTCCAGGTGGAGGGTGGCGCCGACCGGCACGGGCTGCACGAAGTCGGTCTCCAGCCGGCCGGTCACGGCGATGGTCCGCAGCAGCCAGGCCAGCGAGCCGAGCGTCTCGTCGAGCGCCGTGGCCAGCACACCGCCGTGCGCCAGGCCCGGGGCGCCCTGGTGGGCGGGCTGGACCGTGAACTCCGCGGTCACGCTGACGCCCTCACCGGCCGTGGCCTCCAGGTGCAGGCCGTGCGGCTGCGCCCCGCCACAGCCGAAGCAGTGGTCGTAGTGCGCGCCCAGCGGTTCGCCGGGAGCGGGGGCGTCGGGGTGCCGCTCGGGCGCGACGGCGTCGCTCGGCGGTGTCAGGCCCGGGCGGTCCGGGCCGGCGTCGGTCGTAGCTCCACTCACGCGGGAGACCCTACCCTCCTGCGGGATCCATTCCCGCCGCCCGGCCGTTGTCCTTGCGGCCCCGCGGCCCGCCCATCACCGGAGCACCCTCCCTTGGAGCACCACATGACCCCCAGGTCCGTCGTCGTCACAGGAGCCGGGTGCGGGATCGGCCTCGCCACCACCCTGGAACTCGCCCACGCCGGTTTCGACGTCATCGGGACGGTACGGAGCGAGGAGAAGGCGGAGGCGCTGCGGGAGGCGGTGGAGCGCACCGGCGCGTCGGTGCGCACCGTGCTGCTGGACGTCACGGACGCCACGTCCTCCGTCCGGGCGTTCACCGAGATCGCCACGATGACGGACGGCGGCCCGTGGGCGGTGGTGAACAACGCCGGGATCGCCCAGCCCGGCGCGATCGAGGACGTCGACGACGAGCAGGTCCGGCAGCAACTGGAGACCAACCTGGTGGCCCCGGCGCGCATCGCCCGCCTGGTGCTGCCCACGATGCGGGCCCGGCGCGCGGGGCGGATCGTCAACATCTCGTCGATCTCCGGTCGGGTCTCGATGCCGCTGCTCGGCTGGTACTGCGCCAGCAAGCAGGGCCTGGAGGCGGTGACGGACGCACTGCGGATGGAGGCCGCCCCGTTCGGGGTCAAGGTCGTGCTGGTGGAGCCCGGCTCGTACGGCACGGACATCTGGCAGCGCGGCGCGAGCCGGCTCCCGCAGCGCCGCAACTCCGCCTACCGGCACCAGTACGAGGCCGCGGAGGAGATGATCAAGCGGGAGCTGCCCTCGCCGCGCCCGGTGGCGCGCACGGTCCTGAGGGCGCTCACGGCACCGCGGCCGCTCCCCCGCTACCTGGTGGGCACCGACGCCCGGTCCTCCGCCGTCCTGGACGCCGCCCTGCCGACCGCCGCGACCGACTGGGCCAAGCAGGTCGCCACGGGGCTGCGGCGTCCCCCGCGCGCGGCGCACGCGCTGACGAGGCTGCGGTCCCGGGGCGGGCGCTGAGGACACGGCATGACAAGCTTGGTGTCATGACCGTCATGAGCTATGAGGAGCGGCTGACCGCGCCGCGTTCGTGGTGGGGCCTCGCCGTCGGCGCGGGCGTCTCACTGGCGCTGATCCTGCTGCCCTTCGGCCCCCTGGCGCTGCTCGGCGGGCTGGTGGGCGGTACGGCCGCCGGAGCGGCCCTGGTCAGCGCGTACGGCTCGCCGCGGCTGCGGGTGGTCGCCGGTTCGCTGGTGGCCGGGGACGCGAAGATCCCCGTGACGGCGCTCGGCGAGGCCACGGTGCTGGACCGGGACGAGGCCGTGGCCTGGCGGTCGTACAAGGCCGATCCGCGCGCCTTCATGCTGCTGCGCGCGTACGTGCCGACCGCGCTCAAGGTCGAGGTCACCGACCCGGACGACCCGACGCCCTACCTGTACCTGTCGACCCGATCGCCCGAGCGCCTGGCCGCGGCCCTGCGGGACGTGCGCGTCTGAGCGGACGGGCGCCCCGGCACGGGGTGCCCGGTGCCGGGTGGCTCAGCCACCGGGCCCGAGCGCGGGCGGGGGCTCCTCCTCGGCGGACAGCAGGCCCCAGGGCACCTGGCGGACGCGCAGGTCCTTGCGGATCTGCTCCGCGAGCTTCTTGGTGTCGCGCCGGTTCATCACGGCACCGACGGCCGCGCCGACCATGAACGGGGTCAGTGTCGGCAGGTTGCGCATGGTGCGCTTCATCAGCTGCTGGCGCAGCTCGCGCTTCATCCTGCCGCCGAGGGCGATGTTCAGCGTGGACGGCTTGGAGAAGTCGATCCCGCGCCGCTCGGTCCACTCGGCGAGGTACATCGTCGACCGCTGACGCAGCGTGCCCGGGGCGCGCAGCCCGTAGACCTCGTGCAGCTCGGCGATGAGCTTGTACTCGACCAGGGCGACGCCGAGGGTCTCCGAGGCCAGCTCCGCCGGCATGGCCGGCGGGGTGGGCAGCATGGCGGCGGCGCCGATGCCGGCGCCGACCGTCGCAGTGCCCATCGTGGCGGCGTTCACCAGCTTGTCGGCCAGTTCCTCGGGCCCGAGCCCGGGGAACTGGCGGCGAAGCGTCTCCAGGTCCCTGACGGGGACCCTCGGGGCCGTCTCGACGAGCCCGTCGACGAAGGTGTTCAGCGCCGCCTTGGCGCGTGCCCGTGCCCGTGCGGCACGGCCGGGGGGACGGAACGGGACGAGATCTCCCGCCGGCCCCTCCGTTGCGCCCGCGAGCGAGGCCTCATGGCCCCGCTCGTCGTCGCTCGCCACGGTCCGGCTCTCCGTCAGGCCGCGCAGTCGCGGCAGATCGGGTTGCCGTTCTTCTCCGTCGCCAGCTGGCTGCGGTGGTGCACGAGGAAGCAGCTCATGCAGGTGAACTCGTCCGCCTGCCGGGGCAGCACCCGGACCGACAGCTCCTCATTGGAGAGGTCGGCTCCGGGCAGCTCGAGGGACTCGGCCTGGTCGAACTCGTCGACGTCGACCGTCGAGGTCGACTTGTCGTTCCGCCTGGCCTTGAGTTCCTCGATGCTGTCCTCGTTGACGTCATCGTCGGTCTTGCGTGGGGTGTCGTAATCAGTAGCCATGTATCGCTCTCCCCCTCTGGGTGTCTGCGGTGTCTCCAGCGCACGTAACGCACGGGAGGCCGGTCTTGTGCCCGGCCCGAAGCGGAGATTTTGCCTTACATCAAGTGCCGTTACTCAATCGACACCCAAACGCACCCCCGAAGAGGTGATCGCATCCGCTGCCGGTCATGACCGGAAACGGCCCGCTTGTCGCACCTTGCTCGCGCCTCCACGTGTACTTCCCGTGATCATGACCTGCGGAAACATGGATTTTTCCGGTCTTTTCCCGGAGGTCGCCATCACGGAGAGTACCCGCGACCGGAATCGTATGTGTGATCGCTCACAGCATGCCCCCGAGGCGCGCAGACCGCAAAATTCAGCGCAAAGCGAACACGCCTCCGGGGGTGTCGTGTGACGGGTCACACGGGGATGACAACCCGCATGACCAGGCCACCTCCCTCGCGCGGGACCGCGCTGATCGTGCCGCCGTGGGCCCGGGCGACGGACTTGGCGATGGAGAGCCCGAGACCGACGCCCTTGTCACTGCCCGTGCGCTCGTTGCCCAGCCGACGGAAGGGTTCGAACAGGTTGTCGATCTCGTACGCGGGGACGACGGGCCCGGTGTTGACGACCGCCAGGACCGCGGAGCCCGCCTCGACGCCCGTGGTGACCTCCACCCAGCCCTCGTCCGCGACGTTGTACCGGACGGCGTTCTGCACCAGGTTCAGCGCGATGCGCTCCAGCAGCACCCCGTTGCCCTGGACGACCGCCTCGCCCAGCGCGGCACGCAGCTCCACGCCCTTGGCGTCGGCCTCGCTGCGGGTCTGCTCCAGCGCCTGGGTGGCCGCCTCGGCGAGGTCCACCGGTTTGCGGTCGACGATCTCGTTGTCGCTGCGGGCGAGCAGCAGCAGGCCCTCCACCAGCTGCTCGCTGCGCGTGTTGGTGACGAGCAGGTTCTTCCCCAGCTGTGCCATGTCCGGGGAGGCGTTGGGGTCGGCGAGCTGGACCTCCAGCAGCGTGCGGGTGATCGCCAGCGGCGTTCTCAGCTCGTGGGAGGCGTTGGCGACGAAGCGCCGCTGGGCGTCGAAGGACCGCTCCAGGCGCTCCAGCATGTCGTCGAAGGTGTCCGCCAGCTCCTTGAGCTCGTCGTCCGGGCCGGTCAGGTGGATCCGCTGGGTCAGGTCGGAGCTCACCACGCCGCGCGCGGTGCGGGTGATCCGGCCGAGCGGCGCCAGCACACGGCCGGCCAGCAGGTAGCCGAAGGCGAAGGCGAGCACGGCGAGACCGACGAGCGCGAACAGCGAGCGCTTGAGCAGAACGTTCAGGGCGGTCTCGCGCTGCACCGCCAGGCAGTGGACGTAGGCCTTGTTGAAGGCGTCGGGGTTGGTCGGGCCGGTGGGCAGCTCGGGACACAGCCCGGTGAGCGACAGCCGGCCGGCCTCGACGTGGAACTGCGCCTCGGTGCCCTGGCGGATGGCCTGGGCCGCCAGCAGGTAGATGATCCACAGCAGTATCACCCCGGCGATCAGGAACATGCCGCCGTAGAGCAGGGTGAGCCTTATCCGGATCGTGGGGCGCAGCAGCGGCATGGGGCGGGCGGCCGGCTTCGGGTCCCAGGTGGGCTTGGGCGGGATGGCCTGCGACGCGGGCGGGGTCGTCGGCGAGGACGAGGGCGCGGGCACGGCGGATCAGATCCGGTAACCGGAGCCGGGCACGGTGACGATCACCGCGGGCTCCCCGAGCTTGCGGCGCAGCGTCATGACGGTGACGCGCACGACGTTGGTGAAGGGGTCGGTGTTCTCGTCCCAGGCCTTCTCCAGCAACTGCTCCGCGGAGACCACGGCACCCTCGCTGCGCAGCAGCACCTCCAGCACCGCGAACTCCTTGGGGGCCAGGTGGACCTGCCGGCCCTCCCGGGTCACCTCGCGGCGGTTGGGGTCGAGCTTGATCCCGGAACGCTCCAGCACCGGCGGCAGCGGCGCCGTCGTACGGCGCCCGAGGGCCCGCACGCGGGCGGTCAGCTCGGTGAAGGCGAAGGGCTTGGGGAGGTAGTCGTCCGCGCCCAGCTCCAGCCCCTCCACGCGGTCGCTGACGTCGCCCGCGGCGGTCAGCATCAGGACGCGGGTCGGCAGGCCCAGCTCCACGAGCTTGCGGCACACGTCGTCCCCGTGGACGACCGGCAGGTCGCGGTCGAGGACGACGACGTCGTAGTCGTTGACCCCGATCCGCTCCAGGGCGGCGCCGCCGTCGTAGACGACGTCGACGGCCATGGCCTCACGGCGTAGTCCGGTGGCTACCGCATCGGCGAGCAGTTGCTCGTCCTCGACGACCAGTACGCGCAAGGCGCTGTTCCTTCCCTAGGCACTTCTCAAAGAGCCGTGCACAGCCCGCGTGCGCAGGCTGAACGCCCCTCCATCCTGCACCGGGAGGCCGTAAAACAGGGGTAAGAGCAGTTGGCGCCCAATTCTTCGCGTCCCGGAGGTTTCCCCTCCGGCGGGCCTGGGGAGGACGACTGCACACCCCCGATCACGCCCCCAGGGCGTCCGCAACTCCCGTGGCAGTAGCCGCTGTGTGATCCGAGGGGTCCCCGGACAAGACCTGTGAACGAACGACCCCGCACATCGCACGACCCCGAATATCCCTGTGTCAACCCACGACGACGAGGGGGCGCCACCTGATGGACGCATTCACCACTGGAATCCTGCAGCGCATACACAGCACCGAATCGGACCTTCTGCGCGCCCGCGAGGACGGGGACGAGTTCCTGGCCGAGGTCGAGGAGGCCGAACTGGCCGACCTGCGCCGCCTCGCCGCTGAGCACGGCGTCCAGGTGCTGCCCAAGATCGCCTGAGATCGCCCAGGGCGGCACAGCCGAACGCCGCGCCCCGGACACCTGGACAGGTGCCGGGGCGTTCGCGTGCCCGCCGCCGGTTCCGCACGGGGCGGCCGGCCGTCACGGGGGCGTCAGCGGCCCTCAGTCGTGCCAGGCGCCGAGTTCGTCGAGCCGGCGCTGCAGGGGCTCGAACAGTCCCGGCGGGGCCGCCACGGTCAGCTCCGTGGACTCCGGCACCCCGGGGCGGCCGCCGGTCAGGGCACCGGCCTCGCGGGCGAACAGCGCGCCCGCCGTGTAGTCCCACGGGTTCAGGCCGCGCTCGTAGTAGCCGTTGAGGCGGCCGCAGCCCACGTCGCACAGGTCGATGGCGGCGGATCCGCCGCGACGTATGTCCCGCACCTGCGGCACCAGCTCGCGCAGCACCCTCGCCTGGCCCTCGCGCCGCTCCTGCAGGTAGCCGAAGCCGGTGCCGATCAGCGCCTGGTCCATCGGCGGCGCCGGGCGCACGGCCGCGGGCCGGTCGCCCACCCACGCGCCCCGGCCCAGCACCGCGCGGTAGCTCTCGCCGCGCATCGGGGCCTCGACGACCCCGACGAGCGTCTCGCCGTCCCGCTCGGCCGCGATGCTCACGGCCCACGACGGCAGGCCGTACAGGTAGTTCACGGTGCCGTCCAGCGGGTCGATCACCCACCGGATCCCGCTGGTGCCCGGGGTGCTGGCGCCCTCCTCGCCCAGGAGCCCGTCGTCCGGACGGCGCTCGATGACGAAGGAGGCGATCAGCTTCTCCGCGGCGATGTCCATCTCGGTGACGACGTCGATCGGGCTGCTCTTGGTGGCGGCCACACCGAGGTCGGCCGGGCGGCCGTCGCGCAGCAGCTCGCCCGCCCTGCGGGCGGCCTCGAGGGCCACGGCCAGGAGTTCGTCCTTGAGGTGGTCGTTCACGGTACTCCTCGTGCGTTCGGGTACGTCGGTCACTCGGCGCCCGCGGCAGCGGGCCGCGGGCTGCGCGCCGGGCAGCAGCCCACGGGGCACACGTCGTGGCTGGGCCCGAGCGCGCCCAGCGCGCACCGCTCGGGGGTCAGGCCCCGCTCGGTGGCGGCGCGCTCCAGCACCAGCTCGCGCACGGCGGCCGCGAAGCGCGGGTCCGCTCCCACGGTGGCGGCACGGGCGACCGGCAGGCCCAGTTCCGCGGCCTTGGCGGTCGCCTCGGTGTCGAGGTCGTACTTGACCTCCATGTGGTCGGAGACGAAGCCGATCGGCACCATGACGGCGGCGGGTGCGCCGGAGGCGTGCAGCTCCTCCAGGTGGTCGCAGATGTCGGGCTCCAGCCACGGGATGTGGGGGGCGCCGCTGCGGGACTGGTAGACCAGCTTCCACGGGCGGTCGGTGCCGGTGGCCTCGCGGACGGCGTCGGCAATAACCCGGGCGGTGTCCAGGTGCTGGGCGACGTAGGCGCCGCCGGCTCCGTCCTCGGTGTGCGCCTCGGGCCGGCCCGAGGTGTCGGCGGCCGCGGTGGGGATCGAGTGGGTGGTGAACGCCAGGTGCGCCCCGTCCCGGACGTCCTCGGGCAGCGTGGCGAGGGCGGTCAGCACCGCGTCGGTCATGGGCCGGACGAAGCCGGGGTGGTTGAAGTAGTGCCGCAGCTTGTCCACGCGGGGGACGGGGTGTCCTTCGGCCTCAAGGGTGGCCAGGGAGTCGGCGAGGTTCTCGCGATACTGCCGGCAGCCGGAGTAGGAGGCGTACGCGCTGGTGGCCAGGACCAGGACCCGGCGGTGGCCGTCCCCGGCCAGCTCGCGCAGCGTGTCGGTGAGGTAGGGCGACCAGTTGCGGTTGCCCCAGTACACGGGCAGGTCGAGGCCGTGCTCGGCGAAGTCCTTGCGCAGCGCCTCCAGCAGCTCGCGGTTCTGCGCGTTGATGGGGCTGACCCCGCCGAAGAGGAAGTAGTGCTGCCCCACCTCCTTCAGGCGCTCGCGGGGGATGCCACGGCCGCGCGTGACGTTCTCCAGGAAGGGGACGACGTCGTCGGGCCCCTCGGGCCCCCCGAAGGACAGCAGGAGCAGTGCGTCGTACGGAGTGGCGGTGCCGGCCTCGGTGTGATCGGACATGTTCCGATCCTGCCACCCGGGGGTGACGGCCGAAGAACCGGGAAAATTCGCTTGCGCTCCCTTTGTAAGCTGTGTGAGGCAGTCACATTCCTTACTCCGGCCCCCACCTCAGCCCCCGAACATCGGCGACGAAGCCGTTGGAGCGCCCTGTGCCCAGTCCCTATCGCGCGATCTTCTCCACTCCGGGGACCAGGGGTTTCTCGGCGGCGGGCTTCATCGGCCGGATGCCGCTGTCCATGCTCGGCATCGGCATCGTGACGATGATGTCCCAGGTCACCGGCCGCTACGGGATCGCGGGCGCCCTGGCGGCCACCCTGGCACTGGCCGGGGCGGCGCTGGGTCCGCAGGTCTCCCGCCTGGTCGACCGGTACGGCCAGCGCAGGGTGCTGCGCCCGGCGGCCGGGGTGACGGTGCTGGCGGTGGCGGGCCTTCTGGTGTGCGTACGGACCGGGGCCCCGGACTGGGCGCTCTTCGTCTGCGTCGCGCCGGCGGGGACGACCCCGAGCCTGGGCGCCATGGTGCGGGCACGGTGGGCCATGATCCACCGGGGGTCGCCCGCGCTGCTGCACACCGCCTACTCCTTCGAGTCCGTCGTCGACGAGGTCTGCTTCATCGTGGGCCCGATCCTGTCGATCGGGCTGTGCACGATCTGGTTCCCGGAGGCGGGGCCGCTGCTGGCCGTGCTCTTCCTGGCGGCCGGGGTGTGGCTGCTGAGCGCGCAGCGCGCCACCGAACCGCCGCCCCACCCTCGCGAACAGCACACCCCCGGCTCCGCACTGCGCTCCCGCGGGCTGCAGGTGCTCGTGCTGACCTTCGTCGCGACCGGGGCGCTCTTCGGTGCCGTGGACGTCAACACCGTGGCCTTCGCCGAGGAACAGGGCCACAAGGCCGCGGCCAGCGTGGTGCTCGCGGTGTACGCGGCGGGTTCCTGCCTCGCGGGGGTGCTTTTCGGCCTGATGAAGCCGGCGGGAACGGCTTCCCGCCGCTTCCTCCTGGGCGTGGCGGCCATGGCCGTGAGTATGATCCCGCCACTACTGGTCGGGAACTTGACGTTCCTGGCCGTGGCGCTGTTCGTCGCGGGCCTGTCCATCGCACCGACGATGGTCACCACCATGGCGCTCGTCGAGCAGTTGGTACCGCGCGCGAAGCTGACCGAGGGCATGACGTGGACGAGCACGGGGCTCGCGGTCGGTGTGGCGCTCGGCGCCTCTCTGGCCGGGTGGGTGATCGACGCGGCGGGGGCCCGGGCCGCGTTCGCGGTGCCCGCCTCCGCCGCGGCGCTCGCCGTGGTGGCGGCCTTCCTGGGGTACCGCCGGCTGGAGCCGGCGCCTGAGCTGGAGGGGACGCGTGCGCATGGCTACGACGAACAGGACCGCCGGGAAGGCCACATGGCGTAACTGGGCGGGCAACGTGCGGGCCGTGCCCGCGCGGACCGCGTCACCCGCCTCGGTGGACGAACTGGCGGCCGTGCTCCGCAAGGCGGCGGCGGACGGGCTCCCGGCCAAGGCGGTCGGCACCGGGCACTCCTTCACCTCGACGGCGGCGACCTCGGGCGTCCTGATCCGGCCCGAGCGGATGACCGCGGTGCGGGGCGTCGACCGCGAGGCCGGCACGGTCACGGTGGAGGCGGGCGTCCAGCTCAAGCACCTCAACGCGCTGCTCGCCGCCGAGGGCCTGTCGCTCACGAACATGGGCGACATCATGGAACAGACCGTGGCCGGCGCGACCAGCACCGGAACGCACGGCACGGGCCGCGACTCGGGCTCCATAGCCGCCCAGGTCAAGGCGCTGGAAATGGTGCTCGCCGACGGTTCGGTGCTCACCTGCTCGGCGGAGGAGAACGCCGAGGTCTTCGCCGCCGCCCGGATCGGACTGGGCGCGCTCGGCGTGGTCAGCGCGCTCACCTTCGCGGTCGAACCGCTCTTCCTGCTCGCCGCGCGCGAGGAGCCCATGCGCTTTGACCGGGTGGTCTCCGAGTTCGACCAACTGGTCGAGGAGAACGAGCACTTCGAGTTCTACTGGTTCCCGCACACCGACGGCTGCAACACCAAGCGGAACAACCGCAGCCAGGGGCCCGCCGCCCCGGTCCCGGGCGTGCGCGGCTGGATCGACGACGAGTTCCTGTCCAACGGGGTCTTCCAGGCGGCCTGCGCCGTGGGCCGGGCGGCGCCCGCGCTCATCCCGGGCATCGCCCAGGTCTCCAGCCGGGCCCTGTCGGCCCGCGCCTACACCGACATCCCGTACAAGGTGTTCACCCATCCGCGTCGTGTGCGTTTCGTGGAGATGGAGTACGCGGTGCCGCGCGAGGCCGCGGTGGAGGTGCTGCGCGAACTGAAGTCCATGGTCGAGTCCTCGCGGTTCAGGATCAGCTTCCCCGTGGAGGTGCGGGTCGCCCCGGCGGACGACATCGCGCTGTCGACGGCCTCCGGCCGGGACACCGCGTACGTCGCGGTGCACATGTACCGCGGCAGCCGGTACCAGGAGTACTTCACGGCGGTCGAGCAGATCATGACCGCCCATCAGGGGCGCCCCCACTGGGGCAAGATCCACACCCGGGACGCGGACTACTTCGCCAAGGCCTACCCGCGCTTCGCCGAGTTCACCGCCCTGCGCGACCGGCTGGACCCGGACCGGCTGTTCCGCAACGACTACCTGCGGCGGGTGCTCGGCGAATAGTTCCACTTGTGTGGTTTTTGTGAAGATCCCGACCCAACTCCCTTGGCGCGCGCGAAGTTCGACGGCGCGGCGCCCCACCGACGTGGCCCAAATGGAGTACTGTGACAAATCCTGGCTCCGGGGGGAGACGGCGCACTCGTCCCGGGGTGCCGTCGATCGAACCGGAGACACTTGACGCCGGGTGGTTCGTTTGGTCACTCAGCGTTGCAAATAGGTAACCGTGCCATAACGGCGAGTCACGGCACATGCCCGACACGCCGGGAAACTCAGCAAGGTTGTGGCAGGCTGCACCCGGGCAGGTCACACTCGTCCATCGGGAGCAGCGACGCACGTGACGTCGGCAGGCACCACCCGGGAGGTAACCGTGCCCGAACTGCGTGTCGTGGCCGTCAGCAACGACGGCACACGGCTGGTGCTCAAGGCTGCCGACAGCACGGAGTACACGCTTCCGATCGACGAACGTCTGCGTGCCGCCATCCGCAACGACCGGGCGCGGCTGGGCCAGATCGAGATCGAGGTCGAGAGCCATCTGCGCCCGCGCGACATCCAGGCGCGGATACGAGCCGGTGCCACCGCGGAGGAGGTCGCGCAGCTCGCCGGGATCCCGGTGGAGCGCGTCCGGCGCTTCGAGGGCCCCGTGCTGGCGGAGCGCGCCTTCATGGCCGAGCGGGCCCGCAAGACCGCGGTGCGGCGTCAGGGCGAGAGCACCGGTCCGCAGCTCGGTGAGGCCGTCGCGGAGCGGCTGCTGCTGCGCGGCGCCGAGAAGGACAGCGTCCTGTGGGACTCCTGGCGGCGTGACGACGGCACCTGGGAGGTGCTCCTCGTCTACCGGGTGGCCGGTGAGCCGCACTCCGCGAGCTGGACGTACGACCCGCCGCGCCGGCTCGTCCAGGCCGTGGACGACGAGGCGCGCGCGCTCATCGGGGAGACGACCCAGGAGGCCGCACAGGAGCCGAGCTACCCCTTCGTGCCGCGGATCGCGCGGCTCCCGCGCGACCGTGCGCTGGAGCGGCCCGACCGCGCCGAGCGGGCGGAACGCACCGCCGAGGAGCGGGCGGAGGAGGAGCGCGACTCCCTGACCAGCCTCCTGGAGGCGGTCCCCAGCTTCCGCGGCGACATGGTGGTGCCGGCCCAGGCGGGGCCGCCCTCCGTCACGCCCGACACGCCGGCCGCGGCCACGGTCGCGGAGGACGGTCCCGACACGCCCGGGGCGGAGGAGGAGGCGCCGCCGGCCCCCGCCGCGAGTGCGGGCGCGGGCTCCGCGTACGCCGACGTCCTGATGCCGCGTTCGGTCGGCGCCCACCGCGACCGGCTGGTCGGCTCCACCGACCGCCAGGCCGAGGCGGACGGGGTCCGTCCGGGACGGCGGGCGACGGTGCCGAGCTGGGACGAGATCGTCTTCGGGAGCCGGCGCAAGAAGCAGGACTGACCGGGGCACGCCGCCCCTCAGGGGGTGCCCCGGTGCGGTCCTCCGTATGGGCCGGCCTCCAGCCGCCGGCGCCCTGTCAGCCCGGTTGCGGCCCGGTCGCGACGTCCCGGCCCGCCGTGGACCACTCGCTCCAGGAGCCGACGTAGAGCGCCGCGGGGATGCCGGCGACCGCCAGGGCCAGCACCTCGTGGGCGCCGGAGACGCCCGAGCCGCAGTAGACGCCGACCTCGGCGCCGGGCGTGGCGCCGGCCTTGCCGAAGCGCGCCGCCAGTTCGTCGGCGGCGAGGAAGACTCCGGTGTCCGCGGCGACGTTCTCCGTGGTCGGGGCGTTGACCGCGCCGGGGATGTGACCGGCGACGGGGTCGATGGGCTCGGTGTCGCCCCGGTAGCGCTCCGGCGCGCGGGCGTCCAGGAGGACGCCGCGGCGGGCCAGTGCCGCCGCCTCGTCGGCAGTGAGCACGGGGAGCGCGCCCGGCGCCGCGGTGAACTCGCCCTCCTCGTCGGCGGGGACGTCCGCCTCGAGGGGCAGTCCCGCCGCGGTCCACGCCGCGAGCCCGCCGTCCAGGACGCGGACCCGCTCGTGCCCGGCCCACCGCAGCAGCCACCACGCGCGGGCGGCGCCCCAGCCGGGACCGCCGTCGTAGACCACGACGTCGCGGTCCGGGCCGACGCCCGCGCGGCGCATGGCGGCGGTGAACACCGCGAGGTCCGGGAGGGGATGGCGGCCCGCCGCCCCGGGCGGTCCGGCGAGTTCGGTGTCGAGGTCGACGTAGTGCGCGCCGGGCAGGTGACCGGCCTCGTACGCGGGACGGCCGGGCGGCCCGCCCAGTTGCCAGCGGACGTCCAGAAGGGCGGCGCCTCCCGGGACGCCCTTCGGCAGCGCGGCCAATTCGGTTACGGTAATGACAGGATGCATAAGCCCATTGTGGTCACCCGACGCGGGAAACCTGCGGCGCGGCCCCGGTCCGCGGCACACCCGGTGGTGCGAGCATCGCTGTGGCACGTCCCCTGCAAGCCCGAGCGTTGCTCCCCAGGAGAGAATTGATGACCGAGGTAGGGAACCGCCACCCGCACGGCACCCCGTGCTGGGTCAGCCTGCTGGCTCACAGCGTCGAGGCCACGCAGGAGTTCTACAGCCATCTGTTCGGCTGGGAGTTCCACCCCGGTCCGCATTCCCTGGGCCTGTACGTGCGCGCCACGCTGGACGGGAAGAGCGTGGCCGGCATCGGCGAGCTGCCCAGGGACCGGCACCTGCCGATCGCCTGGACGACCTACTTCGCCACGGACGACGCCGACAAGACCGCCGAGCTGATCCGGATCTGTGGCGGCACGGTGGGCGTCGGCCCGCTGGACGCGGACGACGCGGGACGGCTGGCCGTCGCCTCGGACCCGATGGGCGCGGTGTTCGGGGTGTGGCAGGCCCGGCACCACCGCGGGACCGAGCTCTTCGGGGTACCGGGCGCGCCGGTCTGGAACGAGCTGGTCACCCGGGAGACCTCGCTGGTCGGCAAGTTCTACTCGGTGGTCTTCGGGCTGGAGACCGACGCGGTCGTCTCCACCGACTTCGACTACCTCACGCTCCACCTCGCCGGCCGTCCAGTCGGCGGGATCCACGGCGTCGGCCGGGCCCTGCCGCGCGACCGCGGGGCGCACTGGATGACGTACTTCGAGGTCGCCGACACCGACGCCGCCGCCCGCCAGGTGACGGACCTGGGCGGGACGGTCATCCGCACGCCGCGCGACTCCGAGTACGGCCGGCTGGCCACCGTGGCGGACCCCGAGGGCGCCGTCTTCACCGTGATCCGGTCCCGGCCGCAGCCGGGGGCCGGCGGCAGCTAGTCGACCGGCAGGACGTCCGGCGAGATCGCCGCCGCGCGCGCCGCGGCCGCGGTCATCCGCCGGATGTGGTGGCGGCGGCAGAGCACCTCGTAGCCGATGTCCGCGCCGGGGCGGTTGACGTCGCCGACGACGACCTGCTCGCCCTCGACGACCATCTCCCCGCCCACCGTACGGGCGTTGTGCGTGGCACGGGCGCCGCACCAGCACAGGGCCTCGACCTGGAGCACCTCGATCCGGTCGGCCATCTCCACCAGGCGCCGGGACCCCGGGAAGAGCTTGGTGCGGAAGTCGGTGGTGATCCCGAAGGCGAAGACGTCCAGCCGCAGGTCGTCGACGATGCGCGCGAGCTGGTCGATCTGGTCCGGGGTGAAGAACTGGGCCTCGTCGACGATGACGTAGTCGGCGCGGGCGCCGCCGGACAGGTGGGTGACGAGGTAGCCGTAGAAGTCGAAGTCGTCGGCGGCCTCGACGGCCTTGGTCTCCAGGCCGAGCCGGGAGGAGAGGACGCCCTCGCCGGCCCGGTCGTTGCGGGTGAAGATCAGGCCCTCCAGGCCGCGTGCCGAGCGGTTGTGCTCGATCTGCAGGGCGAGGGTGCTCTTCCCGCAGTCCATCGTTCCGGAGAAGAACACGAGCTCAGGCATGAGGAGGCGGCGGCCTTTCGGGGCGGTGGTGGGCGGTGGGCAGGGAGGGCGGTGCGTCAGGTGCGGACTTCCAGCAGCGGCACCAACTGCTCCACGGGGGTCATCGAGCCGTGCAGGCCGACCATGGTGGACTCCCCCGGCTCGGAGCGGGTGGCGACGATCGCGACGTCGTCCCGGGCGACGGCGACGACGTCTCCGATGCGGCCGAGCACCCGGTCCTCCACGACGGGCCCGAACCAGCCCGCGGCGACCGCCTCTTCACGGGAGGCCACCCACATCTGCTCGCCGAGCACCTCGCTCCACACCGCGTGCACGTCGGCTGCGGCGCCTGGCACGGCGTAGACGTGACGGGCCCGGGCCTCGCCGGCGAGGACGGCGACGCCGGCGCGCAGCTCCCAGTCCTCGTCGAAGTCGATCCGGGACTCCGGGTCGAAGGGGATGTCGATCATGCCGTGGTCGGCGGTGATGTAGAGCGCGCTGCGCGGCGGGAGCTGCTCGGCGAGCCGCTGGGCGAGCCGGTCGGCCATCATCAGCTGGCCGCGCCAGGCGTCGGAGTCGACCCCGTGCCGGTGACCCATGGAGTCCAGCTCGCTGTAGTACGTGTAGACCAGCGCCCGGTCGGTCGCCGCGAGCCGCTCGGCGGTGAGGTCCATGCGCTCCTCGCCGCTGAGCCGCCCGTGGAAGGTGCCGCCGCTGAGGGCGATCTTCGTCAGCGGGGTGTGCTGGAAGGTCGGCGAGGTGACCTGGCAGGTCTCGATGCCGGCGGCCTGGGCGAGCTGGAAGACCGTGGGGTACGGCTGCCAGACGTAGGGGTCGGTCCACGGCTGCCAGCGCAGCTGGTTCATCAGCTCGCCGGTGTCCGGGTTCAGCACGGTGTACCCGGCCAGGCCGTGCGCGCCGGGCGGCAGCCCGGTGCCGACGGAGGCGAGCGAGGTCGCGGTGGTGGAGGGGAAGCCCGCGGTGATCGGCCGGCCGCTGCCGGTGGCCGAGACGGCGATCAGGGAGGTGAGGAACGGCGCCTCGTCGGGATGCTTGCGGATCAGCTCCCAGCCCATGCCGTCGACGAGGAACACGCAGACCCGGTCGGCGGGCACCAGGTCGAGCGCCGTCCGCGGGGCGCCGGTGATGCCGAGCCCGGCGGCGACCGCGGGCAGCAGGTCGCTCAGGGAAGCGCTGCCGTAGCGCGGGGCGGGCGCGGCGTACGGATCGAGCGGTTCGTAGGACGGGGCGGGATGGACCATCAGGAGGCCGCGCCCGCGGTCGCCTCGGAGAGCGCCTGTGCGAAGGCGAGGGCCTGGCGGACGGTCTCGGGGCCGTCGCCCGCCTCACTGACCCGCAGGCTCAGGTCGTCGGCGCTGGAGGAGCCGGTGTAGCCGTGGTCGGCCTCGCAGTTGGGGTCGCCGCAGGCGGCGGGCTCCAGGTCGATGCGGCTGACCGCGCCCCAGCCGATGGTCAGCACGACCTCGCGGGGCAGGGTGCCCGGGGTGTACGACTCGGGGTTGGCGACGACCCGGCTCAGCACGACCGACGAGATCCGCTCCAGCTTGACCGACTCGGTGGAGGTGGTGGCGTAGGGGCTCGGGGAGGTGTCGTCGGCGCTCTGCTCGTCGGTGTGGCTGACGATGAAGCGGGTGCTGGTCAGGACCAGGACGGTGACGTGCCGGCGGACCTCGTTCGCGTCGAAGGTGGTCTCCTGGTGGACCAGGTACGAGGCGACCGCCTCCCCACCGACGGAGGCCTCCACGGCCTCGGCCACGAGGGCGGGGTAGTAGCCGCTGCGCTCGATCGCCGCGCGCAGCCCCTGGGTCGTCGTACTGGTCTTCGCCATGGCGACCATCCTAGTGCGGAGCACGTGTTCAGAAGGACGACAGTGCACGAGGCCCGAGGTCCGTGCGGGCCGGGGGCCGCGCGAGGCGCACGGAGGCGCCGAGCACGGTGAGGCCTGCGGGGGCCACCACGACCGGTTCGAGGTCGACGGAGACCACCTCGGGCAGGTCGTCGACCAGCCGCGACACCCGCAGCAGCAGCTCCTCCAGGGCGCCGGTGTCCACCGGCTCCGCGCCGCGCCAGCCGAACAGCAGCGGGGCGGCCTTGATGGAGCGGACCAGCTCGGCGACGTCCCGGTCGGTGGCCGGGACCAGCCGGTGCGCCATGTCGTCGAGGAGTTCGGAGGGGGCGCCGGCGATGCCGAAGGAGAGCACGGCGCCCGCGGCCGGGTCGACGGTGGCGCGTACGACCGTGTCGACGCCGCGCGGTGCCATGGCCTGCACGACCAGGTGCAGCTCCTCGGGCTTGCCCAGCCGGGCGGTCAGCTCCTCGAAGGCGCGGCTGAGGTCGTCGGGGCCGGCGATGTCCAGGCGTACGCCGCCGAGGTCGGCGCGGTGCCGCAGGTGGGGCGCGGTGGTCTTGAGGGCGACCGGGTAGCCGAGCCGCCGGGCCGCCTCCAGGGCCGCGTCGATCCCGGGGGCGGGCAGCGTGGGCCGGACCGTGATGCCGTAGCGGGCCAGCAGGGCGGCGGCCGCGGAGTCGTCGAGGGGGACGCCGTGGGCATCCCCGGCGGGCTCCGCCGCCTCGTCGAGCAGCCGGGTGACGTCCTGGCAGGCGCCCGCCTCGTCGACGTCCTCGAACTCCGGCACCCTGCCGGGAACCTGGGCGTCCCTGCGCCACTGAGCGTACGCGGCGGCCCTGGCCAGTGCCTTCACGGCGCGCTCGGCGGCGCCGTACGCGGGGATGCGGACGGCGGCGAGGCGGGTGGCCATGGCCTCCAGGGCGGTGTGGACGATCACGACGGGCTTGCCGGTGCCGGCCTCGTCCGCGGCGGCGTGGAGGGCTTCGGCCAGCGCGGCGTCGTCGCTGCTCGCGGGGGCCTCGCCGAGGTCGGAGCCCACGCGCGGGATGGCGGTGACCACGACGGCGTCGTGGGCGGGGTCGGCGAGGGCGGCGGAGAGGGCGGCCCGGAAGTCCTCGGGGCCGGCGGCCGTGGTGAGGTCGAGCGGGAGGCCCGGTTCCAGCCCGGCGGTGAGGCAGGCGTCGTAGGTGAGCAGGCCGAGCGACTCCGAGTTGCCGAGGACCGCGACGCGGGGGCCAGCGGGCAGCGGGCGGCAGGACAGCAGCAGTCCGGTGTCGAGGAGCTCGGTGACGGTGTCGGTGCGGATGACGCCGGCCTGCCGCAGCAGGGCGGAGACCGTGCTGTCAGCGATGCGGGCGGGGGGCACCGCGTGTCCGGGCGGGGCGGCCGCCGAGTGCCGGGCGCCCTTGACGACGACGACCGGCTTGACGGCGGCGGTGCGCCGGGCGAGGCGGTAGAACTTGCGCGGGTTGCCGAGGGTTTCGAGGTAGAGCAGGGCGACGTCGGTGGCCGGGTCGTCGTACCAGAACTGCAGGATGTCGTTGCCCGAGACGTCCGCCCGGTTGCCGGCGGAGACGAAGGACGACAGTCCGGCGCCGCGCCGGCGCAGCCCGGACAGCAGGGCGATGCCGATGGCGCCGGACTGGGTGAACAGGCCGAGCCGTCCGGCGTCCGGGGTCTGCGGCGACAGCGAGGCGTTGAGCCGGACGTCCTCGGCGGAGTTGAGGATGCCGAACGCGTTGGGGCCGATGACGCGCATCCCGTACGAGTGGGCCTGCCGCACCAGTGCGCGCTGCCTGCGGCGGCCGTCGGCGCCGGACTCGGCGTAGCCGGAGGAGATCACCAGCAGGCCCAGGACGCCGTGCCGGCCGCATGCGTCGACGGCCTCGGCGACGTCGTCGGCGGGCACGGCGATCACGGCGAGGTCCACGGTGTCGGGGATCTCGGCGACGGAGCGGTGGGCGGGGACGCCCTCGGGGTCGAGGATGCGCAGGTCCTCGGGGAAGGAGCGGTTCACGGCGTGGACGCGGCCGGTGTAGCCGCCCGCGACGATGTTCCGGAGCACTCCGCGGCCGACGCCGCCCGGCCGGCGGCCGGTGCCGATGACGGCCACGGAGGCGGGGGCGAGCAGTCGCTGGACGGAGCGGGCCTCGGCGCGCTGCTCGCGGGCGCGCATGACGGCGAGGGACTGCTCGGTGGGCTCCAGGTCGCATTCGAGCCGGACGACGCCGTCGGTGAAGCTGCGCTGCTGGGTGTAGCCCGCGTCGGTGAAGACCTTGATCATCTTGCGGTTGGAGGGCAGCACCTCGGCGATGAAGCGACGGATGCCGCGCTCGCGGGCCACCGCCGCGATGTGCTCCATCAGGGCGGAGGCCACCCCGCGGCCCTGGTGCGCGTCCTGGACCAGGAAGGCGACCTCGGCCTCGCCGTCGTCGGTGCGGTCGTAGCGGACGGTCGCGATGAACTCGCCGCCGACCAGGGCCGCCAGGCCGACGCGGTCACGGTAGTCGTGGTGGGTGAAGCGGTGCACGTCCCGGTCGGAGAGCCGGGGGTAGGGCGCGAAGAAGCGGTAGTACTTGGACTCGTCGGAGACCTTCTCGTAGAAGCTGACCAGCCGTCCCGCGTCGTCCGGCGCGATGGGCCGGACGTGGGCGATCCCGCCGTCGCGCAGGACCACGTCCGCCTCCCAGTGGACCGGGTAGTCGCGCTCTGCGGCGGACGGCGTCGTCATGGCCCAAGCGTACGGGCACCTGCCGGTCGCGGGACCGGTGCGACGATGTGGGGACGGACCGGTGTCCGAGGCATGGCAGACTGGTCTAGACCTCCCAGGAACGACCCGAAGGGCAACACCATGGCTGAGCGCCGCGTCACCATCGGCTGGGCCGAGGGCCTGCACGCACGTCCCGCTTCGATCTTCGTCCGCGCCGCCACCGCCGTGGGCGCCCCCGTCACCATCGCGAAGGCGGACGGGGCCCCGGTCAACGCCGCCTCGATGCTCGCCGTGCTGAGCCTGGGCGTGGCCGGCGGCGAGGAGGTCGTGCTGGCCTCCGACGCGGAGGGGGTGGACGCCGCTCTGGACAGCCTTGCCAAGCTCGTCTCCGAAGGCCTGGACGAACTCCCCGAGACCGTCTGACAGCGCGCGGAGCCGCGGTGCGGCAAAAGGGGCGGGCCTGCGCGTGAAATCCGGCCGGATTTCGCGGACCCGCCCCTTCGTCATTGCGAGGTCATTTTCGGGCAGCGCGCAGCACAATAGGGCACGGAAATACCCCGCGCACAATTCCCCAAGTTGTATACGGCACTTCTGTTAAACCCGGCCGCGCGAAGTGTGTACGGCGTGTTTCCGATTCCTCACCGCGCCGCGGCGCCGCGCCCCGTGCTCTCCGGACGGCGCAGCCGGTGCACCGCCGTCGCCCGCTCCACATGGGCCGCCATCAGCCGCCGGGCCCGCTCCGCGTCACCGCGTGCCACCGCGTCCACGACCGCCCCGTGCTCCTCCCAGGACTCCACGGCCCGCCCAGGGGTGTCCACCGCGTACACCCAGGCGATCTTGTGCCGCAGCTGGGTCAGCAGCGCCACCAGGGTCGGGCTGCCGGAAGCCTGGGCCAGCGTCTCGTGGAACCAGCCGTCCAGCGCGGGCAGGTCGGACAACTGGCGCCGGAGGGAACGTTCCTGGCCCAGCCGGACGAGCCCGCGCAGCACCTTCACATGGGCCTCGGTGCGCCGCTGCGCCGCCCGCGCGGCGCCCAGCGGCTCCAGCAGGGCACGGATGTCCAGCAGGTCGGCGGCCTCCTGCTCGGTCGGCTCGGCCACGGACGCCCCGGCGTGCCGGCGGGTCCGCACGAAGCCCTCGGACTCCAGGGTGCGCAGCGCCTCGCGCACCGGGACCCGGGACACCCCGTAGCGCTTGGCCAACTGCTCCTCGGTCAGCCGGCTCCCCGGCGCGAAGAACCCGCTGATGATGTCGTCACGGATCGCGGTGCACACCGCCCGGGCCGAAATCGGGCGGCCCGCGCCGCCGACCCCCTTCACGTACGACCCCACATCGCAGGTTCCTTTCGGTGCGCGCCGACGGCCGTCCTTTAATCCCCGTGTAACGGAGGAGCCGGCGTTTCTGCCGCGACTCTATTCCAGCACGCCGCCGATTCCGACGGCTGCCCTGAATTCATGGAGCATTTTTGGACACCCCGCGGCCGGGAAGCGCCGGCATGCCGAAGGCCCCGGCGGGGGAACCGGGGCCTTCGTGTGGGGGGAGGGGAATGGCTCAGATGCGGACGCCCTTGGAACGCAGGTACGCCAGCGGGTCCACGTCGGCGCCGTAGGACGGTGCCGTACGGGCCTCGAAGTGCAGGTGCGGCCCCGTCACGTTGCCGGTGGCGCCCGACAGGCCGATCTGCTGCCCCGCGGAGACGGTCTGGCCCACGGACACGCCCAGCGAGGACAGGTGGGCGTACTGGGTGTACATGCCGTCCGCGTGGCGGATCACGACGTTGTTGCCGTAGGAGCCGCCCCAGCCCGCCTCGACGACGGTGCCCGCGCCGGCGGCGTGCACCGGGGTGCCGACGGAGGCCTGGAAGTCCACGCCGGTGTGGTAGCCGGAGGACCACAGGCTGCTGGTCGCGTGGTAGGGCGTGCCGATGGAGCCGGCGACCGGCAGCATCCAGCCGCCGAGCGTGCCGCGGCCCTTCGCGGCGCTCCGGGAGGCGTGCGCGGTGCCGCTCTCCCGGGCCGCCTTGGCCTTGGCCGCCTTGGCGGCGGCCTCCTTGGCGGCACGCTCACGAGCGGCGCGCTTGGCGCGCGCGACCAGGGCGTCGTGGCGCTTCTGCGCGACGACCGCGGCCCGGTGCTGGGCCGAGGCCTGGTCGGCGAGGTGCGCGGCGAGGTCCCCGGCGACCGCGGCGCAGCGGGCGAAGGCGGAACCCTCGGCCCTGGCGTCGGCAGCCGCGGCGGGCACGACGAACGCGCCGGTGGTGACGGTGGTCAGCGCGGCGGCGCCGGCCAGGGTGGAACGTATGGAGAACGACGCCATGGGCAGGCGGGGATCCTTTCCTTCCTTCTCGCCTACCGGGTTAGCTGACGGGTTCGGAGCAGGAAGGTCTCCTACGGGCGGCGGCAGGCCGCCCGATTCACCCCAGGGACATCTCAGGTGGGTCCCCGGCTCCCCAGGCTCACGCCTGACGGGGACTCGGCGATCGTTGCTCCGGTGCCGCGGGAGGCGGCTGCTTCCGCCGGGCAACCCGAGGACGTTAACCAGGCGTTGCTCCCGGTTCCAAAAAAATCCGGCAATATGTGCGGGATGCCACACCGGCCGCCAACCGGTCGCAACCGTCCGCAATACCGCGATGCCGCAGCTCCCCGGCGGTGCGCACCCCTCCCGGAAGCCCCCGCACGGCCGTGGCGCGGGCCGCGGTGACCGGCGTCACCGTCCGGCCCGGCCGAACGGGACCCGGTGGCGGCACCGCGTACGTAGGGTCACGGGGTGACCACGACACCAGGGGCGGCCACCGACGCCGCCCGCGCCGCCGAGGACTTCCTGCGCGCCTTCCACGACCGGATGCCCGGCCGTCAGTCGAAGGGGACCGAGGCCGCCCCCACCCGCGACGGGCGGACGAGTTACGCGGTGCTCGCCGAGCGTGTCGCCGGCGCCCGGCGGGTCCTGGACCTCGGCTGCGCGGACGGTGCCCTGCTGGAACTGCTCGCCGGGCGCGGGGTCGCGGTTCCCGCCGGCGTCGACCTGTCGGAGGGCGAGCTGGCCCTCGCCCGCCGGCGGCCCGCGCTGGCCGGCGCCGACCTGCGGCAGGGGCGTGCGCAGGAGCTGCCCTTCGCCGACGGCTCCTTCGACGCCGTGGTCTCCCACATGGCGCTCATGCTGATGCCGGACGCCGACCGGGTCGTGGCCGAGGCCGCCCGGGTGCTCGCACCGGGCGGTACGTTCGCCGTCGCCGTCGGCGGCGGGCCCGTCCCCGGCGAGGCCGTGGAGCTCTTCCTGACGCTGGCCGTGCCGTACTTCAAGGCGGCGCAGCGGCGTCTTCCGCGGCTGGGCGACCGCAGGACACGGAGCCGGGAGGGGCTCGACGGGCTCCTCGCACCCCTCGGCTTCGCACCGCTGTCCTGGGAGACGGTCGTCATCGGCATGGACGGGACGCCCCACGAGGTCTGGTCCGCCCTCACCGGGACGTTCTACGACATGGAGGTCCTGGACGAGGAGCCGACCGAGGAGCTGCGCGCCGTGTTCCTGGACCGGGCCGCCGGCCTGAGCGGAGCCGGCGGACGCGTTCCGTGCGGCATGCGGATCAACGTGGCGGCGGCCCGGCTGGGCCGCTGAACGGGTAGCCCCGCGCACCGCGGCCCCGGGTGCCGCAAGGGCATCCGGGGCCGCGGTGCGGAGCTACCGGTCAGCCGCCCGTGACGACCTCGACCGGGCCGATGCCCAGCTCGCGGATCGGGTCCGCGATGACGGAGGCGTCGCCGACGAGGACGACCACGAGCCGGTCCAGGGGGAAGGCGTTGACGGCCGCGGCCGTCGCCTCCACCGTGCCGGTGACGGCCAGCCGCTCGTAGAGCCGGGCCTGGAAGTCGTCCGGCAGGGACTGCTCGACCTGGTCGGCGAAGGTCCCGGCCACCGCCGAGGCGGTCTCGTAGCGCAGCGGCGCGACGCCCACCAGGTTCTGCACGGCGGCGTCGCGCTCCTCGTCGGTGAGCCCCTCCGCCGCCAGGGTGCGCAGCACCTGCCAGGTGTCGGCCAGCGCGGGCGCGGTGACGTCGGTCGCCACGGACCCGCTGATGCCGAGCAGGGAGACGCCGGTGCCCTCGGGCGTGGACAGCAGCACCTGACCGAAGGCCCGCACGCCGTAGGTGTAACCCTTCTCCTCGCGCAGGACGCGGTCCAGGCGCGAGGTCAGCGTGCCGCCGAGGCAGTACGTGCCGAGCACCTGGGCGGCCCACACGGGATCGTGGCGGTCCGCGCCGGCGCGGCCGATGAGCACCTGGGTCTGGACGGACCCGGGCCGGTCGACGATCACGACGCGCGCGGTGTCGTCCGCGGTGATCGCGGGCAGCGGGCGGCGCTCGGCGGGCTTGCCGCTCCACTCCCCCAGCGTGCTCTCGAGCAGCGCCTCCAGGTCGATCCCGGTGAAGTCGCCGACCACGACGGCCGTCGAGGTGGACGGCCGTACGTGCGTGTCGTAGAAGGCACGGACGGCGGAGGCGTCGATGCGCGCGACCGTCTCCTCGGTGCCCTGGCGCGGCCGGGAGCAGCGCAGGTCGGCGGCGAACAGCTCCTTGGACAGCGCCATGGCGGCGCGCCGCGCGGGGTTGGCCAGCTCGTGCGGGATCTCGTCGAGGCGGTTGCGCACCAGCCGCTCGACCTCGCCGTCCGGGAACGCCGGGGCGCGCAGCGCGTCGGCGAGCAGGCCGAGGGCCTTGTCGAGACGGGAGGCGGGGACCTCCAGGGAGACCCGCACGCCGGGGTGGTCGGCGTGCGCGTCGAGGGTGGCCCCGCAGCGCTCCAGCTCGGCGGCGAACTCCTCGGCGGTGTGCTTGTCGGTGCCCTCGGACAGGGCCCGGGCCATGATCGTGGCGACGCCGTCCAGGCCCTCGGGCTCGGCGTCGAGCGGCGCCGTGAGCAGCACCTCGACGGCGACGACCTTCTGGCCGGGGCGCCGGCTGCGCAGCACCGTCAGCCCGTTGGGCAGCGTGGACCGCTCGGGGGCCGGGAAGTCCCAGGGCTTGGGCTGTCCCGGCCGTGGCTGCGGGTGGAACGTCATGGTGGTGTGGACGTCGGTCACTGGTCCGCGCCCTCCTCGTCCTCGTCGGAGTCCTCGCCGGACGCGTCCGCCGAACCCGTGGGCTCGTAGACCAGCACGGCGCGGTTGTCGGGCCGCAGGGTGGCCGCGGCGACGGCGCGCACCTCGTCCGCGGTGATGTCCAGGATGCGCTTGACGGCGGTCAGCGCGAGCTGCGGGTCGCCGAACAGCACCGCGTACCGGCACAGTTCGTCGGCACGGCCGCCGACCGTGGCGAGCCGGTCCAGCCACTCGCGCTCGAGCTGGGCCTGCGCCCGCTCCATCTCCTCCGGGGTCGGGCCCTCCTCGGCAAAGCGGGCCAGTTCCTCGTCGACTGCGGCCTCGATGGTGGGCACCTCGACGCCGCTGGACGTCTTCACGTCGAGCCAGCCGAGCGACGGCGCCCCGGCCAGCCTCAGCAGGCCGAACCCGGCCGCGACGGCGCTGCGGTCCCGGCGCACCAGGCGGTTGTGCAGCCGGGAGGACTCACCGCCGCCGAGGACGGTCAGCGCCAGGTCCGCGGCGTCGGACTCGCGGGTCCCGTCGTGCGGCAGCCGGTAGGCGGCCATCAGGGCGCGCGAGGGGACGTCCTCCTCGACGACCTCGCGGAGCTCCCCGCCGATCACCCCGGGGAGTGAACCGTCACGGGGCGCCGGCTTGCCGTCGTGGGACGGGATGGTGCCGAAGTACTTCTCGATCCAGGCCAGCGTCTGCTCCGGGTCGATGTCCCCGACGACCGCGAGGACGGCGTTGTTCGGAGCGTAGTAGGTCCGGAAGAAGGCCCGCGCGTCCTCCAGGGAGGCGGCGTCCAGGTCCGCCATCGAGCCGATGGGGGTGTGGTGGTACGGGTGGCCGTCCGGGTACGCCATCGCGGTCAGCCGCTCGAAGGCGGTGCCGTAGGGGACGTTGTCGTACCGCTGGCGGCGCTCGTTCTTGACCACGTCACGCTGGTTGTCCAGGCTCTGCAGGTCCAGTGCGGACAGCAGGCTGCCCATGCGGTCGGCCTCGAGCCAGAGCGCGAGCTCCAACTGGTGGGCCGGCATGGTCTCGAAGTAGTTGGTGCGCTCGAAGCTGGTGGTGCCGTTGAGGGAGCCGCCGGCGGACTGGACCAGTTCGAAGTGGCCGTTGCCCTTGACGTTCGCCGAACCCTGGAACATCAAGTGCTCGAAGAGGTGGGCGAGTCCGGTACGGCCCTTCACCTCGTGGCGGGAACCGACGTCGTACCAGAGGCAGACCGCGGCGACCGGGGTGAGGTGGTCCTCGGAGAGCACGACGCGCAGGCCGTTGGCCAGGCGGTGCTCGGTCGCGGTGAGGCCGCCGGATTCTGCCTCCGGCGTGGCCGTGTGACCCATGGGCAAGCTGTCCTTCCGGTCGCGTACTCGTTGTTTTGTGCTGAGACCTGCCACTCTAGGCAGCGGACAAACGGCCCGCGAAGTTCCCGTCACCGCCACGTATGAGGCGGGGGGGTGGTCCGGGCTGTCGGTGGGGCGGTCCACAATGGTCCGCGACAGTCCCGTGTCCTTATCCGATGAGGTCCAGCCGAAGGAGCAGCGCCCTGATGGCCCGCCGCACCACGAAGACCCCGCCGCCGGACGATTTCGAGGAGCGCATCCTCGACATCGACGTCGTCGACGAGATGCAGGGGTCCTTCCTCGAGTACGCCTACTCGGTCATCTACTCGCGCGCCCTCCCGGACGCCCGCGACGGGCTCAAGCCGGTGCACCGGCGGATCGTCTACCAGATGAACGAGATGGGGCTGCGCCCCGAGCGCGGCTTCGTGAAGTGCGCCCGCGTCGTCGGCGAGGTGATGGGCAAGCTCCACCCGCACGGCGACTCCTCGATCTACGACGCACTGGTGCGCATGGCCCAGCCGTTCTCGATGCGCGTGCCGCTGGTCGACGGCCACGGCAACTTCGGCTCGCTCGGCAACGACGACCCGCCGGCCGCGATGCGGTACACGGAGTGCCGCACGACGCCCGCCGCGATGCTGATGGTCGAGTCGATCGACGAGGACACCGTCGACTTCACGCCGAACTACGACGGCCAGGAGCAGGAGCCGGTGGCCCTGCCCGCCGCCTACCCGAACCTGCTGGTCAACGGCGCCTCGGGCATCGCGGTCGGCATGGCGACCAACATGCCGCCGCACAACCTGGGCGAGGTCATCGCGGCCGCCCGCCACCTGATCCGCTACCCGAACGCGGACCTCGAGACGCTGATGCGGTACGTCCCCGGCCCGGACCTGCCGACCGGCGGCCGGATCGTGGGCCTGGACGGCGTCCGGGACGCGTACGAGACCGGCCGCGGCACGTTCAAGATCCGCGCCACGGTGGCCGTCGAGGACGTGACGGCCCGCCGCAAGGGCCTGGTGGTGACCGAGCTGCCGTTCGCGGTCGGCCCGGAGAAGGTCATCTCCAAGATCAAGGACCTGGTCGGCTCGAAGAAGCTGCAGGGCGTCGCGGACGTCAAGGACCTCACCGACCGCGAGCACGGACTGCGGCTGGTCATCGAGGTGAAGAACGGCTTCCACCCCGAGGCCGTCCTGGAGCAGCTGTACAAGCTGACCCCCATGGAGGAGTCCTTCGGCATCAACAACGTGGCGCTGGTCGACGGCCAGCCGCTCACGCTGGGCCTGAAGGAACTGCTGGAGGTCTACCTCGACCACCGCTTCGAGGTCGTCCGGCGGCGCAGCGAGTTCCGCCGCGGCAAGCGCCGGGACCGCCTCCACCTGGTGGAGGGCCTGCTGGTCGCCCTGGTCGACATCGACGAGGTCATCTCGATCATCCGCTCCAGCGACAACGCCGCCCAGGCCAAGGAGCGCCTCATCGAGCGCTTCGCGCTGTCGGAGATCCAGACCCAGTACATCCTCGACACCCCGCTGCGCCGGCTGACCCGCTTCGACCGGATTGAACTGGAGTCCGAGCGGGACAGGCTGACCGCCGAGATCGAGGAGCTCACCCGGATCCTGGAGTCCGACACCGAGCTGCGCAAGCTGGTCGGCGCCGAGCTGGCGGCGGTCGCCAAGAAGTACGCCACCGAGCGCCGCACCCTGCTGATGGAGCCGGGCGCGGCCCCCGTCGCGGCCGTGCCGCTGGAGGTCGCCGACGACCCGTGCCGCGTGCTGCTCTCCTCCACCGGGCTGCTGGCCCGTACGGCGAACGGCGAGGCCCTGGCCCCGGGCGACGGCAAGCGCGTCAAGCACGACGTGATCGTCTCGGCGATCCCGACGACGGCGCGGGCCGACATCGGGATGGTCACCTCCACCGGGCGCCTGCTGCGGATCGCCGTGATCGACCTGCCGATCCTGCCGGAGACCTCCGGTGCGCCGAACCTGGCGGGCGGGGCGCCGCTCGCGGAGTTCCTGTCGCTGGAACCGGACGAGCAGGTGCTCTGCCTCACCACGCTCGACGAGTCCTCGCCGGGTCTGGCGCTCGGCACCGAGCAGGGCGTGGTCAAACGCGTCGTGCCGGACTACCCGGCGAACAAGGACGACCTGGAGGTCATCGCGCTCAAGGAGGGCGACCGCATCGTGGGTGCGGTCGAACTGCGCACCGGCGAGGAGGACCTGGTCTTCATCACCGACGACGCACAGTTGCTGCGCTACCCGGCGGGTCAGGTCCGTCCGCAGGGCCGCCCGGCGGGCGGCATGGCCGGCATCAAGCTGACGGACGGCGCGAAGGTGATCTCCTTCACCGCCGTCGACCCCTCGGCCGACGCCGTGGTCTTCACCCTCGCCGGGGCCCGGGAGACGCTCGCGGGCGCCGAGGAGGGCACGGCCAAGCTCACGCCGTTCGACCAGTTCCCGCGCAAGGGAAGGGCTACCGGCGGCGTGCGCTGCCAGCGCTTCCTGAAGGGCGAGGACATGCTGCTCCTCGCCTGGGCCGGCTGCACCCCGGCCCGTGCCGCCACCTCCACGGGCGCGCCGGCCGACCTCCCGCCCAAGGACCCGCGCCGGGACGGCTCGGGCGTGGCCCTCACCAAGCGGGTCTCGGTGGTCGCCGGCCCGGTGTGACCGGCACGTCCACAGCGATGAGGGGCGCGGCACCCGGTACGGGTGCCGCGCCCCTCGGCGTACGCGGTGTCAGGACGCGTACGCCTGCGCCCCGCCGGGTCCGGCCGGGTCGTCCAGGCGCAGCCACACGCAGGTGTCCCGGGGCAGCCGGCCGTCCTCGGCGAGCGGTCCGCTGGCCAGCAGGAGCTGCCGGTGCGCGGGGAGCGCGGCGGGGTCCGCGGACAGGTTGACCACGCAGGCGAACCCGCCCGCACGGCGGAAGGCGAGCACGTCGCCGGGACCGTCGAGCCAGTCCATCGGGCCCTCGCCGAGGCCGGGTTCCGCGCGGCGGAGCTCCAGTGCCGTCCGGTACAGGCTCAGCAGGGAACCGGGGTCCGTCTCCTGCACCTCGGCGGTGTAGCGCGCCCAGTCCGCCGGCTGCGGCAGCCAGGGGTGCTCGCCCCCGAAGCCGTACGGCGGCGCGTCCCCCGACCAGGGCAGCGGCACCCGGCAGCCGTCACGGCCCGGGTCGGTGCCGCCGGAGCGGAAGTACATCGGGTCCTGCAGCAGTTCGGCCGGGATGTCCTCGACCTCGGGCAGCCCCAGTTCCTCACCCTGGTACAGGTAGACCGAGCCGGGCAGGGCCAGGGTCAGCAGGGCGGCGGCGCGGGCGCGCCGGGTGCCGAGCTCCAGGTCCGTGGGGATGCCGTGGGCCTTGGTCTTGAAGTCGAAGCCCGTGTCGGCGCGGCCGTACCGGGTGACCGTACGCGTCACGTCGTGGTTGGCCAGCACCCAGGTCGCGGGGGCACCGACCGGGGCGTGCGCGGCGAGCGTCGCGTCGACGGAGGCGCGCAGCCGGCCGGCGTCCCACGGGCAGGCGAGGAAGTCGAAGTTGAAGGCGGTGTGCAGCTCGTCGGGACGCAGGTAGCGGGCGAACCGCTCGGTGTCCGGCAGCCACACCTCGCCGATCAGCACGCCGTCGTAGGGGTCGGCGACGCTGCGCCAGGAACGGTAGATGTCGTGCAGCTCGTCGCGGTCGATGTAGGGGTGCGGGTCGGTGCCCTCCACGAAGTCGGGCAGGTCCGGGTCCTTGGCGACCATGGCCGCCGAGTCGATGCGCACCCCGGCCACGCCGCGCTCGAACCAGAAGCGCAGGACGTCCTCGTGCTCCCTTCGCACCGCGGGGTGGGCCCAGTTGAGGTCGGGCTGCTCCGGGGCGAACAGGTGCAGGTACCAGTCGCCGTCCGGGAGCCGGGTCCAGGCGGGGCCGCCGAACTGCGAACGCCAGCCGTTGGGCGGCAGCTCGCCGTCCTCGCCGCGGCCGGTGCGGAAGTGGAACAGCTTGCGCTCGGCGCTGCCGGGCCCGGCCTCGAGGGCCGCCTGGAACCAGACGTGCTGGTCGGAGATGTGGTTGGGGACGATGTCGATGATGGTGCGGATGCCCAGGGCGCGTGCCTCGGCGATCAGCTTCTCGGCGTCGGCCAGGGTCCCGAAGGCCGGGTCGATGGCCCGGTAGTCGGCGACGTCGTAGCCGCCGTCGGCCATCGGCGAGGGGTACCAGGGGTTGAACCAGAGCGCGTCCACACCCAGCGCGGCCAGGTACGGCAGTCTGGACCGCACCCCGGCGAGGTCGCCGGTGCCGTCCCCGTCTCCGTCGGCGAAGCTGCGTGCGTACACCTGGTAGATGGCGGCGCCGCGCCACCACGCGTCGGTGGCCTCGGCCGGGTGGGTGTCTGCCACGTGACTGGTCCTTTCGGGCAGCTGGGACCGCGCCGCCAGCCCCGTGGCGGGCGGCGTGGTGCTGGACGGGTGCGGCCGGAGGCCGTCGGGGCCGGGTCTCAGCCCTTGAGGCCGCCGGCGGTGAGGCCGCTCATGATGTTGCGCTGGAAGATCAGGAAGATCAGCAGGGTGGGCACCGAGGCCATCGCGATGGCCGCGACCAGCCAGTTCTCCGGCACCCCGCTGGCGAGCGAGTAGATGCCGACGTTGAGCGTCTGCTTCGTCGGGTCGGGCAGGGTGAGCATCGGCCAGAGGAAGTCCTTCCAGACCCCGACGATCGCGAAGATGGAGACCACTCCGAGGATCGGGCGGGAGATCGGCAGGACGACCGACCACAGGGTGCGCAGCTGGGAGGCCCCGTCGATGGCGGAGGCGTCCAGCAGTTCCTGCGGCACCGAGTCGAAGAACCGCTTCAGCAGGAAGATGTTGAAGGCGTTGGTGACCGACGGCAGCCAGATCACCCAGGGCGAGTTGAGCAGGTTGCGCTGGAAGATCGGCACGTCCAGCACGGTCAGGTACTGCGGTACGACCAGGACGGTGGCCGGGATCATCAGCGTGGCGAGCATCATCCCGAGGATCACGTTGCCCAGCACCGGACGGAGCTTGGACAGCGAGTAGGCGGCCGCCACGTCGAACACGAGCTGGAAGGCGAGTGCCCCGAACGCGTACCAGAGGGTGTTGAGCAACAGGTGGGACAGGTCCATCACGTCCCAGGCGCTCTTGTAGTTCTCGGGGTGCAGGGCCTGCGGGAAGGCGGTGGGCGGGATCTGCGCGAACTCCTGGGTGGACTTCAGGCCGTTGGAGGCCATCCAGTACAGCGGGCCGAGGAAGACCAGCGTGAAGGCGACCAGTACCAGGGCGAGGACGGTCCGGTAGACGATCCTGCCGCGGCGGCTGGCCAGCTGCGTCGGTGATATCAGCGTTCGGGTGCTGCTGCTCATCGGTGGTTGCCCGCCCTACTCGTCCGTGGCGCGGCTCAGCCGCACGTACCCGGCGGAGAAGACCGCCAGCAGTACGAGCAGGACCAGGCCGAGCGCCGCGGCGCTGCCGTAGTTGTTGAAGCTGAAGGCGTACTGGTAGATCAGGTAGACGACGGTGGTGGTGGAGCCCTCCGGGCCGGCGCCGCCGGTCAGCAGGAACGGCTCGGTGAAGACCTGCATCGTGGCGATGATCTGCATGAGCAGCATCAGCGACAGGATCAGCCGGGTCTGCGGGATCGTCACGTGCCAGATCTTGCGCAGGAGCCCGGCGCCGTCGAGCTCGGCGGCCTCGTAGAGCTCGCCGGGGATGCCCTGGAGCGCGGCCAGGTAGATCAGGGTGGCGCCGCCCATGTTCATCCACGTGGAGGCGATGACCACCGACAGCATCGAGGTGCTGGTGGACTGCAGCCACTGCTGCTGGGGCAGGTGCAGCACCTCGAAGATACGGTTGAACAGGCCGTACTCGGGGTTGTAGAAGTTCTTGAAGAGCAGCACCGAGGCCACCGGCGGCAGCATCACCGGCAGGTACACCAGCAGTCTCAGGTAGCCACGCGCGTGCCGCAGTTCGTTGAGCAGCAGGGCGATGACGAACGGCACCGCGAAGCCGAGCAGCAGCGCCAGGGCGGTGAAAAGCAGGGTGTTGCGCCAGGCCTGCCAGAACGCGGGGTCGTGGAAGATGTAGTTCAGGTTCGACCAGCCGGCCCAGGTGGTGGCCCCGTTCTCGGTCTTCTGGAAGGCGAGCAGGACCTCCCTGACCATCGGGTACCAGGAGAAGAACCCGAAGCAGAGCACGGCGCCGATCAGGAAGCCGTGCGCGGTGAGGTTGCGGCGCAGGGCGCGGCCGGCCCGCCCCGGACGGCGGCCGTCCGGGGCGGGGCGGCGCACCGTACGGCGCGACCGGCTCTTCGCGGGAGTGCTGGTGGGCAGGGTGGGGGCGCTGGGGGCCGACATCGTCGCTCCTGGGTGCCGGGTGCCGAGGGGACCTGGGCTACTGGTTGGCGAGGACCTGGTTGACCTGGGTCTCCGCGGTGGACAGCAGCTTGGCGGGGTCCGCGTTCTTGTTGGTGAGGACACCGGACATCACGTTGTCCAGGACCTTGTAGATCTCCTGGGCCTTCGGCGGCTCGGCCTTGCCGGGGATCGGGTTGTCCATGAAGGCGCGGAAGTTCTCCACCGGCATCGTGGCGCTCTCGGTCTTCAGCTGGTCGTCCTTGGTCTTGCTGGCACCGATGAAGAAGGCCGGCTGGGGCAGACCGACGGGCAGGCCGTCCGCCTTGGAGCGCGCGTACTCGAACTGGCCCTTGCCGACGCTGAGCGTCTTGAAGTTCAGCCAGGCGATGGCGGCCTTGATCTTGTCGGGCGAGCTGCCCTTCTTGATCATGTAGTCGTTGCCGCCGAAGAGGGTGGCCTTGCCGCCGGGGATCGGGCCCATGCCGAAGTTGGCGTAGTCGGCGCCGAGCTGCTGGACCATGTACGTGATGTCGTCCGGCGCGGCCAGGAACATGCCGAGCTTGTCGGTGGCCATCTGCTTCTGCAGGTCGCCCCACTTGAGCAGCTGCGTCTGGCCCATGCTGTTGTCGGTCCAGCGCATGTCGTGCAGGTTCTGCACGACCTGCTTGCCGAGGTCGGTGTTGAACCCCGCCTTGGTGCCGTCGGCGGAGACGACGTCGCCGCCCAGGCCGTACATCGTGGCCGTGAAGTGCCAGCCGCCGGTGTTCTGGGCGCTGTAGTCGCCGTACCCGGCGATGCCCTTGCCGAGGCCGGCGATCGCCTTGGCCGCGGTGCGCACGTCCTCCCAGGTGGTGGGCGGCTTGTTGGGGTCGAGGCCGGCCTGCTGGAAGAGCTTGCGGTTGATCAGCAGGCCCATGGTGTAGTTGCTGGTGGGCAGGCCGTAGAGCTTGCCGTCCTTCTTCAGGACGTTCAGCACGTTGGGGTCGATGTCGTTCAGGGCCGGGACGGTCTTGTCGGTGACGTACGCGGAGATGTCCGCGGCGCCGTCGTTGTCGAGCACCTGCTGCAGGTCGGTGAAGTACGTGTAGAACACGTCCGGCTGGGACTTGGCCTTCAGCGCGGCCGTGAAGCGGGCCGGCTCCTCGCACTGGCCGGGCGTCGACTTACCGTCGATCGTCACGTTCGGGTACTTCTTGTTGAAGGCGGCGACGTCCTCCTTCCACTCCTTGAGCTCCGCCTTCTTCGCGGCCGGCGGCATGCAGTCGATGGTCAGCGTGACCTTGGCCTTCGGGTCCAGCGGGGCGGTGGGGTCGGACGAACCGCCGCCCGCGTCGTTGTCGTTGTCCGCACTGCTGCTGGTGCCGCAGGCGGTGAGGACGGCCAGGGCCATCACGGAGACGAGCGTGGCCGCGGAGGCACGGCGAGCGGGGCGGAACCAGGAGCTTGTCATCGGTGGTCCCCTTCGGGCATGAGCGTGGAAGCCCCCGACCACACGCAGCGGGGGCGTCGCACACTCAAGCACCACAAACAGGTGTCCGCAATATCTCGCGCAGATTTCGCAAAAGATTGACGGCCTTGCGCAGCTCGGCAACGAAGCACGCGAACACCGGGAACGGAGCGGGAACCCCGAGGCCGCAAACGCGGACCGGGCGGTTCCGACGTCGTCGGAACCGCCCGGTCCGCGGGGGCGCGCGGCCGATCAGCCGCGCACGGGCCCCGTCGTCCCGCGGACGACCAGCTCGGGCTCGTACAGCAGCTCGTCGGAGGCCACCTGCTTGCCCGCGATCTTCAGTGCGAGCAGCTCGACGGCGGTGCGGCCCATCGCCTCGATGGGCTGCCGCACCGTGGTCAGCGGCGGGTCGGTGCAGGTCATGAACGCCGAGTCGTCGTAACCGACCACGGAGACGTCGCCGGGCACGGACAGCCCCAGCCGGCGCGCCGCCCGCACCGCGCCGAGCGCCATCGGGTCGTTGGCGCAGATGATCCCGGTGACCCCGCGCTCCCAGAGCTTGGCGGCCGCGGCCTGGCCGCCCTCCAGCGTGAACATCGCCCGCCCGACGTGCTCGTCGGGCAGCGACCCGCCGCCCGCGGCGGCCGCGGCCCGCGCCGCGGTCAGCTTGCGCCGCGACGGCATGTGGTCGGTGGGCCCGAGCAGCAGGCCGATCCGCTCGTGGCCCAGCGAGGACAGGTGCCGCCAGGCCTGCTCCACGGCGACCGCGTCGTCGCACGACACCCGCGGGAAACCGAGGTCCTCTATCGCGGCGTTGATCAGCACCACCGGCAGGTTCCGCTCGGCCAGCAGGCGGTAGTGGTCGTGCGGCGCGTCCGCCTGCGCGTACAGGCCGCCGGCGAAGACCACGCCGGAGACGTGCTGCTGCAGCAGGAGCGAGACGTAGTCCGCCTCCGACACCCCGCCCGCGGTCTGCGTGCACAGCACCGGCGTCAGGCCCTGCTGGGCGAGGGCCGCCCCCACGATGTCGGCGAAGGCCGGGAAGATCGGGTTCTGCAGCTCCGGCAGCACCAGCCCGACCAGCCGGGCCCGGTTCCCCCGCAACTGCGTCGGCCGCTCGTACCCCAGCACGTCCAGCGCCGTGAGCACCGCCTGCCGGGTGCCCTCCGACACCCCCGGCTTCCCGTTCAGCACACGGCTGACGGTGGCCTCACTGACCCCGACCTTCTTCGCTACTTCGGCAAGCCGTCGCGTCATGAGCGCAAGCATACGACATGACATGCAAGTGGTTTGCGCTCATGCGCAAGACCGTTGGGACGCCCGGCACCCGGGGGTGCCGCCGTGGCAGGAGGGACCGAAGCGTCGCCTCACCCTCAACCTGGGCCAATACAGCGCCCACCTGTCCTGAATAGCGCGCTTCACGACCGTTCCCTGTGGGTAACACTCATTCGACGGCGGGTGCCGGACCCGTACGTCCCTGCGTGCTTCTCACCTCTCCGAGGCAGTCGATCAGAGCCGCTCGTACCTGCCCGGAGCTTCGCTTCTTCGGGCTGCCGCCGCCATGACGGGCGGGCGTGCGCCGATCGGGGGGTCACATGGCGCGTTCCAGAGAGGTGGGCGGAATCGCCGCCCTGCTGGTCATCGGGGTCACCGCCGTCCTGGTGCTCACGGCCGCCGTCGCCGTGGCCCTGGGCAAGCTCATGGTGACTCTCGCCTCCCCCTCGGGCCCCGGCCAGGACTCCGCCGCCCCCACCTTCATGGCCGCCAACGCCGCGTTCTCCGGGCTGGCGCTGGCGGCGGTGCTCGTGACCTTCGGCGTACAGCAGCGGAAGGCCCACCTCCAGCGACGGGAACTGGCGGCCCAGCGGAAGGAGTTGAGTGGCACGCACAACCAGCTCTACCGCACCGCCGAGGCGGAGCTGCGCACCTTGCACGTCGAACTCCTCAAGATCGGCATTGAGCACCCGGAGTTGGCTTCCGTGTGGCCGGAGTTAGAGACCGTTCCCGCCGATCAGGCCCGAGAACTGTTGTACGCCAACATGATCTTCACCCATCACCTCTTTGTGTTGCGCCTGGGCAGCCTGTCCGCGATCGAGTTCCAACAGGTGCTGCGCGACCTGGTGAAGAGCCGCCGGTTCCGCGAGTACTGGACGTGGTCCCGACCGTTCCGTCAGGCCCGCCTAGACCCCACCGGCGACGAAGCGCGGCTCGGGGCGATGGTGGACGCGTTCATCAGAGAACTGGAAGCCAATGGCGGAGGTCGGTACCCCTGATCGGCTGAATTTCTGTCACGGCTACACCAAAACTGCACCCTGGAAGCACTCGATCCACTAGAGAGAAAGGATCTTCGAAGCCTCATGGGAGGGAAGGGGCCATTCACGGAACGGCGCGACCTCCCGGAACGGGATGGATCAGCGTGGAGATCGTGCGCAGAATCGGGGCCTCACCTCGCGAACGCGGAAGCACCGCCGCCGCGACATGCCCCGATATCTTCGAGTTGTCCGATGGCAACTTTGCAGTCATCGGCACCGATGCCACAGCTGACCTGGACGGCAAACTTCCGGGCGACGCGGCCCGGGCGGACTACGAGCGGATCGTCGTGATCACTCGCGACACGCTCCTTCGCGCCAAACAGGACATCCCCGACCTCTAATCCGCCGCTCGCGAACTGTCGGCCTCCCCCGCGAACCGCTCGGAGGGGGAGGCCGCACCATGCCGTGTCGGGCCATCCCGAGCCCCTTCGACGAGCACCCGACGTCATACGGGAGGGGCGGGAGAGCTGGGGGTGGTGCGGAAGGTTAGGCTTACCTTCATGAGCACCTGCACCTCCGCGTCCAGCTCGCTGGCGGAGCCCGTCGCCGCGACGGCGGCCACCGCGCGGACCTGGCTGCTGCTGGAGCAGCCGGGGCCGTGGGGTCCCAAGGCACTGACCGGGAGCCATCTGGATCCGCGGGTGGGCAGGGCGCTGGAGCGTGCCGCGGCCGGTACCGGGGTACGGGTCGGGCTGATCCGGCGGCCCGGGCGGCACGCGGACCGGCATGACGTGCGGCGGCGCACGGCGTACGTGGCGCACACCGTGCCGGGTGGCTCCTGGGTGCGGGACGCGGTCGTGGAGGACCCGGCCGCGCTGCTGGGCCTGGACTTCGAGGCGCTGGGCCGCGGCGACCACCGCGGCTTCGGGATGCCGTACGAGGGCGACCCGCTCGCCCTCGTCTGCACCAACGGCAAGCGCGACCGCTGCTGCGCCCTCAACGGCCGGCCGCTCGCCGCGGAGCTGGCCGCCTCGGGGCTCGGTGAGGTCTGGGAGGTGACCCACCTGGGCGGGCACCGGTTCTCGCCGACGATGCTGGTGCTGCCGTACGGCTACGCCTACGGCCGGGTCGACGCCGCGCTGGCCCGGCAGGTGCTGGCGGCCGCCCGCGAGGGCGGCATGGTGCTGGAGGGCTGCCGCGGACGTTCCGCGTGGGAGCGTCCGGGCCAGGCCGCTGAACTGGCCGTTCGGCGGCTGACCGGCGAGCTGAACGCCGAGGCGCTGACCGTGGACGGCGAGCACGGTACCCGCGTGCGGCACCGCGACGGCCGGGCCTGGGACGTCGCGGTGACGCCGGTCGCGGCGGAGCCGCCCCGGCCCGAGAGCTGCGGGGCGGCCGTGGGGGCGCCGCTGCGGATGGAGATCAGCGGCATTCAGCCGGCGCTCTTGACGAACTCCGTGGTGTAGGTCTTGCCCAGGTCCACCTGGGCGTTCTGCAGGTTGGGGTTGAAGGCCTTGAGGACCCGTTCCACCGTCTCGGGTCCGCCTTCGGGCATCACGCCGTCCTTGGTGAACATCGGCAGCGTGCTCTCGATCGCCTTGACGTAGAGCTCCTGCCCGCCGCCCTGCGCGTAGTCGGCGGGCATCTTCGCGGCGATCTCCGCGGCGCTGTGCGTCGACATCCAGCGGAGCGTCTTCACGAAGGCGTTGGCGAGCTTCTGCACCGTCTCCTTGTGGCTGTTGACCCATTCCGTCTGCATGTAGAGGCTGGAGGACGGGTAGAGCCCGCCGAGCGCCTGCCGCGATCCCTCCGGCGTGCGCATGTCGATGAGCACCTTGCCGAGCCCCTTGTCCAGGATCGTGGCCACGGTCGGGTCCGTGGTCATGCCGCCCTGGATCGAGCCCTGCTCCATCGCGGAGATGAAGGTCTGCCCGGCGCCGACCGCGACCGGGGTGAACTCGCTGGTCTTCACGCCGTTGCTGACGGCCAGGTACTTGGTGAGGAAGTCCGTGGACGAGCCGATGCCGGTCACGCCCAGCTTCCTGCCCTTGAAGTCCTCAGGGCCCGTGAGGTCGCCGGCCGCCGCGTTGGAGACGATCTCCACCTCGCCGGGCGCCTGCGAGAACTGCACCACGGACTCCACCTGCTTGCCCTTCACCTGCAGGTCGAGCGTGTGGTCGTAGAAGCCGACGGTGCCCTGCACGTCGCCGGAGACGAGCGCGGTCTCGGCCTGTACGCCGGCCGGCTCGGTGAGCAGTTCGACGTCCAGTCCCTCGGCCTTGAAGTAGCCGAGCCGCTCGGTGAGCATCGCGGGCAGGTAGATGACCTTGTCCAGGCCACCGACCATGATCTTGACCTTGTCGCCCTTGCCGCCGGAGGCGGAGGCGGAGTCGCCGCCGCACGCGGTCAGCGTGGTGAGGGCGACGGCGGAGGCGGCGACGGCGGCCGCGGCCCTGAGGGTTGCGCGCATCTGGTTCACGTCCTTGTGAAGGGGGGTGGGCGGGAGGCGGTGGCGGGGTCAGCGGGCGGAGCCGGCCTCGCCCGGCTTCCAGCGGAAGAGCCGCTTCTCCAGGAAGGTCAGCAGGCCCTCGGCGAGCAGCGCGACGACCGCCAGGATCGCCATCGCGGCGTACACGCCGGCCGAGTTGAAGGTGCCCTGCGAGGCGGCGACCAGCAGGCCCAGGCCCTTGGTGGCGCCGATGTACTCGCCGACGATGGCGCCGATGAGGGCGAAGCCGAAGCTCACGTGGAGGCTGGTGAAGATCCACGAGGTGGCCGAGGGGATGACGACCTGGAAGGTGACCTGACGGTCGCGGGCGCCCAGGATGCGGGAGTTGGCGACCAGGTTGCGGTCGACCTCGCGGGCGCCCTGGAAGGCGTTGAAGAACACCGGGAAGAAAACCAGGACGACGGCGGAGGCCACCTTGGAGGCCGGGCCGAGTCCGAACCAGATCAGGAAGATCGGCGCGAGCACGATCCGCGGCAGCGCGTTGAGCACCTTGATGTACGGGCCGAGGACGTCGGCGAGGAAACGGATCCGCCCGAGGGCGATGCCGAGCACCACACCCGCGACGACGCCGATGACCCAGCCGAGCAGGGCCTCGTAGAGCGTGTACCAGATCTGCTCCCACAGGGTGCCCTGCGCGGTGCCGTCCACGGCCCAGGTGCGGATCTGCTCCCAGATCCTGGAGGGCATCGAGAAGTGGAAGGGGTCGACGGCCCCGGCCCTGGCCAGCCACTCCCACAGCCCGAGGACGGCGACCAGCAGCAGCACGCGGCTGCCGTGGACGAGGTAACTCCGGTTGCGGGCGGCGCGGGCGCGCGAGCGCGCGCGGTCGGTGCCCGCGGGGTCCACGGTGGCGGCGGCCGAAGGGGCCGCCACGGTCTCAGGCGACATCGGCCGCACCCCTCTCGCGGGTGATGCGGACCTCTTCGCCGAGCGAGGCCCAGATCTCCCGGTAGATCTCGATGAACCGCGGCTCCAGCCGCACGGACTCGACCTGGCGCGGGCGCGGCAGGTCGATCTCGAAGACCTCCTTGACCGTGGCCGGCCCGGCGGTCATGACGACGACCTTGTCGGCGAGCGCGATGGACTCCTCCAGGTCGTGGGTGACGAAGACGACCGAGGCGCCCGTGCCGGACCACAGCTCCAGCAGCTCGTCGGACATCAGCGCGCGGGTCTGCACGTCGAGCGCGGAGAAGGGCTCGTCCATGAGCAGGATCTCGGGGTCGTTGACGAAGGTGGCGGCGAGCGCGACGCGCTTGCGCTGGCCGCCGGACAGCTGGTGCGGGTAGCGGTCCTCGAAGGCGGACAGGCCGACGCGGGCGAGCCACTCACGGGCCCGCTCCCTGGCCTCGGCCTTGGGCACGCCGCGGAAGCGGGGGCCGGCCATGACGTTGGACAGCACGGTCCGCCAGGGGAAGACGGCGTCCTGCTGGAAGACGTAGCCGACCTTGTCGCCGATGCCGCGCACCGGCTCGCCGGCGACCAGCACCTCGCCCTCGGTGGGCTCCTCCAGCCCGCTGACCAGGGTCAGGGTCGTGGACTTGCCGCAGCCGGTCGGGCCCACGACGGCCACGAACTCCCCGCGGCCGATGATCAGGTCCAGGTCGCGGACGGCGGTGTGGAGGGCCCCGGACGGGGTCCGGAACGCTTTGCTCGCTCCCCGCAGTTCGATGGCGGGGCCGGTCTGTGTGCTCATGCGCCGGGACGGTAGGCGTGGTCCCGGCCACGGCGGCACCCTTGCGGTCACAACTGCGCCTTGTGCCCACAACCCCCTGTTCTGCTCGTTTTGCTCGCGCTACAACAACGAAAGGGCCACGGGGGCTGGGCAGCGGACCCCGGCCGCGTTTACGTTGCGTTCACAGCCGGGCGAACGGACGGGCGAATTCCGCAAGGGCGCGGAAGACCGGGAAGGACAGGGGTGACGTAGATGCGCATCCGCTGGCCCCGCCGCGTCTTCGCCCAGGTGCTGCTCGTCCAGGTGGTCCTCACCACCGGCGTCATCACCTTGGCCACCGGGCTGTTCCTCGCCCCGCTCAGCTCCCAGCTGGACCAGCAGGCGATGCGGCAGGCGCTGTCGATCGCCCAGACCACCGCCGCGACCCCGGGTCTCGCCCACGACCTGGTCACCACGCGCCCGAGCGTCACCGGTCCGGTGCAGGAGGAGGCCGAGCGGATCCGCCGTGCCACCGGTGCCCTGTACATCGTCGTCATGGACACCCGCGGTGTGCGCTGGTCGCACACGGACGTCGCCCAGATCGGCCGGCACGTCTCCACCGACCCCAGCGTGGCCCTGTCGGGGCGCGAGATCATGCAGATCGACCGGGGCACCCTCGGGCGTTCCGCGCGCGCCAAGGTGCCGCTGCACGGGGCCGGCGGGAGGATCGTGGGCGCCGTGTCGGTGGGCATCGGGTACGACAGCGTGCGGGAGCGGCTGCTGGCCACGGTGCCGGTGCTGCTGCTGTACGCGGGAGCGGCGCTCGCGGTCGGCGTACTCGCGGCGCTGCTGGTGTCGCGGCGGCTGCAGCGCAGGACGCACGGGCTCGCCTTCGCCGACATCTCCGCGCTGCTCGACGAGCGCGAGGCGATGCTGCACGGCATCCGTGAGGGCGTCATCGCCCTGGACGCCCGTGGGCGGGTGCGGCTGCTCAACGACGAGGCGCAACGGCTTCTCGGCCTCGGTCCGGACGCCGCCGGCCGCGCCCTGGACGAGGTGCTGCCCGCCGGGCGGACGACCGACGTGCTGGCCGGCCGGGTCGCGGGCACCGACCTGCTCACCGTCAGCGGGGCGCGGGTGCTGGTCGCCAACCGGATGCCGACCGGGGACGGCGGTGCGGTGGCCACCCTGCGGGACCGCACCGAACTGGAGCGGCTGGGGCGGGAGCTGGACAGCACGCACGGCCTGCTGGACGCGCTGCGCGCCCAGGACCACGAGCACGCCAACCGCCTGCACACCCTGCTCGGGCTGCTCGAACTCGGCCTGTACGACGAGGCGGTGGACTTCGTCGGCGAGGTCGCCGACGCCCAGCGGGCCTCCGCGGAGCAGGTCGCTGAACGGGTCAGGGACCCGCTGGTGTCCGCCCTGCTGGTCGGCAAGTCGGCGATCGCCGCGGAGCGGGGCGTGGCCCTGTCGGTCTCCCCCGTCACCCTGCTCCCGGACCGGGTCGTGGACCCGCGGGACCTCGTCACCGTGCTCGGCAACCTCATCGACAACGCCCTGGACGCGGCGGGTTCGCGGGTCGAGGTGGAGCTGCGCGCCGAGGGCACGACGGTCGTGCTGAGGGTGTCCGACGACGGCCCCGGCGTACCGCCCGAGGCCCGTGAGCAGATCTTCGCCGAGGGCTGGACGACGAAGCGGTCCCCGGCCCACCGCGGCCGCGGGCTCGGCCTCGCGCTCGTGCGGCGGCTCGCCGAACGGTACGGCGGCATGGCCCGGGTGACCGCCCGCGCGGGCGGCGGCGCGGTCTTCACCGTCGTCCTGCCGGAGGCGCTGGCCGGCGCGGAACTCACCTCGGCCGCGTCCGCGGCCTCCGGGGCGTCCGCGAGGGGAGCACGATGATCGACGTCATGGTCGTGGACGACGACTTCCGCGTCGCCGAGATCAACGCGGCCTACGTCGCCAGGGTCCCCGGTTTCCGGGTGACCGCCCGCGCCCACACCGCTGCCCAGGCGCTGGCGACGCTGGAGCGCATGCACGTCGACCTCGTCCTGCTCGACCACTACCTGCCGGACGAGACCGGCCTCACCCTGGTGCGGCGCATGCGGCAGCTCGGCCACAGCGCGGACGTGATCATGGTGACGGCCGCCCGCGACGTGGCGACCGTGCAGGCGGCGATGCGCTTCGGCGCGCTGCAGTACCTGGTCAAGCCGTTCAGCTTCGCCGGGCTGCGGGCCAAGCTGGACGCCTACGCGGCGCTGCGCCGCACGCTCGACGGCGTCGGCGGGCGCGGCGAGGCCGGCCAGGAGCAGGTGGACCGCATCTTCGGCGCGCTGCGCACGGCCGGTGCGGCACCGGCGGACCTGCCCAAGGGGCACTCGGCACCCACCGCCGACCTGGTGCGCAAGGTCCTCACCGAGGCCGCGCAGCCGCTGTCCGCCCACGAGGTCGCGGCACGCGCGGGCATCAGCCGCTCCACCGCGCAGCGCTACCTGAAGTTCCTGGAGCGCGAGGGCCGGATCAGCCTCACCCTCAAGTACGGCGACACCGGCCGCCCCGAGCACCGGTACGCGTGGGCGCGCACCGGCTGACCCGGTTCACCGGCGGGCGAGTTCACGGCTCAGCGCCCGCGCCGCCGCGCACACCACGGGCGCGACGCGGTCCGGCCGCAGCCCCCGCGTGGCGCCGGTGACGGAGACGGCGGCGACGGGGAAGGGACGCGGGCCCAGCCGCGGCCCGTGGACGGGGGCGGCGACGGCGGAGACGCCGACCTCGGCCTCCTCCCAGGCACGGCGTAGCCGCGGGCCCGGGTGCGGACGAGGTCCTGCTGGAGCAGCCGCGGCACGACGATGGTCCGCGGGGTGCGACGGCGCGGCCCGCCGCCGAGCACCGCGGCCAGGCCGGGCGGGGTCCCGTAGGCGAGCAGCGCCTTGCCGGTGGCGGTGCAGTAGGCGGGGAGGCGGCCGCCGACCCGGGAGATGATCCGCAGGGAGCGGCGGCCGGTGAGCTTCTCCAGGAAGACGGTGTCGGCGCCGTCGACGACGGCGAGGTGCACGTTCTCGTGGGTGGCCTCGTACAGCTCCTCCATGAACGGCCGCGCCGCCTCGCGCAGCCGCCGGTGCGGCACCCACTGGCCCAGTTCGAGCGCGATCCCGTCCTCCCCCGCGGCGAAGGCGCCGAGCAGCGCGGCCCTGCGGGCCAGCATCGACCGGCTCTCCGTCACGGTCGCATCCTCGGCGCTCATGAGTGCCCCCGCAAGGGCACCTCGACCAGCAGCGGGCCGTCGAGGCCGCCCACCGCCGCGACCGTCCGCGCCAGTTCCTCCGTCCCGTCCGCACGGACCGCGGGGATGCCGAAGAAGCGTGCGGCCAGCCGCCAGTCGAGCTCGCCCAGGTCGAGGCCGGGGTGCGGGACGGAGGGGTTGCCACCACGGGTGTCGAGGGTGTCCTTCAGGGTGCGGTACTCGCCGTTGGCCATCACGACGAACAGGACCGGCACCCGGTGGTGCGCCGCGCTCCACAGCCCCTGCAGCCCGAACATCGCGCAGCCGTCCCCCAGCACGGCCACCACCGGGCGTCCGGGCGCGCCGAGTCGGTGGCCGACGGCCGCGCCGATGCCCCAGCCGAGGCCCCCGCCGACCGTGTGGACGAAGCCGCCCGGCCGGTCCCGGCGCAGCACACCGCGCAGGTGCACCCCGACGGTGATCGACTCCTCGACGAGCACCGCCTCCTCCGGCAGTGCGGTGGCCAGGGCGTGCGCGGCGGCGAGCGGGTCGACCGGGGCACGGCGCCCCGCGGACCGGGCCCGCAGGTCGAGCCGGTCCCGCGCCTCGGCGTGGCGGGCGCCCGCCTCCCGTATCCGCTCGCGGGCGGTGTCCTCGGGGACCAGCCGGGCCAGGTGGCCGGCGAGCGCGGCCAGTGAGGAGTCCAGCGGCCCGGTGAGGCCGAGGGCGACGGGGAAGTTGCGGCCCGGTTCGGCGGGGTCGGCGTCGATCTGCACGACCGTCAGGTGCGCGGGGACGGGCGGGCCGGGACTGTAGTGGTGCGGGGTGAAGGCCCGGCAGCCGGCGATGAGCAGCGCGTCGTGGCCCTTCAACCGCTCGTGGATGCGGGCGTTGACGGGCGGCAGCGGTCCGGCGTAGAGCGGGTGGGAGCCGGGGAAGTCCAGGTGGTCGTTCATCGGCTGGTGGTAGGTGACCGCGCCGAGCGCCTCGGCGACCCGTACCAGCGCCCCGACCGCCCCGTCCCGGCCGACCCCGTCACCGGCGACGACCGCGGGCCGTCCGGCGGCGGCCAGCAGGGCCGCCGCCCGGTCGAGCCCGCCGGCCGGGCCGGGCGGCGCGAGGGGGGAGCGTCCGGGGACCTCCACGGGTGCGGCGTCCTCGAGGACGTCCATCGGCACGGAGACGAACACCGGGCCCTGAGGCGGCTGCCGGGCCAGCGCGAAGGCGCGGCGCAGCACGAGCGGCAGGTCCTCGGGGCGGTGCACCTCCTCGGCCCGTTTGGCCGCTCCGGAGGCGAGGGCGACCAGGTCCCCGGCGAGCATGGGGTCCTGGAGCAGGTGGCGCCGGTCCTGCTGGCCCGCCATGACGACCAGCGGGGTGCGGGAGCGCCGGGCGTTGAGCATCCCGATCAGGCCGTTGGCGGTGCCGGCGGCGATGTGCAGGCTGGCGAAGGCGGGACGGCGGGTGGCCCGGGCGTAGCCGTCGGCCATGGCGACGACCGAGCCCTCCTGGACGCCGAGGACGTACTCGGGCGAAGGGCCGGGCCCGGACAGCGCCTCGAGGAAGGGGAGTTCGGTGGTGCCCGGGTTGCCGAAGATCCGGTCCACCCCCTCGTCGGCCAGGATCTCCAGCAGGGCCCGCAGGGCGGTCGTCATGGCGGGTACGCCTCTCATACGCTCATGCCGCCGTCGACCGCGACGGTGGCTCCGGTGGTGAAGCTCGCGTCGTCGCCCGCGAGGTGGAGCACGGTGCGGGCGATCTCCTCGGGTGCCGCGTGCCGGCCGAGGGGGACCATCGCGTCGAACGCCCTGGCCGCGTGCTCGGAAGGCTGCCCGGTGGCGGCGGTCTCGATGCGCCGCATGAACGGGGTGTCGGTGGGGCCCGGGTGGATGGTGTTGACGCGGACGCCGCGGGCGGCGCACTCACGTGCCGCGACGCGCATCAGCCCGGCTTGGGCGTGCTTGGCCGCCGTAACCGCTGATGCCGGGGTCGGCGGTGAGTCCGGCGACGCTGGAGTTGATCACCACGGAGGCGAGGGTGACGATGAACGTCGGCAGCCCCACGTACGTCGCCACGAGCGCGTTGCCCGCCCCGGGCAGCGCCGACAGCACCAGCACCGCTGCGGCCGCCGCCCAGGGGGACCAGCCGTCGCGGATGTGGACCGTGCCGACGGTCACGCCGAGCGCGTACACCCCGCCGGCCGGCAGGTCGACCTCGCGCAGGGCGAGGGCGAAGACCATCCCCGCCGCCATCAGCCCCACGTAGCAGGCGTTGTGGGCGGTCCCGGCCAGGTTGGACCGCGTCAGGAAGTCGGGCTCGGCGATGCCCGCGACGAGCACCAGCAGGACCAGTACCGCTGCCACGCCCGTCTCGTCGCGCAGCAGCCGACGCACACGGCTCGATGGCATGGCCGCACAGCGTGGAGGCGCCGCGGGCCTGCGGCAATCAGAGCGTTCCGCCAGGCGGAACGGATATCAAACCGCTCCGGCCCCGGTGAGCGAACGGACCTCGACCTCGGCGAACTTGTCCTCGTCGGCGCGCTCGCGGGACAGGACCGTGCCCAGCCAACCCGCCGCGAAGCCCAGCGGGATGGACACCAGGCCCGGGTTCTCCAGCGGGAAGTACTGGAAGTCCACGCCGGGGAAGAGCGACTGCGGGCTGCCCGACACCACCGGGGACAGCAGCACCAGCACGACCGCCGGGAGGAGGCCCCCGTAGATCGCCCACACCGTGCCGCGGGTCGTGAACCTCCGCCAGAACAGCGTGTACATCAGCGCGGGCAGGTTGGCGGACGCGGCCACCGCGAACGCGAGCCCCACCAGGAAGGCCACGTTCTGGCCCTGCGCGAACAGGCTCAGCGCGATGGCCACCCCGCCGATGCAGACGGCGGCCACCCGGGCCACCCGCACGTCCTGGTTCTCCCTCCGCCTGCCGCCCGGTGCGGTCCTTCGACGGCGCAGCGTCGCGTGGAGGTCGTGGGCGACCGAGGCGGACGAGGCGAGCGTGATACCGGCGACGACGGCCAGGATCGTGGCGAAGGCGACCGCCCCGACGACCGCGAAGAGGACCGTTCCACCGGTGGAGCCCGCTCCCCCGCCCAGGTCGAGGGCGAGCAGCGGCACCGCCGTGTTCCCTGCGGCGTTGGACGCGCGCACGGTGTTCGAGCCGACGAGCGCCGCCGCGCCGAAGCCCAGCACGATCGTCATCAGGTAGAAGCCGCCGATGAGGCCGATCGCCCAGACCACCGAACGCCGCGCCGAGCGTGCCGTGGGCACGGTGTAGAAGCGCGACAGGATGTGCGGCAGCCCGGCGGTGCCCAGCACGAGGGCGAGGCCGAGGCTGATGAAGTCCAGCCGGTCGGTCCGGCTCTGCCCGTACAGCCTGCCGGGGGCCAGGAACTCCCGGCCCTGGCCGCTGCCGTCGGCGGCCGAGCGCAGCAGCGCTCCGAGGTCGCCGTGGAAGCGCACGAGGACCAGGACGGTGAGGGTGATCGTGCCGCCCATGAGGAGCACGGTCTTGACGATCTGGATCCAGGTCGTGGCGCGCATGCCGCCGAAGGCGACGTAGAAGACCATCAGCGCGCCGACGCCGATGACGGTCCAGGTGCGGGCGGCCGATCCCTGACCGCCGAGCAGGAGGGAGACCAGGCTCCCGGCGCCGACCATCTGCGCGACCAGGTAGAGCACGGAGACGGTGACCGCGGAGGTGCCCGCGGCGATCCGGACCGGGCGCTGGCGCATACGGGCGGTGAGGACGTCGGCGAGGGTGTAGCGGCCGCAGTTGCGGACCAGTTCGGCGACGAGCAGCAGCACGAACAGCCAGGCGACGAGGAAGCCGACGGAGTAGAGCATGCCGTCGTAGCCGAAGAGCGCGATGAGCCCCGAGATGCCGAGGAAGGAGGCGGCGGACATGTAGTCGCCGGCGATGGCGAATCCGTTCTCCAGCGGGGAGAAGAGACGGCCTCCGGCGAAGAACTCCACGGACGAGCTGCGCCGTCGGCCGGCCCAGGCGGTGATCGCCAGGGTGACGGAGACGAAGACGGTGAAGAGGACCAGCGCCAGGCCCTGGTGGTTGCCGGTCACCGCATCCGCTCCTGGGTGTCCCAGCGCAGGTCGAGGGCGGCCCGGTCCCGGCGCAGCCGGGCGTGCCGGGCGTAGGCCCAGGTCAGGAGGAAGGTCGTGGCGAACTGGGCGAGGCCCAGGACCATGGCCACGTTGAACTCGCCGATCAGCGGCCGGGCCATCAGCCGCGGCGCGGTCGTCGCCAGGACGAGGTAGAGCAGGTACCAGGCGAGGAAGGCGGCGGCCGCCGGGAAGACGAACCGCCGATACCGGGAACGCACCTCCTGGAAGGGGCCGCTGGCCTGCACCTCGCGGTACACCCGGGCGTGCGCGTCGGCCGGGCGGGCCTGCGTCGGGAGGGAGACCGGCGGTGGCTCGGGGCCCTCCCACTCCCCCGCGGCCAGGACGTCGTACCAGGGGTCGTCCACCCACAGCCCTCCGGTTTCCGCCCGGTCGTGCTCTTTCACGAACTCTCCTCGCCTCACGGGCCGATCGGCCGTGCGCCCAAGCATGGACATTGCGGGAAGATCCGGGAGCCTCCAAGCAGAAACCTTCACCTCATCGGGTGATGGTCCCCCACTCCTGGGGGTGGGCAGGCTCCGGCGCCCTCCACGGGTGGGTGACCGTGGAGGGCGCCGGCACGGGGAACCGGTCCGTCAGGCGTCGATCCGCGAACGGTCGAGCGTGGCGGCGGAGTTGGCGATGAACTCGCGGCGCGGCGCGACCTCGTTGCCCATCAGCAGGTCGAAGGCGAGCTCCGCGCCCTCCAGGTCGCTGATGTTGATCCGGCGCAGGGTGCGGTGGCGCGGGTCCATCGTGGTCTCGGCCAGCTGGTCGGCGTCCATCTCGCCGAGACCCTTGTAGCGCTGGATGGAGTCCTTGTAGCGGATGCCCTTGCGCTCGAACTCCAGCAGCGTCTCGCGCAGCTCCCGGTCGGAGTACGTGTAGACGTACTTGTCCTGCCCCTTGCGGGGGTTGGTCAGCTCGACCCGGTGCAGGGGCGGCACGGCGGCGAAGACCCGGCCGGCCTCGACCATCGGCCGCATGTAGCGCTGGAAGAGCGTCAGCAGCAGACAGCGGATGTGACTGCCGTCGACGTCGGCGTCCGTCATCATGATGATCTTGCCGTAGCGGGCCTGGTCGATGTCGAAGGTGCGGCCCGAGCCTGCTCCTATGACCTGGATGATGGCGCCGCACTCGGCGTTCTTCAGCATGTCCGTGACCGAGGACTTCTGGACGTTGAGGATCTTGCCCCGGATCGGGAGCAGCGCCTGGAACTCGGAGTTGCGCGCGAGCTTGGCCGTGCCCAGGGCCGAGTCACCCTCGACGATGAAGAGTTCGCTGCGGTCCACGTCGTCGCTGCGGCAGTCGGCCAGCTTGGCCGGCAGCGACGAGGACTCCAGCGCGGTCTTCCGGCGCTGCGCGTCCTTGTGCTGCCGGGCGGCGATCCGGGTGCGGGCCGCGGCGACGGCCTTCTCCAGGACGGCGCGGGCCTGCTGCTTGTCGTCCCGCTTGGTGGAGGTGAGGAACGCCTTGAGCTCGCGGGACACGACGTTGGCCACGATGCGGTTGGCCGCCGAGGTGCCCAGCACCTCCTTGGTCTGGCCCTCGAACTGCGGCTCGGCGAGCCGGACCGTGACGACCGCCGTCATGCCCTCCAGGGCGTCGTCCTTGACGATGTCGTCCTCGGCGACGCGCAGCAGCTTGGTGGCGCGCAGGACCTCGTTGAACGTCCTGGTGACGGCGCCCTCGAAGCCGCGCACATGGGTGCCGCCCTTGGGCGTGGCGATGATGTTCACGAAGGAGCGCAGCGTGCTGTCGTAGCCGGTGCCCCAGCGCAGGGCGACGTCGACGCCGAGCTCGCGGGTGACCTCGGTCGGGGTCATGTGGCCGAGCTCGTCGAGGACCGGGACGGTCTCCTTGAAGGTGCCGCTGCCGGTCAGCCGCAGCACGTCGCAGATCGGCTTGTCCGGGGTGAGGTACTCGGCGAACTCGCTGATGCCGCCGTCGAAGTGGAAGGTGTCCTCGACCGGCTTCCCGTCCTCCGAGCCGTTGTCGGGGCGCTCGTCGCGGACGACGATCGTGAGCCCGGGGACCAGGAACGCGGTCTGACGGGCGCGCTGGTGGAGCGTGTCCAGGGAGAGCTTGGCGTCCTTGAGGAAGATCTGACGGTCCGCCCAGTAGCGGACGCGGGTGCCGGTGCGGGCCCGCGGCACCTTCTTGACCTTGTCCAGCCCGTTGCCCGGCTCGAAGGCTGCCTCGGGGCCGACCTTGGCGAAGCTGCCGGGGACGCCGCGGCGGAAGCTGATCGCGTGCGTGTGGCCGCCGCGGTCGACCTCGACGTCCAGCCGGGCGGAGAGCGCGTTGACGACGGAGGCGCCGACACCGTGCAGACCGCCGGAGGCCGCGTAGGAGCCGCCGCCGAACTTGCCGCCGGCGTGCAGCTTGGTCATGACGACCTCGACGCCGGACAGACCGGTCTTGGGCTCGACGTCGACGGGGATGCCGCGGCCGTTGTCCCGTACCTCGACGGAGGCGTCGCCGTGGAGGACGACCTCGATGTGGTCGCAGTGGCCGCCCAGGGCCTCGTCCACCGAGTTGTCGATGATCTCCCACAGGCAGTGCATGAGGCCGCGGCTGTCGGTGGAACCGATGTACATGCCGGGGCGCTTGCGGACCGCTTCGAGGCCCTCGAGCACGAGCAGGTGTCGCGCGGTGTAGTTGGAGCCGTCACGATCTGCACCGGTCAGCAACGCGGTGGACGGCACGGATGTTTCGGCGGTCACGCGAACGTCTCCTCATGAAGTTCTTCAGCCGTATCGGTGAGAGGGTACCGAGGTCACGCACGGCCGTTTCGCCGCGACCCGGTACGGGCATCATGCTAGCCCCTTTTCGAAGGCATGTTCGATCCCTCGTTCGAGTGATACACATGTCACGTTCCCCTGGAGGCATGAACCATTTAGGCTCGGGGCACGTCCTCCTCAACAACCGGCTTCCGGGCCGGGGGGACACAACCGAACAATCTGACCAGTTCTGCCAGAACGACCCGAAGCCGACAGATAAGACGCCAGAGGATCTTTCGCCGCCAATCGGTAGCATCCGGCCGCTACAACGACCGTTTCCAAGGAAAAGACCTGAGCGGGAACACTTTGGGCCTGGTTGGATGTTGACCCTGGTACGACAGCTCGTCGAGCTAGAGAAGAGGCGACGTGACTACAGTTCTGACCCCCGCGAGCCCGCTGACGGCGGCGGACCGCTGCGACCGTTGCGGCGCCCAGGCCTACCTGCGCGTCGTACTCATCAGTGGCGGCGAGCTGCTCTTCTGCGCGCACCACGGGCGTAAGTTCGAGCCCGAATTGAAGAAGATCGCTACGGAGATACAGGACGAGACCGGTCGGCTCACCGCCACCCCGGCCGTCGCGGCCGAAGACGAACGCTGACGCGTAGCACTGCGACGAGCTCTCACGACGGGCGGCCCCCCCTTCCGGGAGGCCGCCCGTCGGCTTGTCCGCCGCACGTCACGAAGAGTGCTGGCCGACCAGTCCCGCCACCGCCGAGACCCGGGTGTACACACCGGGATGCCCCGCCTGGGCGCATCCCGCGCCCCAGGACACCAGCCCTATCAGCCGCCCCTCCGCCACCAGCGGGCCGCCGCTGTCCCCCTGGCACGAGTCGTGCCCGCCGGCCAGGTCGCCGGCGCAGACCATGTCGCTCCTCTGGTACTTGCCTTCCGTACTGCCCGGATACGCCTGCTCACAGACCGAGTCGGCGAGCACCGAGACGTTCGCCGCCATCAGGACGTTCGAGTAGGTCCCCAGGCCCGCCGTGTCCCCCCAGCCGAAGACCTGTGCCTGCGTGCCCGCCTCGTAGGAGTTCACGTCCCCCGGTGCCGCCATGCGTATCGCGCTTCCCGCGGGGAACGGCTCCGCGGTCGTGACGACCGCCACGTCGCCGCTGTTGGTCGTGGGGTCGTACGCGGGGTTGACCCAGACGTTGCGGACCGCCACCTCCCGGCCGTCGGAACCGGCGAGGTCCGTCCGCCCCGCGATGATGCGCAGGTCGGGCACCTGGTCCCAGTCCCCGCCCAGTGCGGTCGGACTGAAGCAGTGCGCCGCGCTGACCACGGTGTTCGGCCCGACGAGCGCTCCGCCGCAGAACTGCCCCGAGCGACCCGTCCCGTAGCGGGACCGGCTCGACAGGACCACCGCCCACGGGTGCTGCTCCGTGGTGACCGGCGTGCCGCCTATGACACCGTTGTCGGCGCCCGGGGCGCCGGGGGCGTACTCCACCGCCGCGGCGGTGGCGGAAGCCGGTAGCGACAGCGCGAGCGCGGACCCGGCTATGAGCCCGCCGATCAGCGTGCTGACCGAGGAACGCATGCATTCTCCTCACCCTCCGGAATGCCCAGGACACCCACAGTGACGTGACGGAACGGGAGTCGCATCCGGAGAGCTGTCCGGAAAAGCCGACGGGCCCGCGGCCGCCGTGGCGGTCGCGGGCCCGTCCGGGCGTCCTGCCGGATCAGTCCAGGTAGTCGCGGAGCACCTGGGAACGCGAGGGATGACGCAGCTTGGACATGGTCTTGGACTCGATCTGGCGGATGCGCTCACGGGTGACCCCGTACACCTTGCCGATCTCGTCCAGCGTCTTCGGCTGGCCGTCGGTGAGGCCGAAGCGCATGGAGACCACGCCCGCCTCGCGCTCACTGAGCGTGTCGAGCACCGAGTGCAGCTGCTCCTGCAGCAGCGTGAAGCTGACCGCGTCGGCCGGCACGACGGCCTCGGAGTCCTCGATGAGGTCACCGAACTCGCTGTCGCCGTCCTCGCCGAGCGGGGTGTGCAGCGAGATGGGCTCGCGGCCGTACTTCTGGACCTCGATGACCTTCTCCGGGGTCATGTCGAGTTCCTTGGCCAGCTCCTCCGGGGTGGGCTCGCGGCCCAGGTCCTGGAGCATCTGGCGCTGGACGCGGGCCAGCTTGTTGATGACCTCGACCATGTGCACCGGGATGCGGATGGTGCGGGCCTGGTCGGCCATCGCGCGGGTGATCGCCTGGCGGATCCACCAGGTCGCGTACGTCGAGAACTTGAAGCCCTTGGTGTAGTCGAACTTCTCGACCGCACGGATCAGACCGAGGTTGCCCTCCTGGATCAGGTCCAGGAAGAGCATGCCGCGGCCGGTGTAACGCTTGGCCAGCGAGACCACCAGGCGGAGGTTGGCCTCCAGGAGGTGGTTCTTGGCCCAGCGGCCGTCCTCGGCGATGATCTCCAGCTCGCGCTTGAGCTTGGGGGCGAGCTTGTCGGCCTGGGCCAGCTTGTCCTCGGCGAACAGACCGGCCTCGATGCGCTTGGCGAGCTCCACCTCCTGCTCGGCGTTGAGCAGCGGGACCTTGCCGATCTGCTTGAGGTAGTCCTTCACCGGGTCGGCGGTGGCGCCGGCCGCGGCGACCTGCTGCGCGGGCGCGTCGTCCTCGTCCTCGTCGGACAGCACGAAGCTCTCCGCCTCGGCCTCGGCCGGGACGTCCTCGTCCTTGCCGGGGGCGGCGTCCTCGATGAGCTCCTCGCCCTCGACGAGCTCGTCGTCCTTCTTGGTCTTGGTCGCGGTGGTCTTCTTCGCCGCGGTCTTCTTGGCGGTCGCGGTGGTCTTCTTCGCCGCAGTCTTCTTGGCGACGGCCTTCTTCGCGGATGCCACGGCATCGTCCTCCGGCTCCGCCACGGGCTCCGCCGCCATGGTGGGGGCGGGGGCCGCGGTGGTCTTGGCAGCGACGGTCTTCTTGACCGGGGCGGCCTTGGTGGCGACGGTCTTGGTGGCAGTACGCTTCGCCGGGCTCTTGGCTGCGACGCTCTTACGGGTGCGCTTGGGCGCCTCGGCGGCACTCACCATCAGCGTCACACCCTCCTCGTCGAGGACCTGGTTGAGGCTGCGCAGAACGTTCTTCCACTGGGTTGCCGGGATCTGGTCCGCTTCGAAGGCTCGGCGCACGTCGTCGCCGGCGATCTGACCCTGAGCCTTACCCCGCTCGATGAGCGCCATCAGAGACTCGGACTCGGCGATCTCCGGCGGGAGCGTACGGGATGTGCTGGCCGACACGAACAACCTCTCGGAACGATGGAAAACGACTACGGTGGGAACCGCTCAGCAACTCAGCGTCATGTTCGTCGCGGATATTCCTCGCACGGCCGCCACCTCTAAGCTCATCGCGCTGCCGCCGAGAGCGTTACGCCCGGCCGTACGTGGGCCGGGTCACACCCCGGATCGGCACCAACCCGTCGATAGCGGGACACTCCCCTGCACGCCACGACCATGCCCGGTCGGATGCGGGCGTCAAACATGGCGGACGGCTCCGCCGCCGGGCCCGGAGGGCGTGGGCCGGCGGCGGAAGTCGGTGCCGTCTCGTGCTGCGCGGGAGCGGTCAGTGCTCCCGGGGGGCGGGGACGACGTGGTCCGTCGAGCCACCGGCACCCGGGTCGGGGTGGGCGGCGAGCAGCTGGCGCATGGCGGTCTCCGCCTCGGCACCGTCGGAGGCGGCCAGCGCCTCGACGACCCGCGTGTGCAGGGCCACCGAGTGTTCACCGGGGCGCTCGCAGCCGGTGACGGGGCCGCCGGAGACCTGCAGGGCGGAGGAGACGATGCCGGAGAGGTGCTCCAGCATCCGGTTGCCCGCGACCTGCAGCAGCAGGGCGTGGAACTCGGCGTCCGCCCGGGAGAAGGTGAGGCCGTCACCCTGTCCCACGGCGTGGGACATGATGTCGGTCATGTCGACGAGGCGCTGCTGGACGTCCTCCCGGCCGTGACCCGCCGCGAGGCGCGCGGCGAGGGGCTCGATCGTCCAGCGCAGTTCGAACAGCTCCCGACGCTGGTCGTCGCGCTGCGGGCCGAAGGCCCGCCATTCGATGATGTCGGGGTCGAGCAGGTTCCAGTCGCTGACCGGGCGGACCCGGGTGCCGACGTTGGGCCGGGCGCTGACGAGGCCCTTGGCCTCCAGCACCCGCAGCGACTCGCGGACGACGGTACGGGAGACCTCGAAGCGCTGGCCGATCTCCTCGGGGACGAGCGGGCGGTCGGCCCCGAGATCGCCGGAGACGATCATCTGGCCGAGTTGCTGGACGAGTTGGCCGTGCAGCCCGCGGCCACGGCTCCCGGCGGCGCGGCGGCCGACCCGGCCCATGTCGGTGTCACCGCCGTCCCAGGAGGGTGCGGGGCCGGGGCGGTCGAGGCCGACGGGGGCGTCGGCGTACGGATAGCGGTCGATGTCCCCGCCGCCGAGACTCGGGTCGGCGGGGCGGGCCGCGGTCATCATGGTGTGCGCAAGGGTACTCACGCATCATTTGTCGGCGATGGCACGGGAGGCCTTGAGGGCTTTCCTGAAAAGCACACGAAAGGGTGAGCACTCATCACCTGATAATTGACGCTTTATCGGAAGGAAATGGGGTTTCTCCGACGCAAGACCATTGCCGCATAGGCACACAAGAGAGCGAAGAGCGACAAAACGAAGGAATAGCGCACCGGTTGGGTCGCCATGCGGACCACGTCGATCGCCGGGGCGGACGCCGCCCGCTTCACCACCGGCGCCACCAGCAGCGGAACCGCGAGGACACCGGCCAGCCCGAGCGCGGTGGTGCGGAACACCCCGGCCGCCAGCACCCCGGCCCAACAGCAGACGAGCACGAGGGCGACCGAGGCCGCAGTGGTGGAGGCCAGCACGAACGGCGCGGGCAGTCCGCCCGCCCCGAACTCCAGGCGCATCACGACCAGGCCGAGCCCCGCCCCCAGGAGCGCGATCAGCGCCGCCGCCGACCCGTTGACGACGAGTTTGGCGAGCAGCAGACGGAGTTGACGGGGCACGGGCGCGTGCGCGGGCACCAGCGCGGGATAGCGGAACTCCTGGCCGTAGGCGAGCGCGCCGAGGAGCCCGCCGCCCAATGCCGCGGGCGGCAGGGGCAGGGAGTGCGACCAGCCGGTCAGCAGGCGCAGGGAGAAGGCGTCGTGCCCGGTGCGCAGCAGCGCCAGGGTGGCCAGTCCCGAGGCGAGGACGGAGACCAGCGCGACGAGCCAGGGGCCGCGGACGCCGGTCAGGCGGCGCAGTTCGTAGCGGACCGGCCGGGCGGGACCGGCGGGCGGCACCGCGGCGCGCGCGGCCGCCAGGGGCACGGCAGGCCGGTCGCGGTCGTCGTGCGGACCCTCCGGAACACCGGTGTCGGCCACCTCGTCCGCGAGGCGGTGCAGCAGGATGCCGTTGCGGAAGGCGGTTTCGCCGACCTGGGCGGTGGTCGCGCCGTGCACGCGGATGCGGCTGCCGCTCTCGTGGGTGATCTCGGTCCCGTCGTCGGTCAGCAGCAGGCCCAGGCGTTCGGCCTGGGGCGAGTGAACGGCTACGTACGGGCGCAGCCGGCGGCGGCCGAACTCGTGGGCGGACTGGTCGGCGACGAGCCGGCCCTTGTCGAGGGTGACGACGCGGTCGCCGAGCCGGCCCGCCGCCTTGGGGTCGGCGCAGGTGACCACGACGGCGCCGCCGCGCGCCGCGTACGCCTTGAGCAGGCCGTACAACCACGCGGTGTCGTGCGGGGAGAGCCCTTGGGCGGGATCGTCCAGGAGCAGCGCGGGAGGGTCTCCGAGGAGCGCCGCGGCCACGCCCAGGCGGCGGTCCATCCCGAGGGAGAAGGTCGACAGGCGGCGTCCGGCCGTTTCGCGCAGGCCCACGATCTCCAGGACCTGGTCGGCGCGTTCAGCGGGGGCCCCGGCCGCGGCTGCGAGCATGCGCAGGTGGCCGCGCGCGGTCCGGGAGGGGTGGCCGGGGACCTCGCCGAGCAGCACGCCCACCGCGTTGGCCGGATGGGTGTGGCGGTGCAAGGGGCGCCCGCCGAACAGCGTGATCCCGCGGCCCGGTTCGAGTTCGAGCATCAGCCGCAGGACGGTGGACTTGCCGGCGCCGCCGTCGCCGAGCAGGACGGTGATCTCGCCGGGACGGGCGTCGAAGCTGAGGTCGTCGACGGCGGGGGGCTCTTCGCCCCGGGACGCGCTGGTCAATCCGATGGCCTGGATCACCATTGCACCATAACGCGCAAATGGCCCGGAATTTACACCTCTGGTCGCAACATAGGCGGATTGAGGATGGTTGCACCACCCGCGCGGAACAACTGCGCGGGGCGGCCGCCCTGACGGGTCGTGGTGCCGCCGCTGGGGACCAGGAAGCCGACCGTCCCCGTCACCTTGCGGTGGAAGTTGCGCGGGTCGAGGGCGACGCCCCACACCGCCTCGTAGACCCGGCGCAGCTCGCCGACGGTGAACTCGGGCGGGCAGAAGGCGGTGGCCAGAGCCGAGTACTCGAGCTTGGAGCGGGCGCGCTCCACGCCGTCGGCCAGGATGCGCGTGTGGTCGAAGGCGAGGGCACCCTCCTCGCCGTTGCGCAGCAGTTCCTCGACCGGGGCCCACCGGGCGCTGCGGGCGTCGCCGCCGGCGCGTGGCGCGGGCAGGTCCGGGGCGAGCACGAGGTGGGCGACGCTCACCACGCGCATGCGCGGGTCGCGCTTGGGATCGCCGTAGGTGGCCAGCTGCTCGAGGTGGACCCCGCTGCCCGCGCGCAGTCCGGTCTCCTCCTCCAGTTCGCGGGCGGCCGCCCCGGACAGGTCCTCGTCGCTGCGTACGAAGCCGCCGGGCAGCGCCCACCGGCCCTGGTAGGGCGGTTCACCGCGGCGGACCGCGAGGGCGCACAGGGCGTGGCTGCGCACTGTGAGCACGACGAGATCGACAGTGACGGCGAAGGGCGGGAAAGCTGACGGGTCGTAGGGCGCCATGCCCGCGATCATAGTCGTCTGCCTGACGATAAACAGCAGGTTGGCGGGATGACGCGAGCTGCTTTCGGCCTGTTGTTCGACGTCACGGCGCCGGTCCGGCGTCCGGTGCCGCCGACGGGTTCAGGCACCGAGCTGAAGTCCCGGAGCCGCCTCCTCGATCACGGCCGTACCGGACGCGCCGATCCGCAGCGCGAAGGGCTCCTCGGCCACCCGCAATCCGGCGAGGCCGAGGTCGCCGAGTGGGGAGGTGACCAGAGGGCGTACGGCCACCATGCGTTCGGGGGCGTCGGGGCGGATCCCGGCGAGGGCCATCAGCATGTGGACGGCCCCGGCCGCGGCCACCGCGGCGGGCCGCGAGGCCGTCGGGTGCGGGGCGGGACGGCGGGAGTCGTCTCGCTGCTCCCCCGCGTACATCTCGGGCAGCCGGTGGCCGAAGGCACCGGCTGCGTCCAGCACGCCCAGGAGGAGCGCCGAGGCCTCTCGCTCGTGGCCGGCGGCCGCCAGCCCGGCGACCGCGACGGCCGTCTCGTGGACGCGTACCGCTCCGCCGCGGTGGCCGAAGGGGTTGTAGCCGGGGGCCTTGGCGGACAGTGTGCGCAGCCCCCATCCCGAGTCGAGCTCCGGGGCCGCCAGGAGGCGGGCGAGCTGCTCCGTCTGCACCTTGTCCAGCAGACCGGGGGCGAGCTCGCAGCCTCCCAGCAGACCGGTGTCGAGCAGATGGGCGGCTGCCGAACCCAGGTGGGGCACGGGTCTGCCGTCAGGGGTGAGCGCGGCGGCCGGGCTCCCGCCGGCCAGGTCGTCAAGCCAGAAGTCCTCCCGGAACCTCCGGCGCAGCGCCTCGGCCCGCTCCCGCCATTCCTCGGCGCCCGGGCGTCCGTGGGCCTGGAGCAGATCGGCGCCGTGCAGCATAGCCCGGTGGGCGTGCGCCTGCACGTCGCAGCGCAGCGGGCCGCCCGGCGCGGGGTCGGGGACGTATCCGCCCTCACCCGCGACGGACCGCAGCCACCACAGACTGCGCTCGGCGGCCGGCAGCAGCTGTTCGGTGTCCCGCTCCGGAAGTCCCCACCGTCGTGCCTCCGCGAGCAGCGTGACAAAGAGCAGCCCCGCCTCCACTCCGGAACAGGTGGGCGGCAGATGCGGACCGGCATGGCGCAACGGCCCCGGCAGGCCGCCGGTCTCCGGGTCCTGACGGCGGGCGAACGCCCGCAGGGTGCCGGCCGCCAGGCGGGTGCCGAGCGGCAGCAGCATGCGGGCCGCCCACAGGGCGTCGGCCGGGGCGGGACCGAGCCGCCACGGGGCGCCCGCCGCCACATGGACGTCCAGCGGGTGCTCCGGGTCGCGCAGCAGCAGCGCCCGCAGGTCGTCGAGGGCGGCGCGCAGCAGTGTCTCCGCCCTGCCGCCGGCGCCGCGGATCTCCGGGGCCGACCAGGGCACGGGGACCGCCGGGGCGGATCCGCCGTTCACGCCGGCCGCCGCGGGCTCCAGCGTCACGCGCAGCTCGATGGTGCGGGACGCCCCGGCGGGCAGCGCCAGTTCCCAGCACAGCAGCCCGGCGGAGGCCATGGCGCTCTCGGGTGCCGGCACGGCGGTCACCCGGGCCCGCAGGCCCTCCGCCGACCACAGCAGCCCTGCGTCGCAGACGCTGGGCTGCAGCTCGGGTCCGGAGGATCCGGCCGCGATCGCCGCCAGCTCGGCGAGGTCGGTCGCCAGGGCCACCTCGAACGGGATGCGCAGGGCACGGGAACCGGTGTTGTGGACCGTGATGCGCTCGGTGCCCCCGGCCGTGCGGAGCCTCTCGACGGTGAGGGCCGGGTCGGGTGCGGTGTCGCCGGGAACGCGGGCGACGGAGGTGAACCGCGCCCGACCCGCCGTGACGAGCCCGCCCTGTACGGGGACCGGTGGCGCCCCTGCGATGCGCAGCTCACAGCGGGCCAGGACCCGGCGGCCGCCCTGGTAGAAGCCGGCGAGGCCGCTTCCGTCCAGTTGTCCGTGCTCCGGCGAGACCGCGAGGGCCGGGGCCGCGACGCACATCACGGCGTCGTGCACCGGCTGCGGCCCCCGGTCCTGCCGGGGCGGCCGGTTGACCGGCTGCGGGCTCATGCCACCTCCTCGTCGAATCGGTCGCTCGGGCGCTGCCGCCACTACCCACGAGAACGGCCGTGTGGGCACTCGGGTCACGCGCCGTCTACCGTTCCTGATCGGGAAGCCGTCCGTATCACCGGAAAGAGAGCCATGGCCGTCTACCGTCAGCCGGGAACCGTCATCACCGACCACACCTTCCAGGTGCCGCTCGACCACGCGGACCCCGGCGGTGAACGGATCGAGGTGTACGCACGGGAGGTCGTGGCCGCCGGGAAGGAACGAGATCCGCTGCCCTGGCTGCTGTTCCTGCAGGGCGGGCCGGGCGGCCGGTCGCCGCGGCCGCTGGGCCGCGACGGCTGGCTCACCCGGGCGCTGGACGACTACCGGGTGCTGCTGCTCGACCAGCGGGGCACCGGCCGTTCCACCCCGGCGAACCGGCAGACCCTGCCGCTGCGCGGGGACGCCTCGGCACAGGCCCGTTATCTGGAGCACTTCCGGGCCGACTCGATCGTCCGCGACTGCGAGCTGATCCGCCGTGAGCTGCTCGGCGAGGACGGCCAGTGGAGCCTGCTCGGCCAGAGTTACGGCGGCTTCTGCACGCTCACCTACCTGTCCTTCGCCCCCGAGGGCGTCCGCGAGGCCTTCGTGACCGGCGGGCTGGCCGGCCTGCGCAGCACGGCCGAGGACGTCTACCGGGCGGCCTACCCCCGTGTGGAGCGGAAGGCCGCGGCGCACTACGCGCGTTACCCGGAGGACGTCGAGGCGGTCCGCGCGATCGTGCGGCACCTGCGCGAGCGCGAGGTCAGGCTCCCGGGCGGCGGACTGCTGACCGCGGAGGCCTTCCAGGCCACCGGGATGCTGCTCGGCACGGGCACCGGCTCGCACACGCTGCACTACCTGCTCGAGGACGCCTTCGTGACCGGAGGGTCCGGCCTCCAGCTCTCCGACTCCTTCCTCGCCGAGGTCCAGGGCCATCTGTCGTTCGCGGGCAATCCGCTCTACGCGGTGCTGCACGAGTCGATCTACGGCCAGCGTTCGGTCTCGCCGCGGGCCACCGGCTGGGCCGCCGAGTCGGTCCGCGCCGAGTTCCCCCAGTTCGACGTCGACAAGCCGCTGGCGGACGACGCGCCGGTGCTGCTGACCGGCGAGATGATCTACCCCTGGATGTTCGCCACGGACCCGGCACTGGCGCCGCTGCGCGAGACGGCGCACCACCTGGCGCAGCACGAGGAGTGGCCCGACCTGTACGACCCGGATCAGCTCGCGCGGAACGAGGTGCCGGTGGCGGCGGCCGTCTACCACGACGACATGTACGTGGACACGGCCGACTCGCTCGCCACCGCACGCTCGGTCCGCGGCCTGCGCACCTGGGTCACCGACGAGTACGAGCACGACGCGCTCCGGGTGAGCGGCGGCCGGGTCCTCGACCGGCTGATCCGGCTGGCCCACGGCGAGCTGTGAGGAGCGCTGCCCGGCGGGCCCGTCCGATGCTCTGCCGCCGCAGGTAACGGCGGAGCGGCTCCGGAGAGAGGCCGTTGTTGACCGCGGCGTGGAGCAGCCGGGCGAAGGTGTAGTCGGGGGCGAGGTGCAGGGCGCGGCCGAAGGCCACGCGCGCCGCCGCCTCGTCCCCGGCGGACCAGGCCACCCAGCCGGCGAGGGTCAGGGGCGCGGCGGCGTGCTCGTGGTACGGCTCGACGCAGCGCCGGGCGAGCGCCCGCCACAGGCGCACCGCGGGGTCGGTGTGCGGCGGGTCCATCCACTCGGCGGCCTCGTCGCGGGTGGTGCGGTCCTGCAGGCCGAGGATCATCGTGGCGGCCTCGTCGTCGTCCAGCAGAGCGTCGTCGCCGCGGTCGGCCTCCGGTCCGTCCCCCACCGGGGTGGCGGCCCGGAAGCGCTCGAGCGCCTCCCGCAGCAGCCGCAGGGTGGTACGCCGCACCTCTTCGGAGTCGTCGCGCTCCAGCATGCGGGGGACGAGTGCGGCGGCCGCCGCGTCCAGGGCGTCCCCGCGGGCCGCGGAGGCCGGTGCGCCGGGCGGCGGCGGGGTGAGGCGCTCCTCCATCTCCTTGAGGGAGCCGTTGATCCGCAGGCCCGCGTAGGCGGCCGCCGCGGCCATCACGGAATCGCCGGACCGCGTGATCCCGATGCCCTCACGCGGGAACCGCTCCGTGTCCGGGCAGCAGTACGACCACCAGCGGCCGGCGGAGACGCACAGCGCCTCGACGACGGGGATGTCGAGCGTGCCGCAGGCGATCCTCAGCCGCTGCGCCAGCGGACGCAGCCGTTCCATGACCTGGTGGGGGTCCTCGCCGGGAGCGGGCTCCTGGACGAGGAAGAGCACGATCGCGTCCGGCCGCGCGCCGCGCTGCTCGCTGCCGTTCACGAGGCACTCGGCCAACTGCTGGGCGGCGCCGTGCCACTCGGCGGCGTCCCGTGGGATGCCGAGCCGGGCCCGGCCGCCGAAACGGCCGTGCTCGCCGTGCAGGGCGATCATCAGAATGCTGTCGTCGGGGTGGAAACCGCACAGGTAGGGGAGCGCGGCGGCGAGTTCGGCCGGGCTGCGCAGCGTGACCTTCGGGTCGTCCGAGGGACGGGGGGATTCGGTGTGCTGAGTCATGATCCGAAGGTCCCGTACGCCGTGGATCTCCGCCAGACCCCTCCAAAACCTGTGGATAACTCGCGCATATCATCACAATTATCTGGGGCGGGTTGTCCACAGGCCGCCTCCCCACGGTTGGCGCGGTGTCGGTGCCATCGGGTTGCATGGGGGCATGACCACCGCACTGCGCACCGCCGCCGACACGATCCTCAGCCGGCTCGTCGGGGACCCGACGGGCACCGCCCGCCTGCGCGAGGACCAGTGGCGTGCCGTCGAGGCGCTGGTCGCGCACGGCCGCCGCGCCTTGGTGGTCCAGCGCACGGGCTGGGGCAAGTCGGCCGTGTACTTCGTGGCCACCGCGCTGCTCCGCGAGCGGGGCAGCGGTCCCACGGTGATCGTCTCCCCGCTGCTGGCGCTGATGCGGAACCAGATCGAGGCCGCCGACCGGGCCGGGATCCGCGCCCGCACGATCAACTCGGCCAACCCCGAGGAATGGGACACGGTGCAGGCCGAGGTCGCCTCGGGGGAGATCGACGTCCTGCTGGTGAGCCCGGAGCGGCTCAACAACCCCGATTTCCGGGACCAGGTGCTGCCCAAGCTGGCCTCCACCACCGGCCTGCTCGTGGTCGACGAGGCCCACTGCATCTCCGACTGGGGCCATGACTTCCGGCCCGACTACCGCCGGCTGCGGACGATGCTCGCCGATCTCACTCCGGGCGTTCCGGTGCTGGCCACGACGGCCACCGCCAACGCACGCGTGACGGCCGACGTCGCCGAGCAGTTGGGGACCGGCGACCACGAGGGTGCCCTCGTGCTGCGCGGGCCGCTGGACCGCGAGAGCCTCTCGCTCGGGGTGCTGCGCATGCCCGACGCCGCCCACCGGCTCGCCTGGCTCGCCGACCACATCGGCGACCTCCCGGGCTCGGGCATCGTCTACACCCTGACCGTGGCGGCCGCGGAGGAGGTCACCGCCTTCCTCCGGCAGCGCGGTCACCGGGTCGCCGCCTACTCGGGGCGCACCGAGGACGCCGACCGCCGGGCCGCCGAGTCCGCGCTGCTGAACAACGAGGTCAAGGCGCTGATCGCCACCTCGGCGCTCGGCATGGGCTTCGACAAGCCGGACCTGGGCTTCGTGGTGCACCTGGGCTCGCCCTCCTCCCCCATCGCCTACTACCAGCAGGTGGGACGCGCCGGACGCGGTGTGGACCACGCGGAGGTCCTGCTGCTCCCCGGGCCGGAGGACGAGGCGATCTGGCGCTACTTCGCCTCGCTCGCCTTCCCCCGTGAGGAACAGGTGCGGCGCACCCTGGAGACGCTGGCCGCCTCCGGGGGCCCGATGTCGGTGCCCGCGCTCGAGACCCGGGTGGACCTGCGCCGCAACCGGCTGGAGACCATGCTCAAGGTCCTCGACGTGGACGGCGCGGTGCACCGGGTACGCGGCGGCTGGACGGCCACGGGCCTGCCCTGGACGTACGACACCGAGCGGTACGCGTGGGTCGACCGGCAGCGCAAGACCGAGCAGCAGGCGATGCGTGAGTACGCCACGACCTCGGTGTGCCGCATGGAGTACCTGCGCCGTCAGCTCGACGACGAGGAGGCCGCCCCCTGCGGCCGCTGCGACAACTGCGCCGGGCCCCGGTTCACCGCGGAGGTCTCCCGCGAGGCCCTGGAGGCGGCACGGGCCGCCCTCGGGCGCCCGGGGGTCGAGGTCGAGCCCCGCCGGATGTGGCCGACGGGTCTGCCCGCGATCGGCATCGACCTCAAGGGGAAGATCCCGCCGGGCGAACAGGCGGCGCCCGGACGGGCACTGGGACGGCTCTCCGACATCGGCTGGGGCAACCGGCTCCGCCCGCTGTTCGCCGAGAACGCGACGGACGGCCCCGTTCCGGACGACGTGGCGCAGGCCGTGGTGCAGGTGCTCGCGGACTGGGCGAAGGGCCCGGGCGGCTGGGCGAGCGGTGAGCCCGACGCCCCTCAGCGGCCGGTCGGCGTCGTCACCGTCGCCTCGCACACCCGGCCGCAGCTCATCGCGTCGCTCGGTGCGCGCATCGCCGAGATCGGCCGCATGCCGCTGCTCGGGGAGGTGGCGCACAGCGGTGACCTGGAGCCCTCGCGGGTGCCGCGCAGCAACAGCGCACAGCGACTGCGGGCGCTGCACGGGGCGTTCACCGTTCCACCCGCCCTCTCCGAGGCCCTCGCTGCGGCCGCGGGACCGGTTCTGCTGGTCGACGACTTCACCGATACGGGGTGGACCGTGGCCGTCGCCGCGCGGTTGCTGCGCCGATCCGGTGTTACGGCGGTGTTTCCCCTGGTCCTGGCCTTGCAGGGCTGACCGGTAGTCACCATGTGAGACGGAGACGGGATCTAAGCGGCGGAGGGTCAGATAACAGACAGGTCGACAAAATGACCGTTGCCGCCTGCGTGTGCGACAGGAACAATTGAGTCTGGATCCCCGCATCGGCTCTTGGAGCCCCACGACCGGCATGCCCTCGCACGCCCGGTCGCGGACGCATACCCGAAGGGAGGACCGTGGCCATCGGCTTCGCTCCGGAAACCGCTTCCGTGAATTCCTCCCGCCGTGCCGGACGCCATCGCACCCTGGAGCCGGCCGAATGGACGGCCGCGGGCATCCCCCTGCTGATCAACCCGCGCGAAGTGGTCACGGACCTCCACACACGCCACCTCCCGGCCCCGGGAACCGCCGTGGTCGCGGTCTACTCCCCGGACGAACGGCTGACGGCCAGCGCGTCCTTCGCGCAGCGCCCCGGCGTCACCGACGGCTGGGAACGGCGCAACGCGATCCTCGTCCACCTGCGCCGGATCACCGCGGACGACCTGCGGCGGCGCAGGCCCGTGCGCACCGCGGTCCTGCTCGTCTGCCGCGACGGCGGAGCGGGGTGGACCGAGGTGGACGGTGCGTGGATGTGGGGACTGCGCGACGCCTGCTCGCTGTACGGGCTGCGCCCCGGTTCGTACATCACGCTGACCGAAGACGGCTGGCGGGTGCAGGGCGAGGACCGTTCGGGTCGTTCCCCGAACGCGACGTCCTGGTCGGCCACTAGCCGCGGCGCAGCGAGCCTGCGTCCCAGTGGGACGCCGCCCCTGCGCCGCGCGGCGGCGCGCTGATCAGGCGTTGACGCCGAGCAGCGCGTTGATCCGCTGCGGGTCGCCGCAGACGACCAGCAGGGTTCCGGCCCGCGCCATCGCGGAGGGCAGGACACGCGCCACGGTCTCGTCGGAGCCGCCGTTGACGGCCACGACCACCACGGGCCGGCCCTTGGCGCGGTCGGCGTCGTGAGCGGCGTAGAACACGTCGTCGCCGGCGTCGTGCTGGGCCCAGTAGGACGTCTCGCCGAAGCTCATCTCGTGGGCGGCCCAGGGGTGCTGCTCGCCGGTGGTGAGCACCAGGACCTCACCCGGAGCGCGCCCGCTGTCCAGCAGCAGGTCGACGGCCTCGTCGGCGGCGTCGAGGGCGCCGTCCACCGAAGCGGGGATGAGCTGGATCTGCGCCGACGGGCCGGACGGGACGGAGGCCACAACCTCGGTGTCCCGCGGCGAACGCTGCTGCGGGGGTACGACGGGTCCGCGGGCCGGACCGGGACGGCCGGGCCGGGCGTTGGCCGCCGGGGCGCCACGCGGCGGCGCGGGGCGGGGGCCGGGGCCCGGTACGGGACGGGGGGTCGGCGCGGGCCGGCCGGCGGCCGGGGCTACGCGGGGACCCGGGACACTCTCGTGAATCTGAGGCTCCTCGGGGGTGAGAGGCATGTGCTGATGTCTATCAAATGCACCGGAACAACGCAGCGGCGGGTAGGTCACAACTCGGCTCAGAAGTCGAACCCGAGTTGCTCACCCGTCTCCCCCGCCTCCACGGTCTCCCGGACCTTCTTCAAGTGCTGCCAACGCGGCAGCGTATCGAGATATGCCCAGGACAGCCGATGGAGGGGGGTGGGCCCCAGCTCCTCCAGTGCCGCCCGGTGCACCGGCGAAGGGTACCCGGCATTGTCCTCGAAGCCGAACGGAGCATAGTCCACGCCCAGTTCCGCCATCATCGCGTCCCGCCGCACCTTGGCGATCACGGACGCGGCCGCCACGGCCACGCACGAGCGGTCGCCCTTGATGACCGTGCGCACCCGCCAGGGACCCCCGAGGTAGTCGTGCTTGCCGTCGAGTATCACCGCGTCCGGACGCACGGGCAGGGCGTCCAGGGCGCGCGTGGCGGCGAGCCGCAGCGCGGCGGTCATCCCCAGTGCGTCGATCTCCTCCGGGGAGGCGTCGCCGAGCGCGAAGGAGTTCACCCATCCGGTGAGCGCACCGGCGAGCGCGGTACGGCGCTTGACGGTGAGCAGCTTGGAGTCGGTGAGGCCGTCGGGGGGCCGTCGCAGCCCGGTGACGGCCGCGCACACGGTGACGGGACCGGCCCAGGCGCCCCGTCCGACCTCGTCGACGCCCGCGATGACCTTGGCGCCGAGGGTCGCGCGCAGCGAGCGCTCGACGGTGTGGGTGGGGGGTTCGTGGACCATGGCAAGGCTTAGCCTACGCTCCCGCGTTGGACCGGCCGGGAGCAGGTCTCGGGAGCACGGCCGCAGGCCGCGAGCGTCCGGCCCGGCGACCGCGTCAGGGGCGCAGCAGGGGCAGCATCACCTGGTCGACGACCTCGATCAGGTCCTCCTCGGTGATCTCCCGGCCGCCGATCTTCGACCGGTACATCATCAGCGCGGGCACCACGTCGGCGACGATGTCACCGGTGGCGTCGGGCCTCACCTCCCCGCGCTCGATGCCGCGCCGGACCACGTCCAGGATGCGGTGCTTGGTGGGTTCGACGACCCCTTCCATGATCAGCCGCACGAAGCAGTGGGCGGCTTCCTGGTCGCACTCGTCGATCACCGAGCGCAGGGCGAGCCCGCCGCGCGAGTACATCGCCTCGCGCATCCGCAGCACGAGGAAGACCAGGTCCTCCCGCAGGCCGCCCAGGTCCGGGACGTCGGGGACCTCCGGGAAGGCCGTCTGCAGGGCGTCGGCGACGAGGGCCTGCTTGGACGGCCAGCGGCGGTAGACGGCCGCCTTGCCGGTCTGGGCGCCGGCTGCGACGCCCTCCATGGTCAGCCCTCGCCAGCCCACCGTGCTGAGCTGCTCCAGAGCGGCTCCGAGGATCGCCCGCTCCAGAACGGGCCCGCGACGGCGGGTCCCCGCTCCCTGCGACATGGTCATGCCACCTTCTCATTCACTCTCTAGTGAACGCTTGCGTTCACTACCACCATCACCCTAGTGTCGTACACAGTGAACGCGACCGTTCACTAAGTCACCGACTGGGGGACCTCGTGACGACTGGGCAACTCACCTCACCACGAAAGCCCGGAGCCGCGCGACGCGACGGCAGGCCGGGCATCGCACTCGCGGTGATCGCGGCCTGCCAGCTCATGGTCGTGCTGGACGCCACCATTGTGAACATCGCGCTCCCGCACATCCAGGACGCGCTCTCCTTCTCCACCACCGACCTGTCCTGGGTGCTCAACGCCTACACGCTCACCTTCGGCGGCCTGCTGCTCCTCGGCGGGCGCGCGGGCGACATCCTCGGACGGCGCAGGGTGTTCGTCTTCGGCATCCTGCTGTTCTCCCTCGCCTCCCTCCTCGGAGGCTTCGCCCAGGAGCCGTGGCAGCTGCTCGCCGCACGCTCCCTTCAAGGCGTCGGCGGCGCGATAGCCTCGCCGACCTCGCTCGCCCTCATCACCACCAACTTCCCCGAGGGCCCGGAGCGCAACCGGGCCTTCGGCGTGTTCGCCGCGGTCTCCGCGGGCGGCGGCGCCGTGGGCCTGCTGGCCGGCGGCATGCTCACCGACTGGCTCGACTGGCGCTGGGTGTTCTTCGTCAACGTGCCGATCGGCCTGCTGATCGCCTTCCTGGCACCGCGCTTCATCAGCGAGTCGCAGCGGCACCCCGGGCGGTTCGACGTCGCCGGAGCCGTCACCTCGACGCTCGGCATGGCCTCGCTGGTCTACGGCTTCATCCGCGCCGCCCACTCGGGCTGGCGGGACACCCTGACCGTGTCCTCGTTCGCGGCCGCCGTCGTGCTGCTCGGCGCCTTCGTGGTCATCGAACGGCGGGCCCGGGAACCGATCACCCCGCTGCGGATGTTCGCCGACCGCAACCGCTCCGGCACCTACCTGATGATGCTGAGCCTGGCCGCGGCCATGTTCGGGATGTTCTTCTTCATCGTCATCTTCGTGCAGAACGTGCTCGGCTACAGCCCCATCGCGGCGGGCTTCGCCTTCCTCCCGGTCACCGCGGCGATCGTGACCGGGGCAGGGCTGTCCACCCGCTTCCTGCCGGTGCTCGGGCCGAAGCCGTTCCTCGTGGCCGGCTCGGCGCTGACCGGTTCCGGGATGGCGTGGCTGACCCTGATCGACCCCGGCAGCAGCTACGTGGGCGGGGTGCTCGGCCCCATGCTGCTCTTCGGCTTCGGCATGGGCCTGAACTTCGTCACGCTGACGCTGACGGCCGTCTCCGGCGTCGCCCAGCACGAGGCGGGGGCCGCCTCCGGGCTCCTGAACGCCATGCAGCAGGTGGGCGGTTCGCTCGGGCTGTCCATCCTGGTGACGGTGTTCGGCACCGCGAGCCGCGACAAGGCCACCGGTCTCGTCCCGGACTTCCTGGCGAACGCCACCCGGGAGCAGCAGGCCGCCTTCCAGCGGACGCACGAACTGCCGCCGCCGTGGGGCCACGAGGTCCTCGCGCACGGCATCTCGACCGCGTTCTACGCGGCCGTGGGGCTCGTCGCGCTCGCCCTGGTCACGGCGTTGTTCGTGATCCGGGTCCGCAAGAGCGACCTGGAGGCGCTCAGCGGCGGCGCGGGCATGCCCTCGGCCTGACGCCGGCGCCGCCGCCCGGCCCGAGGGGAGGCCGGGGCGGCGGCACACGGCGTTCCACCTCACGGGAAGACCGGGTCGCCCCACTCGTCGTAGAAGCCCGGCAGCCCCGCCGCGTCGCACGGCCGGCCGCCGGTCTGCGCCGGCCGCCCGTCGAGCAGCGACCGCGCCCGGACCTCACCCAGACTGGTGGTGAACCAGGCCTCGGTGCCGTCCTCGTAGAGGTGCTCGACGATCTTCTCCAGGGCGCAGGAGCGCTGCGGCTCCGGCAGCCGGTCCAGCTCCGGGACGGCGTCCGCGGAGAGGTGCCGCAGGTACTCCAGGTCGATCTTGCCGGTGCTCTCGTAGCGGCTCACCTGCTGGTCGGCGATGAGGGCGTCGGGCGACACCAGCCCGAAGGCGAGGACGGAGGCCGCGGCGCTCACCGCCACGGCGCGCGGCAGCCAGCGCGCGCCGAACACCCCGGCCGCCATGACCAGGACGATCAGCAGCCCGAGCCACAGCTCCACCCCCGCCACCGAGATCCGCAGCCGGGTCAGCCCGTACGCGTCGACGTACAGGTCCATGCGACGCAGCGCGGAGGCGACCACGACCAGGGTCAGCACGCAGATCGTGCCGAGGACGGAGCGCACGAGCACGCGGTCGCGGTCGGTGCCGCGCGGCGCCCAGCGCTGCGCGAGGGCGATGACCACCACGGTGAGCAGGGTGACGACGAGCAGTTGCCAAAAGCCCTGCCGGGCGTACTGCGCGTAGGTCAGGCCGGTCTTGGCCAGCACCTTCTCGTAGCCGCCGAACAGCACCGCCAACTGGACGGCGTTGAAGGCCGCGAACAGTGCGGCGAGGACGACCAAGGGCAGTGCCCACTCGGCGCGCCGGCGCGCGCGTCCCGGTTTCACCTCGATCCGGTCCCAGCGGCGCGGCGCCGCGGCGGTCCACGCGGCGCTGAGGGCGAACAGCGTCCCGACGAGGAGGAGCAGGACGCGCAGGGGGAGGTCGGTGACGGTCACATCGGGCATGAGGTCGCCCAGCAGGTCGGCGAACGCCGCGTCGGCCCCCGCGAAGAGCGCGCCGAAGACGACGAGGAGCACGACGGTCACGCCGACGGTCTTCAGCATCGGCAGCAGCCGGCTCCGGTCGTGGGCGGACCGCTCGCGCAGCCCGCGCAGCGCCCAGCCGATCGCGGGCGCCGGAGCGAACCACAGCCCGGCGCCGCCGAGCAGGACGCCCGGCCAGCGGCGGCCGCCGTGCAGGGCCAGCGAGCCCAGGAAGACGGCGGCGGCGACGGCCAGGAGCGACGGCCACCAGGCGTCCCGCAGTGCCGGAATGAGCAGAAGCATCAGGCCTGCCACCGCCCACAGGGCCGACCAGGGCCGCAGCCGCCGTCCGTGGTCGAGGGCGGCGACCGCGGCCGCGGCCGCGGCGGGCACGCTGACCAGCAACAGGTTGATCCCCAGGCCGCCGCGCACCAGGGCCGCGGCCAGCACACCGGTGAGCAGCGCCGTCCACAGCACGGCGGGACGTGCGGCGCGTGGGGTCCGCGACCGGCTCGCGATCACCCACGCGGGCGGCGGGGGCGGTGGCGGGGGCGTCCAGGGACGCGGGTACGGCGGCGCCGGATGGACGGGTGGACCTTGCTTCTGCAGCGGTGCCTGCGGATGTGCCTGCGCGGGCGCCTGCGCGGGCGCCTGCGCCGTCGGCGCGGCGTCGGACGGCGTGTCGGACATGAGAACCCCTCCCCGCCGGTCGCACGGCGCCCGGGGGCTGCGCGCGGGACCGGTGCTCGACTGCGCGTCCGGCGAAGATCGGCCGGACGGCGTGGCCGACAGGCTAGGCGCGCCGACGAGCTGCGCAAGCGCGGTACGGGCCCGAGGGCGCAGTCTGTGACAGGGCCGTGACAATGCAGAGGGTTGGGAGGCCCTCAGGCGGGCCGGGGTGCGGCTCAGCCGGCGGGCAGCCATTCCGGCAGGGGCTCGCACCGCTCCTGCCACTCCCGCGGGGGCTCGCCACCGGCGCCGGCGGCGATGATCCCGCCGACGATGGCGCAGGTGGTGTCCACGTCGCCGCCCGCGCGGGCGGTGGTCCAGAAGGCGCCCTCGTAGTCGCCCAGGCCCCGGGCGGCGGACCACAGGGCGAAGGGGACGGTGTCGTGCGCACTGGTGCGGCGGCCGTTGCCGAGCACGGCCGCGACGGTGGCCACGTCGTCGTAGTCGAGCATGTCGACGGCACGGCGCAGCCCGGCGTGCACGGCGCTGCGCGGCAGCAGCGCCACGACGCGGGTGATGAGGTCCACTGGGTCGCCGGGGCCGGCCGGGTCCGCGGCGAGCGAGGCGGCGGCCGCGACGGCCATCGCGCCGACGACGGCCTCGCGGTGCTGGTGGGTGGTGTACGCCGACAGTTCGGCCTGCTCGGCGGCCTTCTCCGGCTCGCCCGCGTACCAGGCGCCCAGGGGCGCCACGCGCATGGCGGCGCCGTTGCCCCAGGAACCCTGGCCGTTGAACATCTCGGCGGCGAGCGTGCGCCAGTCGGCGCCTTCCTGCCGGATCAGCCGCAGCATCCGGTTCACGCCGGGGCCGTAGCCGCGGTCGAAGTCGTGGTGCGCCGCGAAGGAGGCGGCCAGGGTGTCCTGGTCGACGGCGCCGTGCGAGTCCAGGACCGCGACGACCGAGCACGCCATCTCGGTGTCGTCCGTCCACTGCCAGGTTCCCGGCGGCAGCCTGCGGCCCTGCAGCGCCGGGTAGTGCGCCGGCACGAAGAACTGGGAGCCGAGGGCGTCGCCCAGGGCGAGACCGCGCAGGCTGGACAGCGCGCGGCGGCGTGGGAGGTCATGGGGGTCAGCGGTCATGGCGGGAGAACTCTGACATCCGGTGCCACCCGGGTCAATCGTCCTGTGCGCAATCTCACCCGTGATATCGCGCCAGGTCGGAGTCGGTGGTCCGCCAGCGGGCGAAGGGCCGGTCGAGCCGGTACCGGCCGTCGGGCTCGGCCAGCAGCATCCGCGTCTCGCCGTTGTCGGGGTTCGACAGGCACTCGAACTCGTCGACGGTCCAGTGGAACCACCGCATGCAGAATAGCCGCATGGTGAGCCCGTGCGTGACGAGCAGGACGTTCGGCGGGAACTCCGGCTTGTCGAAGGCGCGGTAGAGCGTCTCCAGGAAGGACCCGACCCGGTCGTAGACGTCCGCCCCGGACTCGCCCTGGGCGAAGCGGTAGAAGAAGTGACCGTAGGCGTCCCTGGCCTTGCGCTGCCGCTGCACGTCCTCGGCGTCCTGGTAGTTCCCCCAGTCCTGCTCGCGCAGCCGGGGCTCCTCCTTGGCGCGGGTACGGCACGGCTCGAGGCCGAGCAGGTGGAAGGTCTGATGCGTCCGGCGGTATGGCGAGACGAAGGCCTGCACCCGCTCCTCGCCGAACAGCTCCCGAAGCTCCCGGCCCGCCGCGCGGGCCTGCTCCTCACCTCTCGTGGTGAGGGTCAGCGCGTGGTCGGGCACCCGCTCGTAGATCGTGTCGTCGGCATTGCCCTGGGACTCTCCGTGCCTGATGAGCACTATGCGACGCGGTCGGGCCATGGCCTCACTGTAATTCGTACGCGCGAGCAAGGTCGCGGCGGTCCCCGGCGCGGCCCGTGGGCAGCCCCGCCGCAGGCCTGCCGCGGTCCCCGGGCGACGGTCGCCGGCTCCGTCCACAGGCCGGGCGTCCCGCCCCCGATTGTCAGTGGCGTACCTCAGACTCAGCATGAAGAGGGGGGCGCGTTCGCGCGCCACGGTTGGAGGCCGCCATGAAGACCACGTCGTTCGTTCCCGGCACACCCTGCTGGACCGATCTGAGCAGTCCCGACATCGAGGCCTCCCGTGCGTTCTACGGCGGCCTGTTCGGCTGGGACTCCCAGGCGGGCCCTCCGGAGGCCGGGGGGTACACCTTCTTCAGCCTGCGCGGCGAGCACGTGGCGGCCGTCGGTCCCGTGATGGCCGAGGGCGACCGGCCGCGGTGGATCACCTACATGGCCACGAGCGACGTGACCGACACGGCCAAGGCGGTCGAGGCGGCCGGCGGCTCGGTGTGCGTACCGCCGATGGCGGTCTTCGACCAGGGCAGCTTCGCGCAGTTCACGGACCCGCACGGGGCGGAGTTCGCCGCGTGGCAGCCGGGCCGGTTCAGCGGCGCGGGCCTGCTCGACGAGCCGGGCGCGCTGTGCTGGATCGAGCTCAACACCCGGGACGTGGAGGGCTCCCGCGCCTTCTACCGCAACGTCTTCGGCTGGACGGGCGAGACCCACCCGTTCGCCGGGGACAGCTCGTACACCGAGCTCGAAGTGGAGGGAACCGACCGGAAGTTCGGCGGCATCCTGCTCATGAACGACGCCTGGCCGCAGGAGATACCCCAGCACTGGATGCACTACTTCTCCGTCACCGACACCGACGCGGCCGCCGCGCGGGCCACCGAGCTCGGGGGCAGCGTCTCCGTGCCGCCGTTCGACCTCGAGCACGTCGGGCGGGTCGCCGTGCTCGACGACCCGCACGGCGCGTACTTCTCGGTGATCACCCGCCCCGCGCAGGGCGGGAAGGGCTGACCGCGGCGGCTCCCGGGGCGGTCCCCGGTCGCCGTGCCGTCATATCGACCAGGCCTGTTCCAGGTCGACGACGTCACCGGCGACGGTGAGCACGTCGGCGTCGAGATCGGCGCGTTCGGACAGTCGCAGGATGGAGCCGTCCCGGTACTTGGCGTGCTCGGACGCCGAGTCCCACATGGACAGCACCAGGAAGTCGGACGCGGGTCCCTGCGCGAAGACCCCGCGCAGCATCCCCGGGGAGCCGGCCATGGCCGGGTTCCAGACCTTCTCCTGCATCAGCACGAAGTGCTCGACGCGGTCCGGCCGCACCTTGCAGTGCGCCAGCCGCAGCAGGTCGCTGTCGGCGAATCGGGGGCGGAAGCCGACCTTGACGTCCAGACGGTGCTCGAAGAGCTTGACGCCGAGGCTCTCGTAGGTGCCGGCCTGGGCGGCCGCGAGGCGGTCGTGCGCGCCGGCCATGAAGGCGTCGTAGTACTCGCGGTCCTCCCAGAACGCGAAGAGGTGCGCGACGCCCGGCTGGCTGCGGCTCCAGCCACCGCCCTGCCCCCGGAACCCCGGCTCCCCCATGAGCCCGTTGGCCCATTTCCGCTGCCCGCGCTCGAATCCGGCGCGATCGACGATTCCGCAGCGAATCCACTTCACCAGCACCGCGCCATCCTATGGCCCGCCGGTGGCCCTTCCGCCCCATCGAAGGACCAACTCCCCTGAACGGGAGAGGAATACGATCACGCCATGGACGCCCTGTACCCGCGCCTCCTCGTCGAGGACTTCGGCACCGCCGCCCGCTTCTGGACCGCAGCCCTGCGCGACCTGCTCGGCATAGAGCCCGTCAAGGTGATCCCGCAGGCCGGATACGCCAACTGGGACCTGGGCGGCGAGGCCGCCCTCACCCTCTTCTCCCGCGCCGCGCTCGCCCGCGCGATCGGCACCGAGGCGCTGCCCGCGCACGCCCCCGCACAGGACGCGGCCATGCTCGTCCTGCGGGTGGACGACGTCGAGGCGGCCGCGGGGAAGCTGACCGCGCACGGTGCGAGCGTCGTCACCGGACCCCGGGACCGGCCCGAGTGGGGCCCCGGGCTGCGGACCGCGCATCTGCGCACACCGGACGGCAGCCTCGTGGAGCTCCAGTCGTACTGACCGGGCCTCAGAAGGCCCGAAACAAATAGTCTTCAACAAAACCATCTGCTAGCGTCTTACCTGGGTCCCCGACAACCAGGAGACGACGCCATGCCCTTACGCGCACAGCTCTCGCCCGCGGCGGCGACCACGGGAGCCATCCCCGACCACCGATCCCGCGGACTGGCCCTCGCGGTCCTGTGCGCCGGGATGCTGATGATCATCCTGGACGGCAGCATCGTCACCGTGGCACTGCCCGCCATCCAGCGTGACCTGCACTTCTCCTCCGCCGACCTGACCTGGGCCGTCAACGGCTACATGATCGCCTTCGGCGGGCTGCTCCTGCTGTCCGGCCGGCTCGGCGACCTCCTCGGACGCAAGCGGATGTTCATCGCCGGGCTGGCCGTCTTCACCGGGGCCTCCCTCCTGTGCGGCCTCGCCACCGGGCAGGCCGTGCTCATCGGCGCCCGCTTCCTCCAGGGCGTCGGCGGCGCGATGACCTCAGCCGTCAGCCTCGGCCTGCTCGTCACGCTCTTCCCCGGACCCCGTGAACGCGGCCGGGCCATCGGCGCGTTCAGCTTCGTCGGCGCCGCCGGGGCGTCGATCGGCCAGGTGCTCGGCGGTGTGCTCACCCAGGCCGCCGGCTGGCACTGGATCTTCTTCATCAACCTGCCCATCGGGCTGGCGGCCGCGCTGTTGGCGGTGCGCGTGCTGGAGCCCGACCCGGCACGTCCCCCCGCCCGGGGCGCCGACGCCCTCGGCGCACTCCTGGTCACGACGGGACTGATGACCGGCGTCTACACGATCGTCCAGACCGGCGGTCACGGCTGGGCCTCCGCACGCACCCTCGGCCTCGCCGCCCTGGCCGTGGCGCTCCTGGGAACCTTCGTGGTCCGCCAGTCGACGGCCGCGTCCCCGCTGCTGCCGCTGCGCATGTTCCGCTCGCGCGAGGTCTCGGGGGCCAACCTCGTCCAAGTGCTGATGATCTCCGCCCTCTTCGGCTTCCAGATCCTCATGGCGCTCTACCTGCAGAACGTCAAGGGGTACGGTGCCGCCGCCACGGGGCTTGCCATGCTGCCCGCCGCGCTGTCCATCGGCACCGTCTCGCTGCTGCTCTCCGCCCGGCTGAGCGCACGCTTCGGCGAGCGCCGCGTCCTGCTCACCGGGCTCGCCCTGCTCGTGGTGGCACTCGGTCTGCTCACCCGGCTGCCGGTCCACGCCGGTTACGCCGCCGACCTGCTGCCCACGATGCTGCTGGCGGCCGGCTTCGGCCTCGCCGTCTCCGCGCTGACGGTGCTCGGCATGTCCGGCGCGGGGCCGGCGGACGCGGGGGTCGCCTCGGGCCTGTTCAACACCACCCAGCAGGTGGGCGGTGCCCTCGGCGTCGCCGTCCTGTCCACCCTTGCCGGCTCCCGGACGCACGCCCTCGTCGCCGACGGGCACGGCGCCGCGTCCGCCCTCACCGCGGGCTTCCGCCTCGCCTTCGGCACCGGCGCGGCCCTGCTGGCCGCGGCGTTCGTGCTCGCGCTGGTGATACTGCGGCCGCGGCGCGAACGGGACGCCCCTCCGCCGGCCTGACGGCGAGCGGCCCGCAGCCGCTCCTGCCCACGACGGCGGCATCCGGAGCCGCCACGATCACGGGCCGCCGCCCCGTCCCAGGGCGGCGGCCCGTGATCGTGGCCGGAGCGGCGGTCAGTGACCGGCGCCCACCGGCAGGTCCTTCTGCACGCCGGGGTCGCCGGCGTCGGCCGTGAAGTCGGCCTTGCTGGTCTCGTCCACGCCCTCGGGGGCCTTCAGGGCCCGCAGGACGAAGGTGGCGACGACGGTGACCACCAGGTTGAGCACGAAGGCGGTCAGGCCGATGTAGCCGATCTGGCCGATGACGGGGATGGTGTCGGAGGAGCCGCCGAAGTGCTTCTGGGTGGGGCTGGCGACGCCGTAGGCCACCCAGGTGCCGTAGACCATGCCGACGGCCCAGCCCGCCAGCAGTGCCCAGCGGTGGAACCAGCGGGTGAACAGGCCGCCGACCAGGGCCGGGAAGGTCTGCAGGATCCAGATGCCGCCCAGCAGCTGGAAGTTGATCGCCGCCGTCTTGTCCATGGTGAGGACGAAGACCAGGGCACCGACCTTGACCAGCAGCGAGACCACCTTGGAGACCTGGGTCTCCTGCGCGGGGGTGGCGTCCGGTTTGAGGAAGTCCTTGTAGATGTTGCGGGTGAACAGGTTCGCCGCGGCGATGGACATGATCGCCGCCGGCACCAGCGCGCCGATGCCGATCGCGGCGAAGGCCACGCCCGCGAACCAGGACGGGAACATGTTCTCGAACAGCTGTGGGATCGCCAGCTGGGTGTTGCCGACCTGCACGCCTGCGGCGATGGCCATGAAGCCGAGGGCTGCGAGGAGACCCAGCATCAAGGTGTAGAGCGGCAGGACGGTGGTGTTGCGGCGGATGACGTCGCGGCTGCGGCTGGAGAGCACGGCGGTGATGGAGTGCGGGTACATGAACAGCGCGAGCGCCGAGCCCAGTGCGAGGGTGCCGTAGGCCCATTGGGCGGTGTCGCCGGGTGCCAGGGATCCGCGCGGCTTGCCGGTGGCGGGGTTGACCTGGGAGTAGGCGTCGCCGGCCTTGGCGAAGATGTCGTCGAAGCCGCCCAGCTTGATCGGGATGTAGATGATCGCCACCGCGATGACGATGTAGATCAGCGTGTCCTTCACGAACGCGATCAGCGCCGGTGCCCGCAGGCCGGAGGAGTAGGTGTAGGCCGCCAGGACACCGAAGGCGATCAGCAGCGGCAGGTCCTTGACGAACCAGTTGGACGACCCGCCACCGCCCACGCCCATCACGTCCAGCACGGCCTGGATGCCCACCAGCTGCAGCGCGATGTAGGGCATCGTGGCCAGGATGCCGGTGACCGCCACCGCCAGAGACAGGCCCTTGGAGCCGAACCGCCCGCGCACGAAGTCGGAGGTGGTGACGTAGCCGTGCTTGTGCGACACCGACCACAGCCGCGGCAGGAAGGTGAAGATCAGCGGGTAGACCAGGATCGTGTACGGCACGGCGAAGAAGCCGGACGCACCCGCCGCGTAGACCGCCGCCGGCACCGCCACGAACGTGTAAGCCGTATAGACGTCACCGCCGAGCAGGAACCACGTGATCCAGCCGCCGAAGCTGCGGCCCCCCAGGCCCCACTCGTCCAGGTGCAGCGCGTTCTCCGCCCTGCGCCAGCGCGCCGCCAGGAAGCCCAGGACCGTGACGGCCACGAAGAAGAAGATGAAGACGCCGAGCGCGACGCCGTTGACCCCGTCCTTCACTTCGCGGCCTCCTTCCGTGCCCGCTCCTCACGACGGACCATGACGTACGCGGCGTACGTCAGCCCGGAGGACAGGAACACCCACAGCACCTGGTACCAGTAGAAGAAGGGGATGCCGACGAACTCCGGCGTCAGCCTCGCGTACGAGCCGACCCAGAGCATGGCGACGAAGGGGATGACGAGGCAGACACCGGCGATCACACGTGTGGTGGTCACCACCGGCGGCCGTGCCGGGCCGTCGGTCCGCTGTTCGGACACTGCATTCTCCTCAGACTTTCAGCACGTCAGGAATACGCGCGGGGGACGAAAAGCACCCGGTCGTCATGCGATGCGGCACGGGAGCGGAATTTCACGCGTCCCCCGGACACCTGCGGCGGCTTCGTCGCCACGAAGAATGCCGGGGGCCGACGGCCGTACGAGGGGCCGGACACGTGGAAGCGGCACGCGGGGTGTCACTTTCAAACGTAGTGCCTCCCACCTGGACTTCATTGAACGAGGGAGACAATTCCATTGATCATGCGTGCCGCCGCCCCCTCCCCCTCGGCGTGACCCGCGGGCCGAGGGATCAGCCCGAACTCCACTTCTGGTTGTCCGCGCCCGTGCAGGTCCACAGCCGCAGCGCCGTGCCGTTGCCTCCGTACGGGTCCGTGGCCTCGACACACTTGTGGGCCTGGAGGTTGACCAGGTCGTGGGCGGGGTTGAGCCGGAACCTCTGGGATGCGGCGCCGCTGCAGTCGGCCAGTCGGACGGCCGCACCGTCGGCCGTTGATCCGCCCGCGACGTCCATGCACGTGCCCGAGATCCTGATGCTCCTGTCCTCCGGCACGATCCGCCATGACTGTCCGGCGCTGACCGTGCAGTCCCGGAGCCTCAGCGGCGCGCCCTCCACGGAGCCGCCGTCGATGCACCTTCGGGAAGCGTGACTGCGTATCGCCACACCGGGAGCCACCTCGGAGGAGGAGGGTCTCGCGGAGTCGGGAACCTCGCCGCTCTCCGCCCCGGGAGCGGCCTCACCGGGTTCGGGATCCCGAGGGGACGGCGGGAGTTCGCTCTCGGCATCGCCCGCGGCATCGCCCGCGGACGACTGCCCCGGAGCCCGTCCCGGGGACGGCCGCGTCACGACGAGCGGGCTCGCCGGGACGGTGCCGACCGAGGAGGACCCGGTGCCCGGCACGGAGCCGGGGCGGGGAGCGGCCGCCGAACCGCCCTCGCCGGGGTCCGAACCCCGCAACAGGAAGGGGACGCACAGCAGCAGGCCGGCCACCAGGCAGGCGCCCGCCAGCAGCAGCTGCCGGGGCCCGCGGGTACGGGGGGCCGCGAGCGCGGTCCCCTCCCGGCCGGCGTCCCCGTGCGGTTCGGCTCCGGGCGTCGGACCGCCCTCGGCCACAGGCACCTCGGGGTACGAGGCGAAGGCGAGCCCGGCCGCGAATCCGTCCGCATAGCCGGACGGCGACCCTCCGGACGTGTCCTCGGGTTCGACCGGAAGGGCGGCGGCCTACCTGGCGCGCAGCGTCTCGGTCCTGTGCGTGGTCCAGTCCGGGGGGTCCTGGCTCCGGGTGGCGTCGGCCTCGGCGATCGCGTTCGTCCTCCGCGTCCGCCGGGGCAACGGCGACGGGCCGCGGCGGCGCACGGCCCCCGCCTCGTCGTCCGCAGCCGTCGGCTCGTCAGGAGAGGCTGCCATCGAATCCTTCCAACATCCGGGGGGTGAGAGGGCTTCACCGCGCGATCCGGAAGCGGAGGCCGCGGCCGGCCGCACGCGCGGCAGGCGACGACGAGGCGCACCGGACCGAGGTGCCGGCGCCCGCACGGCCTTTCCCCGCCGGCGCCCGTCCCGACCCGGGAATCCACCCCGGCCGAACGGCCGCACCACGTCCGGGGCAGGGCAGGGCCGACCCGTCGGCGACAGCCGCTCCCACTATCCCCGAGCGCACCGTCGGTCGATAGAACCCGCGTGCCATCCTGGCGTCGCCGTGGATCAACGACCGACTCGTCGGCGAAACCGCTGACCAGCGCCAACCTCGCGGCGGTGGGCGCACCTTGAGCTCACCTCAGAGATCTGAGGCAATTCCACAAGGCTCTTGTGCACGGGCTCAGCCGTATGTAATTTCACCTCAACGATCGGAGGGTCATGGTCAAGTCCCCGGAGTCATCGACCGCCAAGCAGGACATGGAGGCCGATCACATCGGTGCTCGGCTCAGGCAACGGCGGCTGGCTCTCCGGCTGACGCTGCGGAACGTGGCGGAAGCGGCCGGCCTGTCGGAAGGCTTCGTGTCACAGCTCGAGCGGGGCGTCCACTCGGGAAGCATCGCGACCTTGCAGAAGATCGCGAAGGTGCTGGGGCTCGAGGTGGGTGATCTCTTCACCGCTTCCTGGGACAACAGGCCGGCGGTCACCAGATTCACCGATCAGCAGGGATTCTCCTTCGGGGTCGACGGGCGCAAGCTCCGGCTCACCCCGAAGCACTTCAACCACCTCGAAGCCTTCATCGGGGTATTCGAGGCGGGCGGCTCGACAGGCGTCGAACCGTACAGCCACGGCGACTCGGAGGAACTGCTGCTCGTGATCTCCGGCGAAGTCGAGGTGACGGTCGCCGAGGCCGTCCACCGGTTGTCCGCACTCGATTCGATCACCTACTCGAGCAGCGAACCCCATCGCGTCCGAGAGGTCGGAAACGCAACAGCCACGGTCTTGTGGGCGATAGCACCGCCCAGTTACTGACCTCAACCATCAGCGAGGACACAACATGCGCATCGGCGTCGAATGCGGCGGCACATTTACCGATCTCGTGGTGCTGGACGACAACGGGGTCCTCCGCGCGACCGACAAGGTCTTCTCCACCCCCTCCCATCCTGACCGGGCGGTGACCACCGGTCTGCGGAACCTCGATCCCGCCCTGCGAGACCACGCGGTGCTCCTCCACGGATCGACCGTCGCGACCAACGCGCTGATCGAACGGAAGGGCGCACGGGTCGGGCTCATCGTGACCCGGGGCTTCCGCGACCTGCTGGAGCTGCAGCGCCAGGACCGTTCCAGCATGTACGACCTCGCCTACCGCAAGCCGGCCCCGCTGGTGCCCCGCGAACTGGTCGCGGAGGTGTCGGAGCGCCTCGACCGCTCCGGTGCCGTTCTCCAGCCGCTCGACGAGGACAGCGTGCGTGCCGCGCTCGCGGACCTCACGGAACGCGGGGCCGACGCGGTCGCGGTCAGCCTGCTGCACTCCTACGCCGAACCGGCGCACGAGGAGCGGATCGCGGAGCTGGCCGCGGCGGAGTTCCCCGGCCTGGTGGTGTCCCTCTCCAGCTCCTGCGCACGTGAGTTCCGGGAGTACGAGCGCACCACGACCACGACGATCGACGCGTTCCTGCGCCCCCGCATCCAGCGCTACCTGGCGGATCTGGAAGCTTCGGCCCACGAAGGCGGCGTCGCCGAGCTGCACGTCATGCAGTCGAACGGCGGCATGGTCCCGGCCCGCGCGGCGGCGTCGGCCCCGCTGAGCATGCTGCGGTCCGGGCCGGCGGCCGGCGTGGCCGGCGCCATAGCCGTCGCCGAGAACGCCGGCGTCCGCAACATCGTGACCATGGACATGGGCGGCACCAGCACGGACGTCGCCGTCGTCCACGAGGGACGGACGGAACTCACCACCGAGGTGCTCGCCGACGGGCTTCCGGTCAGGGTGCCGATGGTCGACATCACAGCCGTCGGAGCGGGCGGCGGCAGCCTGGTGGACGTCGACAGCGGTGGTCTGCTGACGGTCGGCCCCCGATCGGCCGGTGCCGACCCGGGACCGGTGTGCTACGGCAGGGGTGGCACCCGGCCCACCGTCACCGACGCCAACGCGGTGCGGGGGCTGCTCCGCCCCGAGACCTTCCTCGGCGGACGCCACACCCTGCACACCTCGGCCGCCCGGGAGGCCCTCGCTCCCCTGGCGGAGCGGCTGGGCCGGACGGTGGAGCAGATCGCCGAGGACGTCTACCTGCTGACGAGCGTGGCAATGGCCGGAGCCATCCGGGTCACCACGACCGAGCGCGGTCACGACGTCAAGTCCTACACCCTTGTCGCCTACGGCGGTGCGGGACCGCTGCACGCCGCAACCGTGGCCGAGGACCTGGGGATGACCCGGGTGATCGTTCCGCCGCACGCCGGCCTGGCGTCGGCCTACGGCCTGCTGACGGCGGGATTCCGCAGGGAGTTCTCCCAGACGTACCTGAGCGACGCGGCCGCACTGGGGGAGGAATGCCTGCGGCCGGTGATGGACGGTCTGCGCGCCACGGCCGAGGAGCAACTCGGGGCCCAGGGTGTCGCCCTGGACGACGCGGGCTTCTCCTTCGCCGCCGACATGCGGTACGGCGGGCAGGGCTTCGAGGTACCGGTCGACCTGCCCGACGGGCCGTCGACGACGGTCGACGGGCTGGTGGGGCACTTCCACAAGGTGCACGCCCGCCGGTACGGCCACGCGGAGAGCGACCGTCCCGTCCAGGTGGTCACGGTGCGGCTCACCGTGACCCGACCGCGGCCGCCACTGGTGCTGCCCCGGGTGGACATCGACGCGGAGCTGCCCGTCAGCACCCACCCGGTCACCGAGAACGGCGCCGTCGTGGACGCCGTCTTCCGCTCCCGGCGCAGCCTGCCGGTCGGCGGCAGGCAGATCGGCCCTGCCGTCATCGAGGACGGCACCTCCACGACGTTCGTCCCGACGGGCTGGTCGGCATCCGTGGACGCCCACACCAACCTCCTCCTGGAACGGAACTGACCATGCATCTCCCCCCCCCCAGCCAGCTGAGCGTCATCAAGACCGGTCTGGATGCCATCGGCCGCGAGATGGCGGTCAACCTGCGCCGATCGGCCATCTCGTCCATCGTCCGTGAGGCACGTGACTTCTCCGTGGCCCTGACCGACGCCAAGGGCGAGGTCGTGGCCCAGGCCGAGTGCATACCGATCATGACCGCGGGCATCGCGCTCGCCCTGCAGGGAATCTCCCGGCGCATCGACCTCGCAGACCTGACGGAGGACGACGCGCTGCTGATGAACGATCCGTACCACGGCGGCCAGCACCTCCAGGACATCTACCTGCTGACCCCCGTCTTCGTCGACGGGGAACTCATCGGCTTCGGTGCCTCGACCGCGCATCACGTCGACATCGGAGGCTCGCACGCCGGACTCTCGGCGCACGCCACGGAGCTGTACCAGGAGGGGCTGCGGCTGCCGCTCTCCCGCTTCTCAATCTCGCGGGACTTCGACGATCCGAACGGCTTCGTCCGCCAGATCATCGCGGCCAACGTACGGGTCCCCGATGCGGTGATCGGGGACCTTCAGGCGCAGTTCGCCGCGAGCGGCACGGCGGCCCGGCGGCTGACCGATCTCGTTCGACGGCACGGCCGGGACGAGGTGCTCCAGGCGATGACGGACGTCAAGGACTACGCGGAGAAGCGGGTCCGTGCGGCCATCGGCCTCATCCCGGACGGCGTCTACCGCGCCGTGGAGACGTTCGACGCCACCCCGTGGGGAGCCGGCCAGGCCCGGGTGGAGGCCGAGGTCACCGTCTCGGGCACCGAGATCTCCGTCGACTTCGGCGGCAGTTCCGAACAGATCCTCGGCAACGTCAACTGCCCGATGGCGTCGACCGTCTCAGCCGTCCAGTCGGCCGTCCGATGCATGCTGGACTCGCCCGACATCGGCTTCAACGAGGGCTGCAACCGTCCGATCACCGTGTCGGCCCCCTACGGCTCCGTACTCAATCCGCGGCCACCGGCCGCCGTACGCGCGCGGCTGACGCCGGCCTCCCGGGTCTTCAACGCGGTCGTCCGGGCGCTCGGACAGGCCTTGCCCGAGCGTGCCGTGGCGACCGGATTCGACACCACCACGGCGATCGCGGTCAGCAAGCGTGGCACCGACGGCTACCAGGTGTCACTGGAGATCCTCGGCGGCGGCTGGGGCGCGTGCGCCGATCACGACGGGCCCGACGCTCTGGACAACCCCATCTCCAACTGCGCCAACGCTCCCGTCGAGGCCCTGGAGACGGACTTCGACCACTTCCGGATCGAGGAGTACGCGCTGGTGGACGACTCCGGTGGGGCCGGCGCCCACAGCGGCGGACGCGGCATCAGCCGCACCTACGTGGCGACCACCGACGGAGTCTCGGTCGCCGGGTACGCGGACCGGCACACGGTCGGAGCCGCCGGGATCAAGGGCGGCGACCAGGGCGGCACGGGCAACTTCACGATCGAGCGGGCCGACGGCAGCGTCGAGGTCCTCGACTGCACGTACCAGGAGATCCTCAACCGCGGAGACAGGATCACCGTCCGCACCGGCGGTGGCGGCGGCTACGGATCGGCTCACTGACGATGGCGCCACCGACGAGAGGTGACTCATGAGCACCAGCGCGACCCACTCGACCACGTCCCCGCTCCGCATAGCCGCCGCCTCGTTCGTGGGCACGGCCATCGAGTGGTACGACTACTTCATCTACGGCACCGCGACGGCACTGGTCTTCAACGACGTGTTCTTCCCCTCGGAAGACCCCCTGGTCGGAAAACTCCTGTCGTTCATGACGCTGGCGGTCGGCTTCTTCGTACGTCCCCTGGGGGCCGTCGTGTTCGGCCACTTCGGTGACCGCTTCGGCAGGAAGAGCACGCTGGTGGTGACGCTCCTGGCGATGGGGAGCGCGACCTTCCTCATCGGCCTGCTGCCCACCTACGCCGCCATCGGCGTGGCGGCCCCGATCCTCCTCATCGTCCTCCGGCTCATGCAGGGCCTCGCGGTCGGCGGCGAATGGGCGGGGGCCGTGCTCATCGCCACGGAGAACGCCCCCGAGCGGAAGAAGACGCTCTACGGTTCCTTCGCACAGCTGGGAAGCCCCGGCGGTCTGCTGCTCGCGACGACCGTCTTCACCGTGCTGAGCACCTCCGTCGGGACGGCGCAACTCCGGGACTGGGCATGGCGCATACCCTTCCTGGCGTCGGCGCTGCTCGTCCCGGTCGGCCTGTACATCCGTGTGAAGGTGTCCGAGACCCGCGAGTACGCCACGGCGGCGGAGCGGCAGGAGCGGGCCCGGGTGCCGTTCTTCCAGGTCCTCAGGAGCGGGTCCCGGCAGGTCCTCATCGGCACGCTCGCCTTCTCCGGGGTCTTCCTCACCTACTACCTGCTCACCTCGTTCGTCCTCAGCTACGCCACGACGACGCTGTCCATGCCGGCCTCGATCGCGCTCCCCGCGAACCTGATCGCGGCCGTCGTCCAGGGAGCCTTCATCTACGGGGGCGTCCTCGCGGCCCGTCGCATCACGGCTCGCCGGGTGGCCGTCATCTCGACGTCCGCGCTGCTCGTCTGGGCGTTCCCGGCCTTCGCGCTGATGCAGACGCGTGAGCCGGCCCTGCTCTACGTGGCGGTGGGCGGGGCGATGGTCTTCATCGGGTCCGGGTACGGCGTACTCGCCGGCGAGGTGGCGGAGTTGTTCGCGCGGGAGGTCCGCTACACGGGAAGCAGCCTCTGCTACCACCTGGCCGCCGCGGTCGGTGGCGGCTTCGGCCCGATGGTCGCCACCTACCTCCTGTCACTGGGCGGTTCCTCCTGGCCCGTCGCGCTCTTCACCGCGGCGGTCTCGCTGCTGACCGCGCTGGCCTGCGTCGCCCTGCCCAAGCGTGAGAGCGCACTGCGTGAGTCCCCCCGGCAGCCGGCCGGGGCCGCCGTCTGAGGCAGCCGGGTCCGGGGCCGGCCCGCTTCGGGCGGGCCGGCCCCGGCGTGCCGGGTCGGGTCCGAGGTTGGCCGGACTCGAATAGCCGTCCGGCCTCCGGGCGAAGGGGAGGGGACACGCCCCCCAGCGCACCGGCCTCCCCGTGGACGGGTGCCACCATGCCCCTGGGTGGCCGGTGTGCGCGCCACCGACGCCGCGGACGACGGGAGCACCGAGCCGATGAACGACACCCCCGAGGCGACGTGGCCGCTGACCGACGCCCAGCCGGGCCAGGTCGTCGTGATCGCCCGGTGGAGCCCCGGGCCCGGCAGCCGCGACACCGTCCTCGCCACGCTCACGGCACTGGTACGGGCCTCCCGGGACGAACCGGGCTGCCTGGGTTACCAGGTCTTCCACCCGGACGGGACCGACGACGGGGACATCGTGCTGGTCGAGCGCTACGAGGACCGGGCGGCCCTCCAGGCCCACCGCGACAGCCCCCACTTCCGCGACCTCGCCCTGGAGCGCGTCATCCCGCTCCTGAGGGACCGTCACGCGGTCGTCACCACCGTCGTGTGAGGCGGCCGAGGAGCTCCCCACGCCAAAAGGTGTGCACGGCGAGGCGAACATGGCACGTCCGTTCTATTCATCACCGCGACGGCCGGGAAAACTGGGGCCTGAAGACTTCGCCCAGGTCGCGGACACCTCGGCCTGCCCTCGGACACGCCCTCGCCGGGCGGCCCCGCGCACCGCGGGACGGTCCGGGCGGGCGCGGGGGCGGCACGGGGCGAGCGGCGCATCACGGGGGTTCCATGAGGTTTCCGAGCGACGTCCTTCCCCTCCTGGAGTCGGCGGAGGCGGAGGAGGTGTTCGAGTTCGAGGGTCTGGTGTCCGGCCAGGACCGCGTCGACCTGGCCATGGCGGCGGCACGGCTCCACGGAGGCGTCTGCCTGTCGGTCGGTGACGACCCCGACAGGTTCTGGAGCAGGGCGCTCGGGTTCGGCTTCGGGACACCGGTCACCGCGGGCCTCGTCGCCGACGTGCTCGACTTCTACACGGCTCACCGGCCCGGCCTGGCCGTTCTCCAGTTCGCGCCCTCCGTGCTGCCGGCGGACTGGGACCGGATCGCCGAGAAGTTCGCGCTGCAGGGCGGCGCGGGAGTGGTCAAGTTCGCCGCTCCGGTGGAGGACGTCATCGCCGCCGGCCGCTCCCTCCGCCTGGGTGACGGCCTGTCCGTGGAGGTCGTACGACCGCAGCACGCCGCGGAGTGGGCACGTACGGTCGCCACCGCGATGGGGATCGGCGGACGGTGCTTCCCGACCGCGGCCGTCGCCACGGCAGGGCATCCCTCATGGCGTCCCTTCGGTGTGAGGGACGGCGAGGGGAAGATCGTCGCGGGAGGCAACCTCCGCATCCACGGCCGGGTGGCCTCCCTCTTCGCGGGAGGGACCCTGCCGCAGGCGCGCAACCTCGGGGCGCAGGGGGCCCTCATCCACGCCCGGGCCCTGGCGGCCCGCGAGGCGGGCTGCGAGTGGCTCGTCGTGGAGACCGGGCCCTCGACCCCGGAAGACCCGAACCCCTCCTACCGGAACATGCTGCGGTACGGCTTCGGGATCGCCTACCAGCGGCCGAGCTGGACCTGGCGACCGACCGGCGCGTAAGGCGGTTCGCGCGGGCCGGCCACGGCGCGGGCGGCCCGCCGCACACGGCGTGGCATCAGGGATGCCCAGAAGGAAGACCATTGAAGGACCAGTTGCGTTATGCCGTCCTGGGGCCGGTCAGGGCATGGCGGGGTGCGGACGAGGTCGACCTGGGACCGCCCCAGCAGCGGGCGGTGCTGGCCGCGCTCCTGCTGGCCGACGGTGCCCAGGTCTCGGCCGGCGAACTGATCGACGCGGTGTGGGGCACGCGGGCGCCCGCTTCGGCGCTGGGCACGTTGCGCACCTACGTGCACCGGCTGCGCCGGGCACTGGACCCCGGCGGGGAGGGCGCGTCCTCCACGATCCAGTCCGTGGGGCGCGGCTACCAGCTCCGCATGCCACAGGACGGACTCGACCTCGGGATCTTCCAGGAGCTGCTCACCCGGACGGAGCGCGCCCTCGACGCGGGGAGCCCGAAGGAGGCGGCCGGGCACGCACGTGCGGCCCTGGCGCTGTGGCAGGGATCCGCCCTGTCGGGAGTCCGGGGCGCGTACGCGGACTCCCAGCGGCACAGGCTCGGTGAGCAACGGCTGTCGGGCGAGGCGATGCTCATGCGGGCCGAGATCGACCTCGGTTCGCACGTGCAGGCGGTCGGCAAGCTCACCGGCCTCGTGAGCGAGCACCCGCTCGACGAGCGGTTCCGGGAGATGCTGATGCTCGCCCTCTACCGGTCGGGACGGCAGGCGGCGGCCCTGGCCACCTACCGGGAGGGACAGGAACTGCTGGCGGAGGAGCTCGGCGTCGACCCCGGCCCGGGCCTCCAGCGGATGTTCCAGCGCGTGCTGCGTGCGGACGGCGACCTCGTCGCCCCGGCGGCCCGGACGGGTACGGCCCAGGCCCGCACGGAACAGGCCCGTACGGAGCAGACCCGTACGGATCAGGTGGACACCGCCCGCGGGCAGGTTCCCACCGCGGCGGCCACGCCGGCCCAATTGCCCGCGGGCCCCGCGACGTTCGTCGGCCGGGAGGCCGAACTGTCGGCCGCGACGGGCCTGCCGGCGGAAAGCGGGGCGGCGGCGGTGAGCGTCGTCACCGGCATGGCGGGCGTCGGGAAGACGGCCTTCGCCGTCCACTGGGCCCGGCAGGTCGCCGACGGCTTCCCCGACGGGCAGATCTACCTCAATCTGCGGGGCTTCGACCACGCGGGTCCTCCGCTCGGCCCGGAACAGGCCCTGCGCACGGTGCTGGACGCCCTGGGTGCCACCGTCGGGAGCGAGCCGCAGGATGTCGACGCGCTGGCGGCCCTGCACCGCACCTGGCTCGCCGGCAAGCGCGTGCTGCTGCTCCTGGACAACGCGCGCGACGCCGCCCAGGTCCGGCCCCTGCTGCCGGGGGCGCCCGGATGCCTGGTGATCGTGACCAGCCGCGACCAGATGGCCGGCCTGGTGGCCGTCGACGGTGCCCGGCCGATCCCCCTGGACGTGCTGTCGGCGTCGGAGGGGCACAGCCTCCTGACACGTCGTCTCGGAGGTACCAGGACGGCGGCCGAGCCCGAGGCGGTCGCGGACATCGTCGCGATGTGCTGCCGACTGCCGCTGGCGCTGGCGATCACCGCCGGCCGTGCGGTGACCCGCCCGGCCATGCCGCTGTCGGTCATCGCGGCGGAACTGCACGGCAGCGCCGGTGACCTCGACGCCTTCCGCAGCGGCGACGCCGCGGCCGACGTCCGCGCCGCCTTCGCCTGCTCCTACCGCGCCCTCGGCGCCGATGCCGCGCGGCTGTTCCGGATGCTCGCGCTCCATCCCGGCCCCGACGCCGGGGCGGGTGCCGCGGCGAGCCTCGGCGGGTTCTCCATGGCGCACACGCGCCGGTTGCTGGACGAACTGCTCCAGGCCCACCTCGTGGACGAGCGCAGCCCCGGCCGGTTCGTCTCGCACGACCTGTTGGGCGCGTACGCATCCGAACTGCTCGACTCGACGGAGACGGAGGACGAGCAGGACGCGGGGCGCCGCAGGCTGCTGGACCACTACCTGCACAGCGCCGGCCACGCGAGGCGGCTCTTCACCTCGGGCCGGGACGACATCGGCATACCCCCGGCGTCGCCGGGCGCGTACGTCGAGGAGTTCGCCCGCGGGGGCGGCGGCGAAGCGGCACGACGATGGTTCGACGCCGAGCACGCCGCGCTGGTCGCCTGCGTCGGCCTGGCCTCCGACCGGTCCTTCGACACGCACGCGTGGCGACTCGCCTGGGCCGTCAGGCCCTACCTGGACCGCCGGTTCGGATGGCACGAGATAGAGGAGACCCACCGGGCGGCCCTGGGCGCCACGCGCCGCCTGGGGGACCTGCTCGCCGAGGCGCACACCCTCCTGGGGCTCGCCCGGGCGACGGCGACGCTCGGCCGCATGGAGGAGGCCCGTGCGCACATGGCGCGCTCGGTGGAGCTGTTCGTCCGCACCGGGGACGCCGCCACCGCCGGGAACGCCTACCGCCAGGCCGGATGGCTGGCCGAGCGCCTGGGCGACGTACGCGGCGCGCTGGACCACGCCTCACGGGCGCTGGAATTGAGCCGAGGAAGCGGCGACGCCGTGACGACGGCACGCTCGCTCAACGCGGTCGGCTGGTACCACGCCCTGCTCGGACAGTACGACCAGGCCCTGGTCCACTGCCGGGAGGCCGTGCCCCTGCACGACGCGGTCGGTGACGTGTGCGGCTCGGCGGACACCCACGACAGCATCGGCTACGCCCACCATCGACTGGGCCAGCACGAGAAGGCCGTGTCCGCCTACCGGGAAGCCCTCTCCCGCTACCGCGCGATCGGCGTCCTGTACGGCAGTGCCGACACCCTCGGCCGGCTCGGCGACACCTACCTGAGCATGGGCCGGCCGGCGGACGCGCGGGACGCCTGGTGCGACGCCCTGGACGTCTTCGACGCGATGGGCCACGGGCGGGGCGACGACATCCGGACCAGGATCAAGGAGTTGGACGGGGGCGGTGAGGTCCCGCCTCCCCGGCCGCCCCCGGGAGCCGCGCCGGGTCGCCCGTGAACGGATCGTCAACGCGACGTCCATGGAACGTGGATGCCCGTTCGGTTGTCTGTCGGTGGCACGGCAGCGCCCCGTGGGCGGTGCGCCCCCGCGTGCCGTGTGCACCTGCTCGTACGAACACAGCAAGGGAAGAAGCAATGTCGCGTTCCTACGCATCGCTCGGCATGGCCGCAGCACTCGGAGGTGTCCTGCTGCTCGCCGGATGCGGTGACCCCGACGGCGGATCCGCGTCCCAGGCTCCCGCCGCACCCGCCGCCGCCTCGCAGGACGCCGGATCCGGCGGTGCCGCGAACGGCGGTACCGGGAACGGCGCCTCCGGCGGCCAGGGGGCCGGGGCGACCAACCCGTCGGGGGGCTACTGGCCCGCCACCGTGCAGCTCGGCCACAACGACGGTCTCGGCAGCACCGTGGTGGACGGTGAGGGCAGGACGCTCTACCGCTTCGACCCGGACTCCGCCCATCCCTCGAAGGCGACCTGCGTCGACGCCTGCGCGGTCACCTGGCCGCCCGTCCTCGTCAACGACGAGATCACCTTCAAGGGGCTGGACAGCACCACGATCTCCGCGGTCACCAGGCCCGACGGCACGCATCAGCTGACCATCGGGGGCTGGCCGGTCTACAAGTTCTCCAAGGACACGGCGGCCGGGGACACCAAGGGCGAGGGCGTCGGCGGCACCTGGTTCGCCGTCGCCCCCGACGGCACGAAGGCCAAGGACAGCAAGGACTGACGGCCGGTCGGGCGCCGGGCCGGACCCCCACCGGCCCGGCGCCCGGAACGCGTGGGACAGGACGGTAACGACGATGACGGCACACGCGACAGGTACGACAGGTATGACAAGTGCGGCAGCTACGGCAGGAAGGGCGGCCGGGGTGATCACCCGGCGGCCACGGCCCCGCCTCACGGCGGGCGCACGCGCCGGCACCCCGGAAGCCCACCGGTGATCCACGAGGTCGACGAGGCGCTGCGGCGCCTGCTGTCCGCGCGGGCGCTGCCCGGCGGGACCGCGGACATCGTCTTCGACGCTCCCACCCGCGCCTGGGCGACCCGGCGCGAGGCTCCCACCGTGAACGCGCACCTCCACGACGTGCGGGAGGAGACGGCCGCTCGGGTGCACGGTGCGGCGGCACTGCGCGATCCCGCCGGCACGTTCACCGCGCATCGGCGACCGCCCCGCTGGTTCCGGCTGTCGTACCTGCTCACGGCGTGGGCCGACCGCGCCGAGGACGAGCACCGGCTCCTTTCCGCTGTCCTGTCCTGCCTGCTCCCCCACGAGTCACTGCCGGCCGGGTACCTCGAAGGAGCTCTGGCGGACCTCGGCCTGACCGTTCCCCTCGTGATCGGTACCCGGCAGGGCGAGCCCCGATCCAGCGCGGACACCCGGTCCGCCCTCGGCGGGGAGCTCAAACCCTCGCTGGAGGTCGTGGTGACCATGCCGGTGGCGGTCCACACGGACCACACGGTGCCGCGGCAGGTCCTGGAGCCGAGGGTGGCGATGGTGCACGACTTCCCCCGGCGGCCGTGAAGGGCGGGGACTCCAGGTGCCCCGGCCCGGCGCGGCGGCGCGGGACGCCGTCCGGGCCGGGCCGCACCGGTCGTCACGCCTGCGGCGGGGCCGAGATCATGGTCAGCTGCTCCTCGGTGCGGAAGCCGGCCGAGGCGTACACGGATTCGCCCATGCTGCTCGCGTAGAGGTACGCGGTGGTGGCACCCGCGGCATGGCCCGCACGCACGATCTCCATGGTGACGGCCCTCCCGTAGCCGCGGCGCCGGTACTCCGGGAGCGTGGAGATGTTGAAGATCCCCGTCAGACCGCCGGACACGGCTCCCAGCCCCGTCCCCACCGGAACGCCGTCCACCTCGGCCAGGTAGCAGGTGAACCCCTCGATGCGGGCTACGGCCGGATCGGCGAACATGCCGAAGAACTCGTACGGTGCCTCGAAGCCTTCCGCCATCACCTCGGCGTACAGGCCGAGTTCGCCGCCGCCCAGCGCGCGGACGGTCAGGGACCCGTCGACGGGCTCCGGCGGCATTCCCTCGGCTGCGTTCCTGATCATGAGCGGTGTGCGGTCGAACCGGGTCAGCCCGTGCCGTGCCGCCACCTCGGTGACCTCGGCTCCGGGTACCCCGCGCACGTAGATGCTCCAGGGGACGTCCCACGGCTCGGAGGCCGCCAGCGCGGCCATCTCTTCCGCGTCCGGTTCCAGCGCCGGGGCGAGGATGCCGTTCAGCGAGGCGACCGGCGCCCCGGTGACGGCCAGCAGGGTGCCGCCCGCACCCCTGCGGGTGCGTCCGGTGGCCGCGCCGGCCAGTCCCTCCACGACGTCGGTGTAGGCGGATGCGACCGGCGCGAGCGGGTCCTGGACTCGGGTCATGACGGACCGACCTTTCTCTGGTCTCTCAAGTAGGCGGCCGGAGTGGCCCCGTAGAACGATTTGAAGTGCCTGATGAAGTGACTGGCGTCCGAGAAGTGCCAACGCGCCGCGATCTCCGACATCCCGGCCGCGCCGCCCACGTTCATGAGCTCGTCGTGCGCCCTCTGCAGCCGCCTCCGCCGGGCGAACGCCATGACGGAGTCGTCCGACGCCGAGAAGCACCGGTGCAGCGTCCGCAGGGACACCCCGACGCTCCGGGCGACCATCGGAGGGGACAGGTCACCGCTCTCCAGGTGCTTCTCTATGACGTTCTTGGCGGCGACCACGACGGCCCTGGGGTGGTCGTCCAGCCCAGGACCGGGGCGCTCCGAGATGATCCGGGAGAACAGGGTGGCCAGGGCGTCCCTGGCCATCCGCTGCGCGGCGACCGAACCCTCCAGTTCGCCGCTGCTCCTCTTGATCGTTTCAAGGAAGTTGACGAAGAACCGGACCTCGGGGACGTCGACGTCCGACACGTACGCGTCGCCGAGCGCCTTGAGCGATCCGAGGCGCGGAACGACGAGGTGCCGCGGGATCGATATGACGTGCGCGGTCGTCGCCGGCGAGCAGGAGAACTCCCAGGAGGACTTGGTGTCGCGTATGCAGATCTGCCCGGGCCTGACCGCATGCCTTTTCTTCCCGCCCAGGAACTCGATCCATCCCGAGGTCACCAGATCGGCCACGATCGGATCACGGTCGTGGTTGTTGCCCGATACCCCGGTCAGCGAATCGCAGTACACCTGCGCGGAGAGCAGGCCGTCGATGAGGTGCCCGTTCGCGGCGAATCGAAAACCGCGGTGAACGGCGGGACGAGGAACGGCCAGGCGTATGAGGTGGGAGAACGGACCCCGCTCCCATTGCGTGAAATGGCGCTCAGAAACTTGTGCCTGTTCGGCCGTGAGGCTCATTCTCTCCCGGTACTTTATCGCGCTGTCGTGAACCGGCCATGGGTTCACCGAGCCCGCCGTCCGCTGACCTTCCACCCGTATCCTCCCGCGATCGCCCCGTCACCCGCCGCAGAACGCGTTGAGCGATCGACGTGAAACCTGAATTGATGTTGTTCACCCCCGATCGGCCACCCGGTCGGCACACCCGCAAAGGGATGCCGAGCACCTCAGCCGATTCCCGAACGATGCGGACGCCGCACCAGGGCGCCCCGTGCCCAAGAGGGCCACAGCGCGCTCCGGCACCTCTGACAAGGTTGTCACCGAGACGGGCCTCATTGCCCGCGAGGTCGTTCACGTCCGGGTGCGCCCGGCGCCGGGAGTGCGCGTCAGCCGACGGCAACACCGCACGGCGGGGGCGGGCACAGCTCGTACGACACGCCACGGGCGCGTCGACGGCTGCTCGTCGGCATTATTTCCGACGGCACCGCTCACCGAATAGCACGACCGTGCCAGATCGGCGTCCGTGTGGAGCGTGGGACCGGCGCTCCGCTTCCATGCGTCACGGCCCCGGACCGCCTGGGGGAGTCCGGCCGCCGGCCCGGTGGCCGGACTCCCCCGGGACGCGCGGGTCAGCGGGCGGGCCGGACCGGGCCGACCTTCAACCCGCCCGCGCCCCGGCCGCTGCACTGCGAGGCCTTCCACGCCACGTTGATCTGGTCCTTCGAACCGGGCGGGAACACGCCGAGGTAGTTGACGCTCCGCAGCGCGCACGCGTCGTCGGAGTACCCGGCCTGCCCGTTCGGCGCCTGCGCGTCGACGACGGCGCGGGCGTCCGGGTCCAGGGTCACCGTGGCGACCGGCGTCCCCGTGGTGCGTTCCGCGGCATTGCCCACCTGCCCGCCGTCACGCCCATGGAAGGACACCCCGGGGAAGCCCGTGAGCGTGCACGCCACCCTGCCCGTGTTCCGGAAGACCAGCTGGAAATGCGTCGTGCCGGCGCCGGAGTCCTTGTCCCCGATGGAAACCGAGAGCTGCGAGGACGCGCACCGCTGTGCTCCGCCCTCACGCCCCGAGCCGGAATCGGCGACGGAATCCTGTCCCGCGGAACGGTCGGACGACCCGGCCTCGGAATCCCGGTCCTCCCCGTCCGAACCGGCGTCGCCCGAATTTCCGCGGGCCGGTGACGTGATCCCGGAGGGCGCCGCCGCGGAGGACGGGGAGGAGCCGGCTCCGGAAGCGTCCTTCGTATCCGGTCCGCACGCCGTCACGGCGAAACCGGCCACGACCAGAGCGAGAACGGGAACGGCTCGGCGGACAGTCGAAACCTGCATCGGAATAACCCCAATTTCTTGACGCCGGCGAGGTCCCTCCCCGCCATGTCCCTCACTCTGACCGTTCACCCGGCACCGGACCAGGCACGCGGGGGCCCTGTGACGACCTCATCCGTGATCGGTTACCGACCGATGACACCGCAGAAATTCCCGGCACCCAAATAGATGCGCATGCACTCAGCCGGTGCCGCCGGCGCGCGGGAAATAGATCCGCCTGCCGGCGCTTCCACGGCGTGCTCGGAAGTCCTTGACGTCCACCATGTGTCCGTTCCGTCGTCTTCGTTCGTGGTGTGCTGTCGCTCTCATCAGTCAACCCGGTGGGTGTTCACACCTCGTCGACTGTGCGTTGACGAATCGTCCTTGGCCGGTTGACGCGGGTCCCGCCCGACCGGGCTTCCCGGCACGGCCGAATGGAAGATCCGCGCCCGGCGATGGAAGGGATGTGCCGAAATCTCAGGGGTGTTGGCCATCGCGTCTGACGCTTTGTCATGCTGATGGCCCGCCGCCCCCTGTGCCTCGCGCATCGCCGTGCCGCGCGGTCCCTGGTGCGTCAACCGCCGTCCGAGGTCGAAGGAGACCGCACACCGTGAACCATCCGCGCGTGTCGTTCCATCAGGTGCGCGTCACCATGGCCGTGCTGAGCCTCGCGCTGTTCGCCCAGACGGCGATCTGGCTCGTGCGCGACGTCGTCGTGCGCGGCCTGCCGGGTGCATGGGCGCTGTGGACGGCCGGTGACGCGCCCGGCCTGTCGGCGACGTCCTCGTTGGACCTCGGCCTGGCGGCGCTGCAACTGGGCGCCGGGCTGGCGACGTTCCATCAGACCCGGGGCGCCGGCGGTCTGCTGGTGACCGCGTGCGCGGTGACGCTCGGCTTCCGGCTGCCCGCGGTCTGGTACTTCCTGCTCGACTCGCCCTCCGACCCGTGGTTCGGCACGCTCAAGGGCGCGTCGGTGAGCGCCGTCGGCGGCACCGCCGCCGTCGCCGTGGTGCTGGCCCTCGTCCTCGGCGGGCTCCTGGTCCTGGCGCGGCAGATGGAGTACGGGGCCTCCGCCGCGGACGCGGTCTCCGGTGGCGGGATCCGCCCGGTGAAGGTCACGGCCACGACCTCCGGCCTGCTGCTGGCGGTGCTCAACGTCTTCTACATCGGCCGGAACGCGGTGACGGCCTTCGAGGTGGGCCCCGGCACGCTCGGCGAATTGCTCGTCGGCAAGGGCACCGGGCGGGCGGTCCTCGGCGTTTCCGCCCCGTACCAGTGGGCCTGCCTGACGGTGCTGTGCGGGGCCGGCATGTTCCTCGCCGCCCGGCGCCGCCCCGTCGCGACCGGCTTCTCCGTGGGTCTGTCGCTGTTCATGATGCCGTCGGCGCTCACGGAGTTGTGGGCGCACGCGGCGGGCACGGTGCCGCAGTCCCTCGTGGACACGTCCCAGAGCCTGCTGGAGTTCGTGGGTTCCGCGGCGGTCGTCGCCCTCGTCGCCGGGGACCTCCGCCGCGACCGCCGGCCGCACCTGCGCACCCTCGCGGACACCGCCCCCTCGGTACCGGCCGGGGCGGCCGAAGCCGGCGACCCCGCACAGCGCACCTAGTCGTCGAGGCGGAGTCCGGCGACCGCGTTGTCGAAGACCGCCCGGTAGGAGCCCCAACGGTCCGACGGAGCGGAGAGGTAGACGGTGAACTCCTTTTCCCCGGGCTGCCCGAAGCCGAGGTCGACGGCCCGGAAGTCCCGGGCCGTCCCCTTGAAGGTGAACTCCCATACGGCGGCGGGCCTCCCGCGCCACCGGGTGCTCTGCATCCGCAGCCGCTCGTAGCCCTCCAGGTCGGGGACCATCTGCTCCTCGACGTCCTCGAAGTGCTGCAGCGGGCTGGGGCCCGCGAAGTCGAGCGCGGCGACCCGCAGGCCCACCAGCCCCGTGGGGTCGACGTAGACGAACTGCCGCCCGCCGTCGCTCACCTGGCGCTTCCAGCCGTCCGGCACGGGGACGGAGAAGCCGCGGTCCCGCTCCTCGACGAGGTGGTAACCGTCCGAAACGGGGGGCGGTGCGTACGAGGGTGCCGCCGACGCGGAAGGGCCGGCCGCGGCGGAGGCGGAGGGCGTGCCCGGCGTGGTCACCGCGGGCGGGGACGAGGGCGAGGTCGCCGTGCCGTGGTGCCGGTCGCCGAAGTGCGGCACGGCGTACACGACCCCGCCCGCGAGGACGGGCACCAGGGCGGCGGAGGTCCACAACGGGGCGCGGCGGCGCCGGGGGCGCGGCAAGCGGACGGGCGCGGTCGTGGTGCCGTTGCTCCGGGGGCGCACGCCAGGGGCCTGCCCGACCGGGGATGCGAGGCCGTCCCGCGACACGTTCGCGGTCTCGGTCTCGGTCTCGGTCTCGGCGGCGCCCGCCCGCAGCATCCGCTCGGCCTCCGCCGCCGACAGACGCCGCTCCGGCTCCCGCACCAGCAACCCCGCGATG
>NZ_JBIATA010000002.1:477030-649262 GCF_042891295.1 Streptomyces sp. NPDC001902 | reverse complement strand
CATCGCGGGGTTGCTGGTGCGGGAGCCGGAGCGGCGTCTGTCGGCGGCGGAGGCCGAGCGGATGCTGCGGGCGGGCGCCGCCGAGACCGAGACCGCCAGCGTCCCCCGCGAGAGCCTCACCCTGTCGCACACCGCGCCGACCGCCGTCGTCCGGCCCCCGGCACCTGCCGCGCAGCCCGCGCCGTCGCACGCCCCCACGGTCCCCTCGGGGGTCCCGGTCCCGCCGCCCGCCCCGGAGCGGCGTCGCCGCACCGGCGTGCGGGTGCTGGTGGCCGTGGCGCTGGCCGCCGCCCTCGCGGGCGGCGGGTTCTACGCCGCCGAGCACCTCGGCAGCGCCGGCGGCGCGCAGGGCGACGGGGCGCGGCCGAGCCATTCCGCGACGTCGTCGTCGCCCTCCTCACCCTCCTCGCCATCCTCGCCCGCACCGTCCGTGCCGGGCCCGTCGCCCGTGCCGGCCGGCTACCACCTGGCGGAGGAACCGGACCGCGGGTTCTCGGTCCCGGTGCCCGACGGGTGGACCCGCAAGGTCAGCGACGACGGCCAGCAGGTCATCTACGTCGACCCGACCGGTCTGGCCGGTATGCGGATCGGCACGCTGGACTACGCGGCCAACGACCCGCTGGAGCACTTCGAGGAAGAGGAACAGCAGACCATCCCCAAGCTGCCCGGGTACGAGCGGCTGCGCATGCAGAGCACCCGCTGGCGCGAGCGCCCGGCGGCCATCTGGGAGTTCAGCTTCGAGGGCAAGGCCCGCGACTTCCGCGCCATCGACCTGGGCTTCGGGGAGCCCGGTGAACGCGAGTTCGCCGTCTACCTCTCCGCGCCGACGGCTCAATGGGGTGATTTCCGGCCGGTCTTCGACAACGCGGTGGCCGGACTCGTCGTCCACGACTAGCACACGTCGGGGCCGGGGTGGGACCACGGCCCCGAGTCAGGGATGATGGAGGTCTCCATCCCCCGGTCGCCGACAGCAGGCGATGAGGGAGCTTCATCTTCAGCGACGGCAGAGGGAATTCATGGGCCAGGCGCACGACACCGACCAGCGTCTCATCGCCGACCGCTACCGTCTCGGCGCCGTCCTCGGCAAGGGCGGCATGGGTACCGTCTGGCGGGCCGTCGACGAGACGCTCGGTCGCACGGTCGCCGTGAAGGAGCTGCGCTTCCCGCACAACATCGACGAGGACGAGAAGCGCCGCCTGGTGACCCGCACCCTGCGCGAGGCCAAGGCGACCGCCCGGATCCGCAACACCGGGGCCGTGACGGTCTTCGACGTCGTCGAGGAGGACGGCCGGCCCTGGATCGTCATGGAGCTGGTCGAGGGCCGCTCGCTGTCGGACGCGATCCGCGAGGACGGACCGCTCACGCCCAAGCGGGCCGCCGAGGTCGGGCTGACCGTCCTGGACGTCCTGCGGGCCGCCCACAAGGAGGGCATCCTCCACCGCGATGTGAAGCCGTCCAACGTCCTGATCGCCGACGACGGCCGCGTCGTGCTCAGTGACTTCGGCATCGCCCAGATCGACGGCGACCCGTCGGTCACCTCCACCGGCATGCTCGTCGGCGCTCCCTCGTACATCTCGCCGGAGCGGGCGCGCGGCCAGAAGCCGGGCCCGCCGGCCGACCTGTGGTCGCTGGGCGCCCTGCTGTACGCCTCGATCGAGGGCCGGCCGCCGTACGACAAGGGCTCCGCCATCGCCACGCTCACCGCGGTCATGACCGAGCCGCTGCGCACCCCGCGCAACGCGGGCCCGCTGGCCGACGCGATCCAGGGGCTGCTCAACAAGGACCCCGAGCTGCGGCTGGACGACGCGGGTGTGCGCCCGCTGCTCACCGGCGTCGCCCACGCGCCGGACGTCCCGGTCGCGGAAGCCACGCGCACCATGCCGCTGCCGCCCTCCGACCCGCAGCCGACGCCCACCGACGCGCCGCCGGCCACCCGGGCCGCCGCCGCCGACCAGGCGGCGCTGCGGGCCGCCAAGGCCAAGCCGGAGCCCGAGACCGCCCCGGCGACCGCGGTCACCCCGGCGACCGCGTCCGCGCCGGTCGCGCCGGTACCGGTCCCCGCCCCGGCCGCCGCCCCCCGGGTGCCGCTCCTGGCCTCGCTGGACGAGCGCCGCCGCCGCGGACTGCTCTTCGCGGCGGTCGTGCTGGCCCTCGCGCTGCTCGGGACCGGGATCGGTTTCTGGGCCGCCCAGGGCGACGACGACCCGGGCGCCAGGCAGCCCGCCAAGCCGCCCGCCTCGGCGAGCCCCAAGTCCGGTGACGACGGCGTCCAGGACGGCAAGGGCGGCGACGACCAGGGCAAGGGGAGCGAGGACGGCTCCGGCAAGGGCGGCGACGACAAGGGGAACGACGACAACTCCGGCAAGGGGTCGGGCAGTTCCTCCTCCGGGTCCTCGGGCGGCTCCGGCAGCGGGAAGGACGGCGCCGCCGCCGTTCCGGCCGGCTGGACGACCTACACCGACTCCGAGGGCTTCTCGATAGCGCTGCCGGCCGGCTGGGCCGCGAACAAGGAGCGGGCCGGCAACGGCTGGATCTTCAACGCCCGCCACAGCCCCCGGGTCCAGGTCGACTACACCCACAGCCCGGGCAAGAGCGCGGCGGACGCCTGGCGCCAGAACGAGTCGGGCACCGCGGCCAGGTTCCCCGGTTACCAGCGGGTGTCCATAAAGGACGTGGACTACCGCGGCTACCGCACCGCCGCCGACTGGGAGTTCACCTACACCTCCGGCGGCACCAAGATGCGCGCCGTCAATCGCGGCTTCGTCGTGGACGACGGTCACGGATACGCCATCCTCTTCATCGCGCCGGACGCCGGGTGGAACGGCAAGAAGACCACGGAGATGCGTGAGGCGCTCTACAAGACCTTCAAACCGGCCAAGTGACGCCGCTCAAGCACGTATCGTGAGTCATTGCGGACTGTCCGCATCCAGAACGGATCGGATCTGACGCTTTGGGGAGGCGTCGTGGACGACTACGCGGGACGCGTACTGGCCGACCGCTACCGCCTGCCGCGGCCGCCCGCCGACGAGTTCGAACTGGTGGAGACCCGGGCCTGGGACACCTTCAGCAACCAGGAGGTGCTGATACGCCAGGTCCTGCTCCCCGAGGTCGTCAGCGCCGAGCCCGAGCCCCAGCACGGTGACGGCGGGGACACCGCCCGCCGGGCCCTGGAGGCGGCGCGGGCCGCGGCCGCGATACCCGATCACCCCCGGCTGGTGCAGGTCTTCGACATCTTCGTCGAGGACGGCAGCGTGTGGATAGTGAGCGAGCTGGTCGCCGCCCGCCCGCTCGCCGCGGTCCTCGCCGACAAGCGGCTCAGCCCGTACCGCGCCGCCGAGGTGGCCTCCGACGTGCTGACCGCGCTGCGCGTGCTGCACACGCAGGGCTGGGTCCACCGCAACGTCACCGGCCGGACCGTGCTGGTCTGCGACGACGGCCGGGCGATGCTCTCGGGCCTGGCCGTGGGCGCCGCCCAGGAGGCGCTGTGCGGCTACAACCCGGTGCCGGTGCCCGCCATGGCCGGGGGCGGTGAGGCGCCCGGCGGCAGCTGGGACGGCCCGCACTCCGCGCTGGAGCTGGAGCGCGCCCGGCAGGCCCGGCTCACCGTGGTCGGCCCGGTCACCGAGCGGTGGGCCCCGGAGCAGGCCACCGAGGTCCACGAGAACTGGCAGCTCGCCCCGCCGGTCGGCCCGGCCGCCGACTTGTGGGCGCTGGGGTCCCTGCTGTTCCGCAGCGTCCAGGGGCATCCGCCGTTCCCGGAGGAGAGCACGGCGGAACTGGTCCAGCTGGTCATCGCTGAGCCGCCCGCGTACGCCGAGGAGTGCGGCCCGCTGCGGCCCGTCGTGGAGTCCCTGCTCCGCCAGGACCCGGAGGAGCGGCCCGACGCGGAGGAGCTGCGCGGCTGGCTGCGCTCGCTCGTCCGGTCCGCGCCCGAGCCGGACCTGGGGCTGAGCACGGTGCCCGTGCCCGCCGACGATCCGCACAAGCTGCCGGTCGTACGGCGCCGCGGCGAACTGGTGCGCCGCCGCAAGGCCGCCGCCGACCCCGTACCCGCCCATCCCGCCCACGGGCGCCACAAGCGCACCAAGGAGCGGCGGCAGGGGACGGCACGCGGCCCGCGCAGCCTCGGGATCACCCTGGTCGCCCTGGTGCTGCTCCTGATGGTCGCCGCCGTGCTGTACGCGGTGCTCTTCATGCCGCGCGGCGGGGCGGCGGACGACCGGGGCGCGTCCGGCGCCACGCGGACCCTGCCCGCGCAGGTGCCCGGCGGCGACGAGCGGCCGCAGACGACCAAGCCGTCGGGCACCAAGGCCCCGCGGAGCACGGCCCCCGCCACGAGCGCCCCGCCGCCCACGCGGTCCGCCCCCGCGGACGACGCCGCCACCACGGGCCTCGGCGGCGACTTCCGGCTGCGCACCGACCCGGCCGGCTTCAGCCTCGCCGTCCCCAACGGCTGGCAGCGGACGGGGAAGAACGCCGACGGTCAGGTCCGCTACACCGGCGGCGACTACCAGCTGCTCGTCGTACCCGGCCGCGACTCCGTCGCAGACAAGGGCGGCGACCCGATCGTCTACCAGAACGACGAGCCGGAGCTGGCGGGCTTCCGCGCCTCCGGCTGGTCCTCGGCCTCCGGCCTGCGCCGCCTCGACATGGGCGGGATCGCCGCCGCCGAAGGGGAGTTCAGCTGGAGCGACGGCTCCGGGCGGCAGCTGTTCGCGCGCAACCTGGTGATGATCCGCGACGGCAGGTACCACGTGGTCCTGGTCATCGGGCCGGACGGCCGGCGCGCCGACGTCAAGCGGTACTTCGAGAAGGCCGCGGAGACCTACCGCACCACCTGAGTGCGGCCGGTCCGGACCGGAACCGCGCCGCTGCGGCGCGCGTCGCTGAAGCCGTGGGGGCAGGGGAGTGAGCGGGAGCGGAAGCGTGCTGGCCGGACGGTACCGGCTCGGCGACGTCATCGGCCGCGGCGGCATGGGCCGGGTGTGGGAGGCCCAGGACGTCGTGCTGCGGCGCACCGTCGCCGTCAAGGAGCTGACGCCCGGCGCCCACCTCGCCGAGGACGACCGCGCCGTGCTCCAGGAGCGCATGAAGCAGGAGGCCCGCGCCGCCGCCCGGATCAACCACCCCAACGTGGTGACCGTCCACGACGTCGTGGAACAGGACGGCCGGCCCTGGATCGTCATGGAACTGGTCGACGGCCGTTCCCTGGACGAGGTGGTGCGGCGGGACGGCCCGCTGCCGCCGCGGCGGGCGGCCGCCGTGGCCGCCGCCGTGCTGGAGGCGCTGCGCGCGGCGCACGCCGCGGGGGTGCTCCACCGGGACGTCAAGCCGGCCAACGTGCTGCTCGCCCGCGACGGCCGGGTCCTGCTGACGGACTTCGGCATCGCCGTCGTCGAGGGCGACTCGGCGATCACCCGGACCGGCGAACTCGTCGGCTCCGTCGACTACCTGGCGCCCGAACGGGCCCGCGGCGGCCGTCCCGGGCCGGAGTCCGACCTGTGGTCGCTGGGCGCCACGCTCTACGCGGCGGTCGAGGGCCGCTCGCCGTTCCGCCGCACCTCGCCGATCGGCACGCTGCAGGCCGTGGTGTACGAGGACCTGCCCGAACCCCGGGCGGCCGGGCCGCTGCGCCCGGTGATCGCGGCGCTGCTCGCCAAGGAACCGGCCGCGCGGCCGGAGGCCGGGCACGTGGCGACCACCCTTGCGGCCATCGCGGCCGGTGGTCCCCGGCGCCGCCGCCCCGGCGGGCGGCGCACCGCCCTCGTGGCGGTCGCGGTCGCGGTGGTGCTGCTCGCGGGCACCGGAGCCGTCCTGGCGGTGGTGAAGCGGCACGGCGACGGCCCCGGGGTCCCGGCCGGCTACGTGCGGGTCCACGACCCGGCGGGGTTCAGCCTGGCCGTGCCGCGCGGCTGGAAGCGGCAACTGGACGGCGACCAGATCGACTACACGCCCGACGACGGCGCCCACCGGCTGCGCATCGGCGTCGGCCGCGCGGCGCCGGGGGTCAATCCGTACATGCACCTGCTCGAACTGGAGAAGAGCGTCCGGGCGCTGCCCGGCTACACCCGGGTGCGGCTGCACCAGAACACCTTCCGGGGCGGTGACGGCTGCCTGTGGGAGTTCAGCTGGACCGACTCCAAGGAGCACCCCGGCCCGCGCCGCGCCGTCGACCAGGCGTACGTCGCGGCCGACGGCAGCGAGTACGCCCTCTACCTGGGGGCGCCGGCGGGCGACTGGGCCGCCGCCTCCGCGGTTTTCCAGGTGGCGTTGCAGACCTGGCGACCGGATCCGGGGAACTGACGGTGCGGCATCATGGCCCCATGACGGGCGACGGGGGGCGGCTGGTCGCCGGGCGCTACCGGATCACGGGGCGGCTCGGGCGCGGCGGCATGGGCACGGTGTGGCGGGCCGACGACGAACTGCTGGGCCGCCGGGTGGCGGTCAAGGAGTTGCACGCCGAGGGCGAGGAGGACCGCGCCCTGCGGGAGGCCCGCACGGTCGCGCAGATACGGCATCCCCATGTGATCGTCCTGTTCGACGTGGTCGAGGAGGACGGCCGCCCCTGGATCGTCATGGAACTCGTCGACGGCCGCTCCCTGGCCGAGATCCTCGCCCAGGACGGCCCGTTGGCGCCGCGCGAGGCCGCCCGCGTCGGCGCCGCCGTCACCGGTGCGCTGCGGGCGGCGCACGAGCGCGGGGTCCTCCACCGCGACATCAAGCCCGGCAACGTCCTCGTCGAGCACGGCACCGGGCGGGTCGTGCTGACCGACTTCGGCATCGCGCGGGTGGCGGGCGCGACCACGCTGACCAAGGCCGGGGACTTCGTGGGCTCTCCGGAGTACACCGCCCCCGAGCGCATGTCCGGGCAGGCCGCCGGGCCCGCCTCCGACCTGTGGTCGGTGGGCGTCCTGCTGTGCGCGGCCGTCGTCGGGCGGTCGCCGTTCCGCCGCGACTCCCTGGGGGAGGTGCTGCACGCCGTCGTCTTCGACGAGATCCGGCCGCCGGAGCGGACCGGGCCCCTGCTGCCGGTGGTCGAGGCGCTGCTGCGCCGCGAGCCGGGGCGGCGCCCGACCGCGGAGGAGACCGAGACCCTGCTCGCCGCCTACGCGGAGACCGGCGTGCCGCCCACCGCGGTGCCCGCGCCGGCGCCCCTCCCGGAGGCGGAGCGGCAGGACGCGCCGCTTCCCCGGGCCCGGCGCAGGCGGGTCCCGCTCGCGGCCGCGCTGGGCGTGGCGGTGCTGGCGGGGGCCGGTGCCGCGGCGGCGTCCCTGCTGCCGGACGGGGGATCGCCGGGAGACGGCGCCTCCCCGGTCCGCACCGTCGCCACGAGCGGCAAGGCCACGCACGCCACCCCGTCCGCCGCGTCCACGCCGTCCGCCCCGGCGCTCCCCGCGGGCTTCCGCACGGTCGACGACCCCGCCGGTTTCTCGCTCGCCCTGCCGGAGGGCTTCCGGCGCTCCCTGGAACCGCCGCGGATCTTCTACTACTCCGCCGGCGAGGAGTTCCGCGTCGGCATCCGCAGCCAGCCGCCGGACGCCCGCGGCCCCGAGGCGGTCATGCGGGCCCAGGACGCCTCGGGCCCTGCGGCGTACCGGGGCTACCGGGACGGTTTCGTCACCCCCACCACGCAGAACGGGCACCCGGCCGCGCTGTGGCAGTTCACCTGGGACGGCTTCACACCCGGCGAACCGCGCCGCACCTTCGACCTGTGCTGGGAGGAGGGCGGTCGCCAGTACGACCTGTGGGTCTCCTCGCCCCTCCAGCTGGCCGAGCGGGGACGGGACTACTTCGACACCGCCCGCGTCACCTTCCGCACCGGATGAGGTCCCGGCGCGGGCGGGCCGGGGACGGGTCGCGGCGTTCCTGCCAGCTTTTGCTGGCGTAATTGTGAAAACTGGCTACTGACGGGTATGCACGCGGTGTCACCGCGTCGTACGCTCCCGCCATGACGGACTCTCCTACTGCCGGTAACGGCAATCCGGTCGCCCCCTCCGGCAGCAGGACCGCCGCGGACGTGGTGACACCGGACCTCGTGGCGCGGCTGACGCGGGGCGTCGCCGGCAGCGGCCGCACCGTGAACCACACGCCGCTGACCGGCGAGAAGCTGGCGGAGCTCCCCGAGTCGACGCCGGAGGACGTGGCGGCGGCCTACGACCGGGCGAGGGAGGCGCAGAAGGCGTGGGCGGCGACGCCGGTGCGCCGCCGCGCCGCGGTGCTGCTGCGCTTCCACGACCTCGTGCTGGCCCGCCAGTCCGAGGTGCTGGACCTGATCCAGCTGGAGACCGGCAAGACGCGGCTGCACGCGCACGAGGAGGTGCTCGCGGTCGCCGTCGCCGCGCGGCACTACGGCGTCAAGGCCCCGTCGTACCTGAGGCCCAAGCGGCACACCGGCGCCGTCCCGGCCCTCACCAAGGTGCGGGAGCTGCGGCACCCGCGCGGTGTCGTCGGCCAGATCGCGCCGTGGAACTACCCCCTGGAACTCTCCATCGGCGACGCGCTGCCCGCCTTCGCGGCCGGCAACGCCGTGGTGATGAAGCCCGACACCGAGACCGCGCTGACCGCCCTGTGGGCGCGCGAGCAGCTGATCGAGGCCGGACTGCCCGCCGACGTCTGGCAGGTCGTCATCGGGGAGGGCCCGGTCGTCGGCCCGGCGGTCGTGGAGCACGCCGACTACGTGTCCTTCACCGGCTCCACCCGTACCGGCCGGGACGTGGCCGCGCGGGCCGCGGCCCGCCTGATCGGCGCCTCCCTCGAACTCGGCGGCAAGAACGCCCTGCTGGTGCTGGAGGACGCCGACCTCGACAAGGCGGCCGAGGGCGCGGTCCGCGCCTGCTTCTCCTCGGCGGGCCAGCTGTGCATCTCCATCGAGCGGCTCTTCGTCCACGCGTCCGTCGCCGACGCCTTCCTGGAGCGCTTCACCGCGCGCGCCGCGGCCCTCAAGCTCGGCACCGCCCTCGCCTACGGCGCCGGGATGGGGTCGCTGGCCGGCGAGCGCCAGCTGGAGACCGTCACCCGGCACGTGGAGGAGGCCGTCGCCAAGGGCGCCACCGTCCTCACCGGCGGCAGGGCCCGGCCCGACGTCGGCCCGTACTTCTTCGAGCCGACCGTCCTGGACGGCGTCGAGCCGCCGATGGCCGTGTGCGCGGAGGAGACCTTCGGCCCGGTGGTGTCCGTGTACCGCTTCACCGACGAGGACGAGGCGGTCGAGCGCGCCAACGCGACGCCGTACGGCCTCAATTCCAGCGTCTGGACCAAGGACACGCGCCGCGGCGCCCGCATCGCCGCGCGTCTGCGCAGCGGCACCGTCAACGTCAACGAGGGCTACGCGCCGGCGTACGGCAGCGTGCAGTCCCCGATGGGCGGCATGAAGGACTCCGGGCTCGGCCGCAGGCACGGCTCCGAGGGCATCCTCAAGTACACCGAGGCGCAGACGGTGGCGACGCAGCGCCTGCTGCCGATGGCACCGTCATTGGGCATGGACGACGCGGCGTACGCGGCCTTCATGAGCCGCAGCCTCCGGCTGATGAAGGCGCTGAGGCTCCGCTGATGGAGGGGGAGCGGATGTCCTACGACTACGACGTGATCGTGATCGGGTCCGGCTTCGGCGGATCCGTGTCGGCGCTGCGCCTGACCGAGAAGGGCTACACGGTCGGCGTCCTGGAGGCGGGCCGCCGCTGGACGCGGGAGTCGCTGCCGAAGAACTCCTGGCACATCAAGGACTACCTGTGGGCCCCGGCACTCGGCCTGTACGGGATCCAGCGCATCCACCTGCTCGACAACGTCATGATCCTGGCCGGTGCGGGGGTCGGCGGCGGTTCGCTCAACTACGCCAACACCCTCTACGTCCCGCCGAAGGCCTTCTTCGAGGACCGCCAGTGGGGCCACATCACCGACTGGCAGGAGGAACTGGCCCCCCACTACGACCAGGCCAAGCGCATGCTCGGGGTGCGGCTCAACCCGACCATGACCCCCTCGGACGTCCACCTGAAGGCGACCGCCGAGCGGATGGGCGTCGGCGACTCCTTCCACATGGCCCCGGTCGGCGTCTTCTTCGGCGACGGCCAGGACGCCTCGGGCGACGCCAGGGCTACGCCCGGCGGCGAGGTGCCCGACCCGTACTTCGGCGGCGCCGGCCCCTCCCGGCGGGCCTGCACGGAGTGCGGGGAGTGCATGACCGGCTGCCGCCACGGCGCCAAGAACACCCTCAACGAGAACTACCTCCACCTCGCCGAGAAGGCGGGCGCCGAGATCCACGCGATGACCACCGTCACCGGGCTGTCGGAGAACGCCGAGGGCGGCTACGACGTCACCGTCGTCCCCACCGACCGCCGGCGCAAGGCGAAGCCGCGCGTGCTGCGTGCCGGGCACGTGGTCGTCGCCGCCGGCACCTACGGCACCCAGACGCTGCTGCACCGCATGCGCGACGCGGGCCGGCTGCCCGGCCTGTCCGCGCGGCTCGGCGAGCTGACCCGCACCAACTCCGAGGCGCTGGTGGGTGCCCAGACCGACAGCCGCCGCTACCGCCGGCGCACCGGCGAGCAGCGGGTGGACTTCACGCGGGGCGTGGCCATCACGTCCTCGATCCACCCCGACGGGAACACCCACATCGAGCCGGTCCGCTACGGCAAGGGCTCCAACTCGATGGGCGGCCTGTCCATCCTGCAGGTCCCGCACGGCACGCGGCTGCCGCGCGGGCTGGCCTACCTGGCGCACTGCGCCCGTCACCCGGTCCTGCTGATGCGGTCGCTGTCCAACCGCCGCTGGTCCGAGCGCACCATCATCGGCCTGGTCATGCAGTCCCTGGACAACTCGCTGACCACCTACCGCAAGCCCAAGGGCCTGGGGAAGGGACTGCTCACCGCCCGGCAGGGGCATGGCGCGCCCAACCCCTCCTTCATCCCCGAGGGCGCCGAGGCCGCGCGCCTGCTGGCCGAGGAGATCAACGGCTTCGCGGGCAGCAACGTCGGCGAGTTGATGGGCACCCCGCTCACCGCCCACTTCCTGGGCGGCTGCGTGATCGGCGAGGACGCCGGGCACGGTGTGATCGACCCGTACCACCGGCTGTTCGGGCATCCGGGCATCCATGTGGTGGACGGCGCCGCGGTCTCCGCCAACCTGGGGGTCAACCCCTCGCTCACGATCACCGCGCAGGCCGAACGCGCCATGTCCCTGTGGCCCAACAAGGGCGACGCCGACCCGCGTCCGGCCCAGGGCGAGGCCTACCGGCGCGTCGCCGCGGTCGAGCCCAAGCACCCGGTCGTCCCGGCGGACGCGTTCGGTGCCCTGCGGCTGCCGGTGCTGCCCGTCCCGCCGGTCCCGCCCAAGGCCTGATCCCGCCGGACGCCGAGGGGGCCCGCACCCGCCCGGGTCGCGGCCCCCTCGGCCGTGCTCCGTACGCGTCCCGGACCGCGCGCGGGGCGCGATGCGGGGTCCGACTCACTCGATCGAGGGTCGGGTACCTGCCCAAGTGCCGCGAAATGAGTAGTGTGTTCCTCGCAGAGCGGCCGGTCCCGGGCGTCCCCGGAACCGACCGCCACTTTGAGTCGTGACCGGGCTGCTGTCCCCTGCTGTCCGGTCACCGGATCACCGGAGCGAGGTCCCACGGCGCGGCCGCATTGCTTCCACTCGCGCGGGCGCGCCTCATCGCTCCGGTGGCACCCCGCCCAGCTGCGTCTGAGCGGTGTCCACGCGTGGTGTTCGACGTCCTTGCTTCCCTGGCCCGGGGTGACCGCGCCTGGCTGGCACGGACACCGGATTCAACGAAGGCGCCCGTAGGCGGTCACGTGCCGTACGGGTGATGCCCCCCGAACGGGTCACGGGGCCGGTGCCACGGGGGTTTCAGACCCGTCCGCGGCACAGTTCCAGCAGGGTCATGGCGAGGGTCGTGCCGGGCTTGCCGAGCCGGTCGCTGTAGCGGCGCAGGATGTCCATCTCGCGGGAGAGGTGCACCCGGCGGCCGCCGGACTCTATGCGGGCGCGCTGGATGCCGGCCGAGACGGTCATGCGTTCCCCCACCAGCGCGATGATCCTCGCGTCGAGGTCGTCGATGCGCTCGCGGGCGTCCGCGATGACGGCGGCGGGGTCGGTGGCGGGGGCGTTTGCAGGGCCGGTCGTCCGCGGTGCTGCCGGGGTGCCGCTCATGGGGTTCCTCCTCGGGGGCCGGGCCCCCGGGGCCGCACGGGACGGGAAACGCCAGGCGCCCCGGGCCGTGTGGCCCGGGGCGCCTGGTGACGTCTGGTTGCGTTTCCTCGCTCAGACAGCACGACCATGGCAGCCGGACCAGCCGGTGCCATAGGTAAACGCGAAGCGCGTGCCGTGGAGCATGCGGCACAGTCTGCGCCCCCGGGCCGGGGAAGTAAAGCCGTGGGCCCCGGTAGAATCGGCAGGGACCCCACGTTCGACACCGCCGGAAGGCCCACCGTGGCATCAGCGACCCCAGCCGCCCCCGACACCGTCCTCGTCGTTGACTTCGGGGCGCAGTACGCCCAGCTCATCGCCCGCCGCGTCCGCGAGGCCCGGGTCTACAGCGAGATCGTGCCGAGCACGATGCCGGTCGAGGAGATGCTGGCCAAGCGGCCCGCGGCGATCATCCTGTCGGGCGGCCCCTCGTCCGTGTACGCCGAGCACGCCCCGCGGCTGGACCGCGCCCTGTTCGAGGCGGGCGTCCCCGTCTTCGGCATGTGCTACGGCTTCCAGCTGATGGCGATCACTCTCGGCGGCACCGTCGACAACACCGGGTCGCGCGAGTACGGCCGTACCCCGCTGCACGTGGGCAAGACCGGCTCCACGCTCTTCGAGGGCACCCCGGCCGAGCAGTCGGTGTGGATGTCGCACGGCGACACCTGCTCCGCCGCCCCGGAGGGCTTCACCGTCTCCGCCTCCACCGACCTGGTGCCGGTGGCCGCGTTCGAGAACGACGAGAAGAAGCTCTACGGCGTCCAGTACCACCCCGAGGTCCTGCACTCCGACCACGGCCAGCAGGTGCTCGAGCACTTCCTCTACCGAGGCGCGGGCATCGCCCCCGACTGGACCACGCACAACGTGGTCGAGGAGCAGGTCGCCGCGATCCGCGCCCAGGTCGGCGACAAGCGCGCCATCTGCGGCCTCTCCGGCGGCGTGGACTCCGCGGTCGCCGCGGCCCTGGTCAACAAGGCCATCGGGGAGAAGCTGACCTGCGTCTACGTGGACCACGGCCTGATGCGCAAGGGCGAGTCCGAGCAGGTCGAGAAGGACTTCGTGGCCGCCACCGGCGTCCAGCTGAAGGTCGTCGACGCGCAGGAGCGCTTCCTCACCGCGCTCGCCGGGGTCTCCGACCCCGAGGAGAAGCGCAAGATCATCGGCCGGGAGTTCATCCGGGTCTTCGAGCAGGCCGCGAGCGAGATCGTCGCCGAGGCAGGCGCCCACGGCGAGTCGGTGGAGTTCCTGGTGCAGGGCACCCTCTACCCGGACGTCGTGGAGTCCGGCGGCGGCACCGGCACCGCCAACATCAAGTCCCACCACAACGTGGGCGGCCTCCCCGAGGACCTGCAGTTCCAGCTCGTCGAGCCGCTGCGCAAGCTGTTCAAGGACGAGGTCCGCATGGTCGGCCAGGAGCTCGGCCTGCCCGAGGAGATCGTCCAGCGCCAGCCCTTCCCGGGGCCGGGCCTGGGCATCCGCATCGTCGGCGAGGTCACCAAGGAGCGCCTGGACCTGCTGCGCGACGCCGACGCGATCGCCCGCGAGGAGCTGACCGCCGCCGGTCTCGACCGCGACATCTGGCAGTGCCCGGTGGTCCTCCTCGCCGACGTCCGCTCGGTGGGGGTGCAGGGCGACGGCCGCACCTACGGCCACCCCATCGTGCTGCGCCCGGTCTCCAGCGAGGACGCCATGACCGCGGACTGGTCGCGGCTGCCGTACGAGGTGCTGGCCCGGATCTCCACCCGGATCACCAACGAGGTGGCCGACGTCAACCGCGTCGTGCTGGACGTCACCAGCAAGCCCCCGGGCACCATCGAGTGGGAGTAGCCCCCCGGCGTGGGGCAGGCTTGGGGCGATACCGGGGAAACCTGGTATCGCCCCTGTTCATCTGCGGTACCTCGGGGTAACTTCCGCGCCATGACCGACACCGTGCCGCAGCCCGTACCGCCCGATCGGCTCCATTTCGCCCTCCCGCCGACCTTCGAGGACCCGGTGGAGGAACGCCGCCACCGCAAGGAGCGGCTGGTGGTGGCGCTGCGGGCGTTCGCGGAGCTGGGGTTCGAGGACGGGGTGTCGGGGCACATCACCGTGCGCGATCCGGAGCTGCCGGACCACTACTGGGTGAACCCCTTCGGGGTGCCGTTCCGGCACCTCACCGTGGGCGAGGTGATCCTGGTCAACCAGTACGGCGCCGTCGTCGAGGGCCGGCACCACGTCAACCAGGCGGCCTTCACCATCCACGCCCACGTGCACACCGCACGGCCCGACGCGACGGCCGTCGTCCACAGCCATTCCACCTACGGCCGGGCGCTGGCCGCGCTGGGGGAGCGGCTGGAGCCGATCACCCAGGACGCCTGCGCCTTCTACGAGGACCACGCCCTGTTCGACGCCTACACCGGGGTCGTCGTGGACGAGGCGCAGGCGCGGCGCATCGCGGTGGTCCTGGGGGCGCACAAGGCGGTCGTGCTGCGCAACCACGGGCTCCTGACGGTCGGCGAGACCGTGGACGCGGCGGCGTGGTGGTTCATGACGATGGAGAAGTCCTGCCAGGTGCAGCTGAGCGCGAAGGCGGCGGGCAAGCCGGTGTGGATCGCGCACGAGGACGCGATCGCCACGCGTGAGCAATTGGGACACGATCTGGTCGCCTGGATCAACTACCAGCCCACCTATGAGCGGATGGCCCGCGATAATCCAGAGCTTTTTGATTGAACGACGGCCGCTTCGCCTACGTATCTCCTAGGGCGCTCCTGGAGAATCGGTCCGGGAGGGGATCCACGGCGGGTGTGTGCGAGAGGGCGGACGTCATGAGCGTGACGGGCACAACGGGCATGAGCGGAACGAGAGACACGGAGCGGTACCCCAGTCAGGGACCGTGGCGGGACACGGCACGGCGTTACGCCCTGCTGCCGCTGCGCATCTTCCTCGGCGTGACCTTCGTCTACGCCGGCTTCGACAAACTGATGTCCGACAGCTTCTTCACCGACGGCGCCCCGGGCTCGCTCGTCGGCACCCTGAACGCGGTGCGCGACAGCGCCGCGATCCCGGCCATGGTCGACCTGGCCCTGAAGAACCCGCACGGCTTCGGCTACGCGATCGCCTTCGGCGAGATCGCCGTCGGCGTCGGCACGCTGGTCGGCCTGCTCAGCAGGATCGCCGCCCTCGGAGGGGCGCTCATCTCGCTGAGCCTGTGGCTCACCGTCAGCTGGGCCACGCAGCCGTACTACTACGGCAACGACCTGGCCTACCTGATGGCCTGGCTGCCGCTGGTCCTCGCCGGCGCCCCGCTACTGTCCGTCGACGCGATGATCGCCGGACGCCGCGGCCGGGGACGGCGCGGCCTGGCCTGAGCGCCGGGCGCTCCGCCCTCGGAGCATCCGGGAGGTGACCGCGCCGAGCGCCGCGAGCCCCAGACCCGCACAGGTCAGGGGCACCGCGGCGTGCGGGGACAGCGACACCTCGCCGGCGGCGTCGAGCAGGAACACCGCGGCCAGTCCCAGCAGGACCAGGCCGGTCAGGAGCGCCGAGGGCGCGAACCGATGCCGTCTCACGGGAACTGCACCACCTTCACCTGTCCGACGCCCACTTCCACGTCGAGTTCCACCGTGCCCGCGGACTTCCGGCCGTCCACCGGGTCCAGGGTCACCTTCCGGTCCAGCCCGGGCTGGACGTCGATGTCCTTCTCCTTCTCGCCGGGCAACTGCACGTCGCCCACGCCCACCTGGACGTGCATCCGCAGCGTGACGTCCTCCGGGATCCTGACCACCAGCTGTCCCGCCCCGACCTCGGCCCGCGTCGTGACGGTGCGGCCGCCCGGCTGGAGCCCGGACAGGTCCAGCGTCGCCCGGCCCGTGCCCAGCTCGTACGAGTCCTGCACCGCCGAGAGCGTGGTGGGCGTCCAGGTGCGCTGCTTCCAGTCGGTGCCGACCGACCGCGGCAGCGTCGTGGAGCCCACCAGCAGCGCGGCGGTCAGCAGCACCGTGAAGACGGTGCCGCCGCCGAGCCGCCCCCACCAGGTGCTGATCACGAAGCCCAGGCCGAAGACGGCCAGCGCCGAACCGAGACCGATCTGCACGCCGGTGGCCAGCGGCTGGGACGACCAGGATGCGGCCAGGCCGGCCGCGGCCGCCGCCGTCGCCGCGAAGAACACGACCACGCCCAGCCAGGCGCCCTCGCGCCGCACCGCCCGGCGCCGGTCCCGCCACTCGCGGCGGTCGCGCTCCACGTCCGCGGGACCGTCGTCCGGCCCCCACAGGTAGCCGCCCGGCCCCGGCACGGCCGGCGCGTCCTCGACCGAGGTCTCCTTCCACCACGCCGCCGTGGCGGGCTGCGGCGGCGGCTGGGTCGGTGGTGGCGCGACCGGCTGGGCGGGCGCCTCGGTCGCCTGGCGCCGGTGCACCGACCAGTACACGGCACCGGCGAAGGCCGCCAGCAGTCCCAGGGAGAAGGCCAGGTTCCCGCCGCTGCCCAGCATCGACAGGAACAGCCCGCAGCCGACCAGCGCGACCAGCACCGCCGTCAGCGCGGTCCCCTCCACCCGGCCGGACAGCAGCCGGTGCGCCTCGCTCTCGGTCTCCCCCTCCAGCGGGACGAGCAGCCACGCCAGGCCGTAGGCCACCAGCCCGAGGCCGCCGGTGAGCGCCAGCACGCCGAGCACGATCCGGAAGACCACCGGGTCGATGTCGAAGTACCGTCCCGCGCCCTCGCAGACGCCGGCGACCACCTTCCGTTCGCGGCACCGCGCCAGCCGCCGGCCCGGCGGTGCCCCGGCCGCCTCCGTCTCCGTGTGCTGCTCCGTCATGGCTCCATGGTGGCGGTCCGGGACGTGTGCCGGTATCCGGAACGACCCTGACGCCGCATGGGGGCCAACCCTGATACCCACCGTGCGCGAAACGTGTGACGATCGGGACATGCCAGCCGCCGGACCACCGACCAGCCCACCCAACGGGGCGTCGTACTTCGCGCCGCCGGACCCGGCCGGATCCCCGGTCCGCAAGCTCTACCGCAGCTCCGAGGGCCGGATGATCGGCGGCGTCGCCCGGGGGCTGGCCGGGCACCTCGGACTGCCCGTGGCCTGGGTACGCGTCGTCTTCGTCGTCCTGGCCACCATCCAGGGCCTGGGGATCCTGCTGTACGCGGTCTTCTGGTTCGTGGTGCCGCTGGGCGTCGGCGGGGTGGTCGAGGCCAAGGAACCGCGCGACGCCCGCTCCTGGCTCGCCGGACGCAGGCCCGACCGGGGCCAGATCGTCGCGCTCATCGCGCTCGCCATCGGCCTCGGCATCCTGCTGGACAACCTCAACCTCGGCAGGGCCAACGCCTACGTCTGGCCGCTGCTGCTGATCGGGCTCGGCGTCGCCCTGGTGTGGCGGCAGGCCGACAACGCCCGCCGGGCCCGCTGGGCCGAGCTGAGCCGCCGCAGGAGGCTGCTGCCGTTCGCGCGCGGCGCCGCCGGGGTGATCCTCGTCGGCGTGGGGGTGACCGGCTTCCTCGTCGTGCAGGGCTCGGTCAGCCACCTGGGCACCATCCTCCAGGCCGCGCTCGCCGTCCTGGTGGGCGTGGCGCTGATCGCCGGACCGTACCTCGTGCGCATGACCCAGGACCTGTCGGCCGAGCGTCTGGCCCGCATCCGCGCGCAGGAGCGGGCCGAGGTCGCCGCACACGTCCACGACTCCGTGCTGCACACGCTGACCCTCATCCAGCGGCACGCCGAGGACCCGCGCGAGGTCGCCCGGCTGGCCCGCGCGCAGGAACGGGAGCTGCGGGCCTGGCTCTACCGGCCCGAGGGCAACGGCAAGGAGGACGAGCCGGCCACCCTCGCCGAGGCGGTGCGCCGTGCCGCGGCCGAGGTGGAGGACGCGCACGGCGTCCCCGTCGAAGTGGTGTGCGTGGGCGACTGCCCGCTCGACGAACGCCTGGTGGCGCAGATGCAGGCGGCCCGCGAGGCCATGGTCAACGCCGCCAAGTACGGTGGGGACGAGCCCGTGCAGGTGTACGCGGAGGTCGAGGAGAGCAGGGTCTTCGTGTCGGTCCGCGACCGCGGACCCGGCTTCGACCTCGACGACGTACCGTCGGACAGGATGGGCGTCCGGGAGTCCATCATCGGCCGGATGCGGCGCAACGGCGGCGAGGCGCGGCTGCGCTCGGCGCCGGGCGGGGGGACGGAAGTGGAGCTGGAGATGGACAGGGCCCAGGGACCAGGGAGATCGTCATGAGCACGGAACGACGCGTGAGGGTCGTCCTCGTCGACGACCACCGGATGTTCCGCACCGGGGTGCAGGCCGAGATCGGCGAGACCGAGCGGACCGGGGTCGACGTGGTCGGCGAGGCCGCCGACGTGGACCAGGCGGTGTCCGTCATCACCGCGACGCGGCCCGACGTCGTCCTGCTCGACGTCCACCTGCCCGGCGGCGGCGGGGTCGAGGTCCTCAAGCGCTGCGCGGGCCTCATGGTCGGCGCCGAACACCCCGTGCGCTTCCTGGCGTTGTCGGTCTCCGACGCTGCCGAGGACGTCATCGGGGTGATCCGCGGCGGCGCCCGCGGCTACGTCACCAAGACCATCACCGGCCCCGACCTGGTCAGTTCGGTCTTCCGGGTCGCCGACGGCGACGCCGTCTTCTCACCCCGGCTGGCCGGCTTCGTCCTGGACGCCTTCGCCTCCACCGACGCCCCGCCGGTCGACGAGGACCTGGACCGGCTGACCCAGCGTGAGCGCGAGGTGCTGCGGCTGATCGCGCGCGGCTACGCGTACAAGGAAGTCGCCAAGCAGCTCTACATCTCGGTGAAGACGGTCGAGTCGCACGTCTCGGCGGTGCTGCGCAAGCTGCAGCTCAGCAACCGGCACGAACTCACCCGCTGGGCGACCGCGCGCCGGCTGGTCTGAGGTCCCGCGGCGCGGGCGTCACGCCGGACGCGTGGCGCCCGCGAAGGGCATCTGGTCGACCGGGGCGAGTTTGACGACGTCACCGGTGCGGGGGGCGTGGATCATCATGCCGTTGCCCACGTAGAGGCCGACGTGGCTGATCCCCGAGTAGAAGAACACCAGGTCGCCGGGCTCCAGTTGGGAACGGGAGATCCGGGTGCCCGCGTTGATCTGGGTGTACGTCGTGCGCGGCAGGGAGACCCCGGCCGACCGCCAGGCGGCCTGCGTGAAGCCCGAGCAGTCGTACGCCGAGGGCCCGGTGGCGCCCCAGACGTAGGGCAGGCCGAGGGAGCCGTAGGCGAAGGAGACGGCACGGGCGGCGCGTGCGTTGGGGGCGGCCGCGGGCGCCAGCCCGGCGCGGGAGCCGGTGGCGCCGCGGCCGGCGCGGGCCGGGTCGGCGGAACCGTGGCCCCCGGAGGACAGCACCTCGGCGCGCTCGGCGGCGGTGAGACGGCCGAGCAGCTGCCGCGCGGAGGCCAGGCGCTGCTCCACGGTGTGCTTGTGGCGGGCGAGTTCGGCGCGGGTGCCGCGCAGCTCCGCCAGCTCGCCCTCGGTCTCGGTGCGCAGCTGCTCGATGCCCCGCCGCTGGGCCGACAGGGCGCGCAGCGCGGCGTTCTGGCGGCTGCTCATCCGGTCCAGCATCCCGGCGCGCTCCAGGTAGTCGCCGGGGGAGGAGGCGAGGGCCAGCTGGACGGCGGGGTCGATGCCGCCGCTGCGGTACTGGGCGGTGGCGAGGGAGCCGAGGTCGTCGCGGGTGACGTTGAGCCGCTCGGTCCTGCGGGCGAGTTCGTCCTGGAGGCGCTCGATCCGCCCGGTGGCCGTGTCCGCCTTCTCCTTCGCTCCGTTGTACCGTTCGGTGGCCTGCTCGGCCTCCTCGTACAGGCGGTCCACCCGGGCCCTGGCCTCGTCCGTGGTCAGCCGGGGTTCGGCGTGCCCGGCCTCCCCGAACACCGTCACGGAGGCCGCGCCCGCCAGGGCGAGACCGGCTGCGGTGCGCGCGGTCGTGCCTGCCAGGCCGCGTTCCTTGGGCCTTCTGTGCGACGCCACGCGCCGTCACTCCTTCCGGGCTGTCCGTACGCCCCCCTGCGGTCCGGCGGCGGGCGGACGGGGAGCCGTCCACCGCCGGACCTTCGGCGGGGGCGGCCGTGCCGGGGACGGGGTCCTCGCGGCAGTGGGGATCGGCCACCTGGGGCAGGACGCTAAACCTGGACGCCGTGAGCGGGCTCCGGACTGTGCGGGACTGGTCCGATTCGGCCGCGGACTGCCCGCGGATGACCGCTGTTCGACGGGTGACCTGGTCACTTGCGGTCCGGCCGTGACCGATATGACGGAAGAGGGCGACCTCGGTGCCGAGTGCTGGTACGAGCCTGGCTAGGGTCCTGAGCCATGGACGTACTCATCAACCTGATCGTCGGCCTGCACATCATCGGCATCGCCGCGCTGCTGGGCGGCTTCCTCACCCAGATGAAGGCCATGGGCCGCGGCGAGGCCCGGTTCGTGCCGGGCATGCTGCACGGCGCGCTGACCATGCTGGTCACGGGCGCGCTGCTGGTCGGCCTCAACCAGGCCGACGACCAGCCGGTCAACAACGTCAAGATCGGCGTGAAGCTCGCGATCCTGGTGGTGATCCTCGGCCTGGTCTACGTCAAGCGGGACGAGGAGAAGGTGCCGGCGGCGGCCTTCGGCACCGTGGGTGCGCTGACCACCGCCAACATCTTCATCGCGGTGCTGTGGACCTGAGCCCGGCCGAGGCGACGGGCCGGGCGGGGGCTCAGGCCATCCGGGCGTAGCCGTAGATCGGCATCTCCGTGATCGGGGCGATCTTCACCACGGTCCCGGTGTGGGGGGCGTGGATCATCTGGCCGCCGCCGATGTAGAGGCCGACGTGGGTGACGTCCGAGTAGAAGAAGACCAGGTCGCCGGGTTGCAGCTGGTCGGCGGTGACGCGGCTGCCGAAGTCGACCTGGTCGTAGGTGACGCGGGGGATCGAGACGCCCGCGGCGCCCCAGGCGGCCTGGGTCAGGCCCGAGCAGTCGTAGGAGTTGGGGCCGGTGGCGCCGTACACGTACGGCTTGCCCAGCTGGGCGCGCGCGAACTCGATCGCCTTGGCCGCCTTGGCGGCGTAGGTGCCGGACACCGGGGCCGTCGAGCCCGACCCCCCGGCCGCCTCCTGCGCGGCCTTCTCCTTGGCGGCGATCTCCGCGGCCTTCGCGGCGGCCTCCTCCTGCCGCTTCTTCTCCAGCGCCGCCAGCCGTGCCTTCTCCTGGGCGGTGAGGCTGTTCAGCAGCTTCTGCGCCGCGGCGAGCTTCTGCTTGACCGTGGTCTTCTCCGCGTTCAGCCGCCGCTGCGCGTCCGTCAGCTTCTGCAGGCTCTCGACCGCCTCGGCGCGCTTGGCCGTCGTCTCCGCCTGTTCGGAGCGGAAGGTCTCCAGCGCGTGCTCCTGGCGGTCGGACAGGCGGTCCATCAGGTGCGCCTGGTCCAGGAACTGCTGCGGGTCGGAGGTGAGCAGGAAGCTCGTCGTCCCGTCCAGGCCGCCGCCCCGGTACTGCGCCGCGGCGTACTCGCCGATGGTGCGGCGGGCGGAGTTGAGCGTCTCGGTCCTGCGGGCCACCTGGTCCAGCAGCGCGTCGGCGCGCGCCCGCTGCTGCTCGGTCTGCTCCTTGGCGCCGTTGTAGCGCTCGGTGGCGGCCTCGGCCTGGTGGTGGAGCTTGTCGACCTGGGCCTTGACCTCGGTGATGGAGGGCTTGTCGGGTGAGGCGGGCGCCGCGCTCGCGCTCTCGCCGAAGAGGGTGACGGTCGCCAGCGCGGCGGTCGTGAGCCCCACCGCGGCCCGGGGGCCGGGGACGGTCAGCGCGCGCGGGCGCGGCTTGCGGTGCGTCGCCAAGTCAGGCGGCTCCTTCCGTGGACCGCCTACCGGGTTAGCTGTCGGGTTCGGGCTTCGGAAGGCCGCCCTACGGGCCGTGCGGGCGCGCTGCGCTCGTGCGGACCGATTCACCCCAAGGTCGTGGGTCCCCGGCTCCGGCGGTCGCCGGACTCAGCGGAGGCGGCCCGTGACGGCACGGTCGCCGCCGCATGGAGCGGACCGCCTGATGCGGCACGGTAGTCAACTGCGGGGGTCCGTGGGAACCCTGGTGTTCGAATTGTCCGCAATCATTTCGTGACCTTCACCATGCGGGGTCGCCACGGGCCGCCACGGACGGCGACGGGCCGTGCCGCGGAGGGTGCGGGCTCGGGCTCGGCTGGGGCTCGGGCTGGGGCAAGCGGCGCACCGCTGTCCGTCCCACGGCCTAGACTCGGGAGGCGATGAGCAGCCTCTTTGACGACAGCTTCCTGGCCGGCCTCGAACCGAGGGAGGAGGAGCCCCCGCCGCCTCCCGAGGACGAGCCCGACACGGCTCCCGACGACCTCTTCGAGGGGCGCTTCGACGCGCCCGTCGACCGGGACGCGTACTACCGGGACGGCGCCCCCCGCCCGGTCGTCGACCCGTCCGCGCTGCTGGAGGGGCTCAACGAGCAGCAGCGTGCCGCCGTCGAGCACACCGGCTCCCCGCTGCTCATCGTCGCCGGCGCCGGCTCGGGCAAGACCCGGGTGCTCACCCACCGCATCGCGTACCTGCTGGGCGCCCGCAAGGTGCACCCCGGCCAGATCCTGGCGATCACCTTCACCAACAAGGCCGCCGGGGAGATGAAGGAGCGGGTCGAGCAGCTGGTCGGCCCGCGCGCCAACGTGATGTGGGTCTCCACCTTCCACAGCGCGTGCGTCCGCATCCTGCGCCGGGAGTCCAAGAGGCTCGGCTTCACCTCCAGCTTCTCGATCTACGACGCGGCCGACTCCAAGCGGCTGATGGCCCTGGTCTGCCGCGACCTGGACCTGGACCCCAAGCAGTTCCCGCCGAAGTCCTTCAGCGCCAAGGTCTCCAACCTCAAGAACGAGCTCATCGACGAGGAGACCTTCGCCGACCAGGCCGAGAACCCCTTCGAGAAGAAGCTCGCCGAGGCCTACGCGATGTACCAGTCGCGGCTGCGCGAGGCCAACGCGCTCGACTTCGACGACATCATCATGACCACGGTCAACCTGCTCCAGGCCTTCCCGGACGTCGCCGAGCACTACCGGCGCCGGTTCCGGCACGTCCTGGTCGACGAGTACCAGGACACCAACCACGCCCAGTACACCCTGGTGCGCGAGCTGGTCGGGACCGGTGACGCGGAGGAGGGCGGAGAGGGGCCCGCCGAGCTGTGCGTGGTCGGTGACGCCGACCAGAGCATCTACGCCTTCCGCGGCGCCACGATCCGCAACATCCTCCAGTTCGAGGAGGACTACCCGCAGGCCCGCACGATCCTGCTGGAGCAGAACTACCGCTCCACCCAGAACATCCTGACCGCCGCCAACGCCGTCATCGAGCGCAACGCCTCCCGCCGCCCCAAGAACCTGTGGACGGAGGCCGGCCAGGGCCCGGTCATCACCGGCTACGTCGCCGACCAGGAGCACGACGAGGCGCAGTTCATCGCCGACGAGATCGACCGGCTCACCGACTCCGGCGACGCCCGCCCCGGCGAGGTCGCGGTCTTCTACCGGACCAACGCGCAGTCCCGTGTCTTCGAAGAGGTCTTCATCCGCGTCGGCCTGCCCTACAAGGTCGTCGGCGGTGTCCGCTTCTACGAGCGCAAGGAGGTCCGGGACGTCCTGGCCTACCTGCGCGTGCTCGCCAACCCCGAGGACACCGTCCCGCTGCGCCGCATCCTCAACGTGCCCAAGCGCGGCATCGGGGAGCGCGCCGAGGCCATGGTCGACGCCCTGGCCTCGCGCGAGCGGATCTCCTTCGCCGCCGCGCTGCGCCGGGTCGACGAGGCCTTCGGCATGGCGTCGCGCTCGGTCAACGCCGTCAAGCGCTTCAACGAGCTCCTGGAGGAGCTGCGCACGGTCGTCGACTCCGGCGCCGGCCCCGCCACCGTCCTGGAGGCCGTGCTGGAGCGCACGGGCTACCTGGCCGAGCTGCAGGCCTCCACCGACCCGCAGGACGAGACCCGCATCGAGAACCTCCAGGAACTCGCGGCGGTGGCACTGGAGTTCGAGCAGGAGCGCACCGAGGAGGAGCCCGGCACGCTCGCGGAGTTCCTGGAGCGGGTCGCGCTGGTCGCCGACTCCGACCAGATCCCGGACGACGACGAGGGCGGCGGCGTCATAACGCTGATGACCCTGCACACCGCCAAGGGCCTGGAGTTCCCGGTGGTCTTCCTGACCGGCATGGAGGACGGGGTCTTCCCGCACATGCGCGCGCTCGGCCAGACCAAGGAGCTGGAGGAGGAGCGGCGGCTCGCCTACGTCGGCATCACGCGGGCGCGGCAGCGTCTGTACGTGACGCGGTCGACCATGCGCAGCGCCTGGGGCCAGCCCTCGTACAACCCGCCCTCGCGCTTCCTGGAGGAGATCCCGGAGCCGCTCATCGAGTGGAAGCGCACGGGCGCCTCCGCGGCACCCTCCGCCTCGGTGTCGGCGGCGGCCTCGATGCTGTCGCGTTCCCCGTCGAAAAGCGGGCCCTCCGGATTCGCGACGCGGCGCACCCAGGACCGCCCGGTCATCTCGCTGGCGGTCGGTGACCGGGTCACGCACGACACGTTCGGGCTGGGCACGGTCGTCGCGGTCGACGGCAGCGGGGAGAAAGCCAAGGCCACCATCGACTTCGGCGACGAGCGGCCGAAGGTGCTGCTGCTGCGGTACGCGCCGGTGGAGAAGCTCTAGCGGGCTTCAGGAGCGGTCCTCGCCCGGGCCTCGTCCGGGCCGGGCCCGGTTCCGGGACCGCTTCCGGCCCCGGTCCCGCTCCGGCGGGGCCCGCCCGGGCTCAGCGCGGGTCGATCCCGTGCTTCAGCAGCCACTGCAGCGGGTCGATGGCCGCGCCGCCCGCGGGACGCACCTCGAAGTGGAGGTGCGGCCCGGTGGAGTTGCCCGAATTGCCGGAGTAGGCGATGACCTCGCCGGCCTTGACCGAGCCCGAGCGGATCTTGGTGCTGCTCAGGTGGCAGTACCAGGTCTCGGTGCCGTCGGGGGCGGTCACTATCGCCATGTTGCCGTAGGCGCTGTTCCACTGGGTGCGCACGACGCCGTCGGTCGCGGCCATCACCGGCGTGCCGTAGTCCACCGGGAAGTCGATGCCGGTGTGGACCGACATCCAGTTCACGCCCGCCTGACCGAAGTAAGCGCTCAGGCCGTGCTGCTTGACCGGGAGCAGGAACTTGGGGCGCAGCTGCTCCTTGAGGGCCGCCTCCGCCGCCTTCTTCGCGCGCTCCAGCGCCTGGCGCTCCTTGAGGTCGATGCGCTCCTGGTTGCGGCTGGCCCGGTCGGTGAAGTCGTCGACGTCCCGGTTCACCCCGGCCAGCTGCTGGTCGAGCTTCGTGGTCGGGGCGTTGGCCGCCTCGGGCACGCCGTCGGCCTGGGTGCGGCTGCTGTCGGGGTCGTCGGTGTTGACGGTGACGGCGGCCGCGCAGGCGACGCCCATCACCGCCACGGAGGGGACGGCGACGGTGAGCAGGGCGGAGCGCCGGGCCGGGCGGCGCCGACGGCTCCCGACGCCGTTCCCGCTGCGCGGGCGCGGCAGGGCGGCCGGGGCGGCGCCGTCCTCGGTGTCGTGCTCCGGGTCCGCGTCGTCCTCGGCGGTGTCGTGGGCGTCGGGCTCGTAGGGCTCGTACTGCTCGGCCTCGTACGACTCCGGCTCGTACCGGTCGGCCTCGTAGTGCTCCTGGGCGTACGTCCCGGTCCCGTACCGGTCCGGCTGCTCGTGGGCGGCGGGCTCGGGAGCGTGGGCGTGAGCGGCCTCGGGCTCCTCGTAGGCGGTGTGGACGGCCGTGTGCTCGTACTGCGGGTAGTCGTAGGCCGCCGCCGGCTGCGCCTGCGTGGCGTCCGGGTACCAGGTGCCGGTGGCCGTGCCCACGTGGTCGCCGTAGGCGGCGGTGCCGGCGGCCTGCCCCGAGGGCCAGTAGCCGGTCGCGGTGGTGTCGTACGAGACGGTGGCGTAGGACCCCGTGTCGTAGGCGGGGTAGCCCTGGCAGGAGCCGAAGAGTGGATCGTCATCCGCGTGAGCGGCGCCCATGGGCGCGTAGGAGGCGTCGGAATGCCCCTCGTACCCATAGCCGCTGTACTCGGGGGCGTACCCCGCCGGATGACGGTCGTTCACCGCTTCTCTTTCGCCTCGGCAGCAGGAGAATTAGCGGCGACTGTATCCCCCAGCGGGCGACGCCCACAATCTTCGGCGGGATTCGGGTATCCCCGATGCCTTGTGTTCGATGGCCTTTCGATGCTTATGGGGGCAAGGCCGTCAGGCGGCGTCCACGGCGCCCGACGCCAGCTCCTCGCCCAGCAGCGCCTGCCGGATGCCGGCGGCGATGGCCGCGTGGACCGGCATGGTCAGATGCCCGACCCCCGCGACGTGGACGTTGCGGGCGATGAGGTCCGGGTGGTCGAGCCGGGCGGCCTCGACCGGGCTCATCAGCTCGTCCAGATCGCTCCAGAACGCCACGAAACGGGTACGGCAGCCGGTCGCCGGCTTGGCCAGTTCCTCGATGAGGTCGGAGTTGGGCCGCATCTGGCGGACGATCGGGTGCGGGTTCAGCAGCGGCGCGGCGCGGGTCCCGGCGTGCGGGGTGCCCAGGGTGACCACGGTGCGCACGCGTGTGTCGCCGCCCAGGCGCTGGGCGTAGTAGCGGGCGATGAGCCCACCGAGGCTGTGGCCCACGATGTCCACCTGGCGGTGCCCCGTCTGCTCGCAGATCTGTTCGACGTGGCGTCCGAGGAGGGCCGCCGCCGTACGGATGTCGCAGGTCAGCGGCGAGTAGTTGAGCGCCTGCACATGCGGCCAGCCGTGCCGTCGCAGCGACCGGCGGAGCATCGCGAACACCGAACGGTTGTCCACGAAGCCGTGCAGCAGGAGCACCGGGGGGTGGCTGCGGCCCGCGGTGGGGAGGCGTGGCGGCGCCTCGGAGTCGCCGGCCGCCGACTGCGGCCCGCGCTCCTGGAAGATTCCGGTCGGGTAGAGGAAAACGTGACCGGTCAGGATGGCGATCTCGATCGCCGCGGCTCGTACGTAGGCCGCCTGGCGCACCAAGCGGTCTCCGACACCGAAAGACAGGACGCCCATGGCCTACCTCCCGTGGGCACACGGAGACGGCCCTGTCCCCCGTGCGCCGAGAACGCGACGGCCCGTGTCGCCTGCTGAACGAAGGACGGCCACGGGCCGAACGCGTTTCTAACGTGAACGTGTCCCATGTGTGATTTCCCCCTCGGGGCCCTTCGTGAAACTGTCCGCACGGGGGATGCTGGCGATAACGTTCGTTCACACATGTGCCCGCTGAGCGCAGCAATCGTGTATGGAGGCAGCGATGGGAGTGTCCGGACCGATCCGTGTGGTGGTCGCCAAGCCGGGCCTGGATGGCCACGACCGCGGGGCCAAGGTCATCGCGCGAGCGCTGCGGGACGCCGGCATGGAGGTCATCTACACCGGTCTCCACCAGACGCCCGAGCAGATCGTGGACACCGCGATCCAGGAGGACGCCGACGCCGTCGGGCTGTCCATCCTCTCCGGAGCCCACATGACGCTGTTCGCCAAGGTGATCGAGCTGCTCCGGGAGCGTGACGCGGAGGACATCAAGGTGTTCGGCGGCGGGATCATCCCCGAGGACGACATCGCCCCGCTGCAGGAACTGGGCGTGGCCGCGATCTTCACCCCGGGCACGTCGACCGGCGACGTCGTCACCTGGGTGAACGACAACATCCGCCATCCGGCCGAAGCCTGATCGTCACGGGCGGCGGTGCGGGCCTTTCGCTCGGACCGCCGCCCGCTCCCGGTAGCCCGCTCCCGGTCGCCGGCTCAGGCGAGCTCCGCCAGCATCGCGGCCCGCAGGCGCAAGGTGCCGACCAGTCGCTGGAAGGCCTCCGCCCAGTACGCCCCGGCGCCCGGTGAGGTGTCTGCGGACTCGGCCGGCACCGCGGCCAGCGGGGCCGCCCGGTCGGCCTCCGCTGGGTCCATGCACCGTTCGGCCAGGCCCATCACCCCGCTGAAGCTCCACGGGTAGCTGCCCGCGTCCCGCGCGATGTCCAGCGCGTCCACCACCGCCGCCCCCAGCGGCTCGGCCCAGGGCACGGCGCAGACCGCGAGCATCTGGAACGCCTCCGACAGGCCGTGCGCCGCGATGAAGCGGGCCACCCACTCCGCCCGTTCCGGGGCCGGGAGGATCGACAGCAGCTTCGCCGGGTCCCCGACGGGACTGACCGCCGTCGCGGGCGCCGGGGTGGGGCCCAGCAGGGCGCGTGCCCAGGCCGCGTCCCCCTGGCGCACCGCGGCCCGGCACCACGCCGCGTGCAGATCCGCCTGCCAGTCGTCCGCGACCGGCAGCGCGATGATCTCCTCCGGCGTCCGGCCGCCGAACCGCTCCCGCCACGTGACGAGCGGCGCCGCGTCCACCACCTGGCCGAACCACCACGCCCGCTCCCCGCGCCCGGCGGGCGGTATCGCCACCACGCCGTCGCGCTCCATGGCCGCGTCGCACTCGTACGGCGCCTCCACCCCGATCCGGCCGCCTCCCGGATCCCACGCGACGCAGGTCCTGGCCCGTGCGGCCATCCGGGCGGCGAGGGCGGAGCCCGGGAGGGCCGACAGCAGTTCCGCGGCGGTGGCCCGCACGTTGCGGCTGCGGTCGGTGAGGGCCTGCTCCAGGAACGGCTCGTCCTGCGGCGACAGGCCCTCACGGAGCGAGTCCAGGAACATCAGCCGGTCCTCGGCGCGCTCCGCGGCCCATCCCGAGCGCAGCAGCTCCAGCGCCTGCCGCGGATCGCGGGCCCGCAGCCGGGACAGCAAGGCCACCCGTTCGGCGAACAGCCCCTCCTCCCACAGCGTCCGCACGGCGTCCGGGTCACCGGTGTCCGGCACGACGCCCGGCGCCCCGGCGCGCAGCGCGAACCGCCAGTCGGCGTTCAGCTCCGCCAGCCACAGCCCGCGCGGTCCCGCCAGCGCCAGGGCGTCCGGCCGCAGGTCGGTGCGTGCGCGGGCGGCGTCCAGCAGCGCGGGAAGCAGCTCCGGCGGGGCCGCCCAGCCGCGGGCGTTGGCCACGGCGAGCCACTGGGGCAGCAGCTCGGCGAGGTTGGGGGCGGCGCCACGCCGGCTGCCCCCGCCGCCCCCGGCCGAGCGGTCCGCCAGCAGCAGGGACAGGCGCCGTCGCGCCGCCTCGGGCAGCGGCGGCCTCGGGTCGTGGGGCGTCGTGGCCGGCCGCGCCCCCGCCGTTGCCGGCCGTGCTCCGGCGCGGCGCCGTACGACGGCGAGCGCGGCGGAGTCCAGCAGCTCCTCGGGTGTGCCGCCCCTGCGGTCGGTGCCGAGGAGCGCGGTGCCGACCAGGTCGGCCCAGGTCGTCGTCATCGGTCCTCCTTCGTCGTCGTCTCCGTGCGGCCGCCCGCGGGAGCCCGGCCGGGGTCACACCGTCAGCGGCACCGGCTCCGCGCCCGCGCCGGCCCAGGCCGTGAACGGCCGGAAGCCCTGATGGCCGAGCTCGCCGAACACCGTCACCGGGTGGCCGCCGGAGACCGCCGCCAGGCGCCACAGCCCCGCTCCGGCACCGGCGCCGCCCGCCGCGACCGGGACGGCGTCGCTGCCGTCCGCGTCCGCCACCTGCCAGCCCGTCCCGCCCGGTATCGGCACGACGCCGGCGAGCACGACCGGCCAGGCGTCCAGCCACGGGTCGTCGGCCAGGGCCTCCCCGTACGCGCCGAGTGCCGCGGCGACCGGCACGCCCGGCGGCACGCGGCCGGGCAGCGGCGTGTCGTGCCGCGGCCCGAGCACCGCCCGCAGCGGACGGGCCCCCGGGTGGAAGGCCAGCTCCGCGTCGAGGCCGAGGACGACCGGCAGTGCGGGCTCCGGCGCCCGGCCCGCGGCCCCGAAGGACAGCAGCAGCGCGGTACGGCCGGTGGCCTCCCCGTGCAGCCAGGTCCTGCGGGTGGTGAGACGGTCGTCGGCGGTGTCGTGCCGCGCCAGGACCAACCAGCGGTCCCGCACCGTCGGCCCCGCGAGGAGCTCCGCCGAGTCCACCGTGAAGCCGACCCGGGACCGGACGGTGGCCGCCAGCGGCGCGGGCAGCGCGTCCTGTCGCAGGCAGCCTCGGGCCAGCAGATGCAGCAGCGCCGTCTCCTCCAGCAGTCGCGACGGCCAGTCGCCCCCCGACCCCGCCAGCGCGCCCAGCTCGCGCACCCGCGAGGCGAGCCCGGGAGCCTGGGCGTCCACCATGCGGGCGGCCGTCTCGTCCCACCGCCGGTACCCCTCGCGGTCCGCACCCGCCAGGCCGTCCCGCAGCAGATCCGCCAGCCGTCGCTCCAGCTCCGTGGCGCCGGCGGCCACCCGCCCCGCCCGGCGCTCGGCCCGCCTGCGCGCCGCCTCCGGGTCACCGCCACCGGACGTGCCGCGCCCGCCCGGGGGCGTCCGCTCCTCGTGCGCGCGGCGTGCGTCCAGCCACTCGGTGACCCAGTCGGGCCGGCCGCCCCCGTGTGCGGCCGGCCCGACCTCGCCCCCCGCCCACAGCAGGAGCAGCGCGAGCGCGTGCTTGCACGGGAACTTGCGGCTGGGGCAGCCGCAGCTGAAGGCGGGCCCCGCGGTGTCGACCACCGCCCGGTACGGCGTGCCGCCGCTGCCCGCGCACAGCCCCCACACCGCCGTGCCCGAGGACCCCGTCCCGGACCAGCGGGCGGCCGTCGCCAGCGCCGTCCCGGCCTTGCGCGACGACGCGTCGGGCGCGAGTGCCAGGACCTGGTCGGCGGTCCACCGCTCCGTCCGCTGTCCGTCCATCCCGTCCATGGCCACGACGCTACGGGCAGGCACTGACAAACCGCCCTGAGCTGGGGGTTCCTGACGACGGGACGGGATTGTCAGTGGGGTGCGCGATGGTGGGAACGCGGACGCCCCGCGGGGGGCTGACGGGGCGTCCGCGCCATCCGCTCGACGTGAGAACAGGGGAGAACCATGTCCGTGGACACCGCACTCCGGCCGCACGCCGAAGACGCGTTCGCCCATGAGCTCAAGGCTCTCGCGGCGGCCGACGACCGGCCGCGCCCGGCCCGGTGGAACCTGTCGCCGTGGGCGGTCGCCACGTACCTGCTCGGCGGCGAGCTGCCCGACGGCACGGTCGTCACCCCCAAGTACGTGGGCCCGCGGCGGATCGTGGAGGTTGCGGTCAGCACGCTCGCGACCGACCGGGCCCTGCTGCTGCTCGGTGTCCCGGGCACCGCGAAGACCTGGGTCTCCGAACACCTCGCCGCCGCCGTCAGCGGTGACTCCACGCTGCTCGTGCAGGGCACCGCGGGCACGCCGGAGGAGGCCATCCGCTACGGGTGGAACTACGCCCGGCTGCTCACCGACGGGCCGAGCCCGGAGGCCCTGGTCCCGAGCCCGGTCATGCGGGCGATGGCCGAGGGGCGCATCGCCCGCGTGGAGGAGCTGACCCGCGTCCCCGCGGACGTCCAGGACACCCTCATCACCATCCTCTCGGAGAAGACGCTGCCGATACCGGAGCTGGGCACCGAGACCCAGGCGGTGCGCGGGTTCAACCTGATCGCGACCGCCAACGACCGGGACCGCGGCGTCAACGAGCTGTCCAGCGCACTGCGCCGGCGCTTCAACACGGTCGTGCTGCCGCTGCCCGCGACCGTGGAGGAGGAGGTCGACATCGTCAGCCGCCGCGTCGGCCAGCTCGGGCGCTCGCTGGAACTGCCGGCCGCCCCGGAGGGCGCGGACGAGATCCGGCGGGTGGTCACCGTCTTCCGTGAACTGCGCGGCGGGGTCACCGCCGACGGGCGCACGAAGGTGAAGTCCCCCTCCGGCACGCTCTCCACGGCCGAGGCGATCTCCGTGGTGACCAACGGGCTCGCCCTGGCCGCACACTTCGGCGACGGTGTGCTGCGCGCCGGGGACGTCGCCGCCGGGCTGCTCGGCGCGGTGGTCCGCGACCCGGCCGCCGACCGCGTGGTCTGGCAGGAGTACCTGGAGACCGTCGTCCGCGAGCGGGAGGGCTGGAAGGACTTCTACCGCGCCTGCAGAGAGGTGACCCCGTGACCGCCGTGACCGCCGCGGACGGGGTGGCGCTGCTGGGGGTGCGGCACCACGGCCCCGGGTCGGCGCGCGGCGTGCGGGCCGCGCTCGACCGGCTGCAGCCGGGGATCGTGCTCGTCGAGGGCCCGCCGGAGGCGGACGCGGTGCTGGCGCTCGCCGCCGATCCCGGGATGCGGCCGCCGGTCGCGCTGCTCGCCCACGTCGTCGACGAGCCGTCCCGGGCCGGCTTCTGGCCCTTCGCCGAGTTCTCCCCCGAGTGGGCGGCGATCCGCTGGGCGGCCGGACGCGAGGTGCCGGTGCGCTTCATCGACCTGCCCGCCGCGCACTCGCTCCTGCTCCGCGACGAGCGAGGAGAAGGAGAGGGAAGGGGAGAGGAAGAGGGGGGAGAAGGAGAGGCGGAGGCGGCGGACGCGCGCATCGACCCGCTCGCCGTGCTGGCGCGCACGGCCGGCCACGACGACCCGGAGCGGTGGTGGGAGGACGCCGTCGAGCACCGCGGCCGGGACGGCGAGGGGGGCGGCGACCCGCTGGCCGCGTTCGGGGCGCTCGCCGAGGCCATGGGCGCGCTGCGCGAGACCTACGGTGACGGCGGGCACCCGCAGGACGCGGTGCGCGAGGCCCACATGCGGCTGCGGATACGGGAGGCGCGCCGCGCGCACGCGAGCGTGGCCGTGGTGTGCGGGGCCTGGCACGTGCCCGCGCTCGCCGGCGACGGCCGGGTCACCGCCGACCGGGCCCTGCTCAAGGGCCTGCCCAAGGCGAAGGTGGAGGTCACCTGGGTGCCCTGGACGCACCGCAGGCTCTCCCGGGCCAGTGGCTACGGGGCGGGCGTCGACTCCCCCGGCTGGTACCGCCATCTGTTCACCTCGACCGACCGGCCCGTCGCCCGGTGGATGACCAAGGTCGCCGGCCTGCTCCGCGAGGAGGACCTCCCGGTCTCCTCCGCGCACGTCATCGAGGCGGTACGGCTCGCCGGCACCCTCGCGACCCTGCGCGGCCGTCCGCTGCCCGGGCTCGGCGAGACCACGGACGCGGTACGGGCGGTGATGTGCGACGGATCTGACGTGCCGCTGGCGCTGATCCGGGACCGGCTGGTGGTGGGGGACATGCTGGGCGAGGTCCCCGAGGGTGCGCCGGCGGTGCCCCTCGCCCGCGACCTGGCGCGTGAGCAGCGCAGGCTGCGGATCAAGCCGGAGTCCCTGGAGAAGGAGGTGGACCTGGACCTGCGCAAGGACACCGACGCCGGACGCAGCCGCCTGCTGCACCGGCTGCGGATGCTCGGCGTCGGCTGGGGCGAGCCAGGCCGGTCCCGCACGGCCGCCACCGGCACCTTCCGCGAGAGCTGGCGGCTGCGCTGGGAGCCGGAGCTCGCGGTGGCGGTCGCGGAGGCCGGGGTGTGGGGCACCACGGTGGAGTCCGCGGCCACCGCCCGGGCCGAGGACGCGGCGGTGAACGCGGGGGCGCTCGCCGAGGTGACGGGCCTCGCCGAACGCTGCCTGCTCGCCGGGCTGGCGGACGCCCTGCCGACGGTGATGCGGGTGCTCGCCGACCGTGCGGCGCTCGACGTGGACGTCGCGCACCTCGCCCAGGCACTGCCCGCGCTGGTGCGCTCCCTCCGCTACGGCGACGTGCGGGGCACGGACGCAGGGGCGCTGCGCGAGGTCGCCGAGGGGCTCGCGGAGCGCGTCTGCGTCGGGCTCCCGCCCGCGTGCGCTGGGCTCGACGCGGACGGCGCCGCCGAGATGCGCGCTCATGTCACGGAGGTGCAGCGGGCCCTGGTCCTGCTCGGCGACGACGCGCTGCGCGACCGCTGGGCCGGTGTGCTGCGGCGGCTGGCCGTGCGCGACCGCGGCGTACCGGGGCTGCTGCGGGGCAGCGCCGCACGGCTGCTCCTCGACGACGCGCGCCTGGAGCCCGGGGAGGTGGCCCGGCTGATGGGGCTCGCCCTGTCGCACGGCACGGCGCCGCAGGAGGCGGCCGCCTGGGTCGAGGGCTTCCTCGCCGGGGGCGGGATGCTGCTGGTCCACGACGAGCGGCTGCTCGCGCTGGTCGACGGCTGGCTGTCCGGGGTGCCGGCGGCCGCCTTCGACGACGTGCTGCCGCTGCTGCGGCGGACCTTCGGCGGCTTCGACCCGGGGGCGCGGCGCGCGGTGGGGGAGCTGGTGCGGCGCGGCCCGGGAGGCGGGGGAGCGGACGGCGGGGCGGCGGGGGAGGGCCTGCCGGGCTTCGCTCCGGGGCTCGACGAGGAACGGGCGGAGGCGGCGCTGTCCACGGCACGGCTGCTGCTCGGGCCCGGGGGAGAGGACGGGGGCCGGGACGCATGACGGACACGGGCACGGACACAGGCACGGGCGCGGACGCCGACGAGCGGCTGCGGCGCTGGCGGATGGTGCTCGGCGGCGGACCCGCCGACGGCACGGGCCGGCGGCTCACCGGCCGGGACGCGGCGATGGACCAGGCACTGGAGGCGCTGTACGGGGCCGCCCCGCACGGCGGGGGCGGTGCACCGCCCCCGCGGAGCGCCGGGCTGGGCGGCTCGGCGCCCCAGGTCGCGCGCTGGCTGGGGGACGTCCGCAGGTACTTCCCCAGCAGCATCGTCCAGGTGATGCAGCGCGACGCGATCGACCGGCTCGGGCTGTCCGCGCTGCTGCTGGAACCGGAGATGCTGGAGGCGGTCGAGGCCGACGTCCACCTGGTCGGCACGCTGCTCTCGCTGAACAAGGTGATGCCCGGGACGACGAAGGAGACGGCGCGGGCGGTGGTCCGCAAGGTCGTGGAGGACCTGGAGCGGCGCCTGGCGACCCGGACCCGGGCCACCCTCACCGGCGCGCTGGACCGTTCGGCGCGGGTCCACCGCCCGCGGCACCGGGACATCGACTGGGACCGTACGATCCGTGCCAACCTCCGGCACTACCTGCCCGAGCACGGCACCGTCGTCCCCGAACGGCTGATCGGCCACGGCCGGGCCTCGCAGGCGGTGCGCAAGGACGTCGTGCTCTGCGTCGACCAGTCGGGCTCGATGGCGGCCTCCGTGGTCTACGCGTCCGTCTTCGGTGCCGTGCTCGCCTCCATGCGCAGCATCGACACCCGGCTGGTCGTCTTCGACACGGCGGTCGCCGACCTGACGGACCATCTGGACGACCCCGTCGACGTGCTGTTCGGCACCCAGCTCGGCGGCGGCACCGACATCAACCGGGCGCTGGCCTACTGCCAGTCCCTCATCACCCGGCCCGCCGAGACCGTCGTCGTCCTCGTCAGCGACCTGTACGAGGGCGGCATACGCGACGGGATGCTCAAGCGGGTCGCGGCGATGAAGGCGTCCGGTGTGCAGTTCGTGGCACTGCTGGCGCTGTCGGACGAGGGCGCGCCCTCCTACGACCGCGAGCACGCGGCGGCGCTCGCGGCGCTGGGGGCGCCCGCGTTCGCCTGCACCCCGGATCTCTTCCCCGAGGTCATGGCGGCCGCGATCGAGAAGCGGCCGCTGCCCGTGCCCGAGCCTGCCCCTGGAGGGTGACGCCGGGACGGGCGGGTGGGAGCAGCCTCGTCACCCCCGGTGAGCGGACCTCGCCCCGGCGGACCCCGTTCCGGCGGCCGCCGCCGTGGCGACCCGCCCATGTCCCCGCTGCCGCGGGAACCCCCCGAACGGCTGGTCTGTGACCGTTCTCACCGCTCTCGCGCCATCTCGGATTTACCCGTGCCGCCCGCGCGGCGATAACCTGCGAGACGGACATGCCGCGTGCTCGGCCGACGTGTGCGCCCCCCGTACGGCCGTTCGTATGGTTCGTTACGAAGACGTCAGCGACGACCCGCCCCGGCACGCAGACAACGAACCGCGATAACCAAGGACGGACGCGCGTGGACCTGTTCGAGTACCAGGCGAGGGACCTCTTCGCCAAGCACGGTGTACCGGTGCTGGCCGGTGAAGTCATCGAAACGCCTGAGGCGGCGCGCGAGGTCGCGGAGCGGCTCGGTGGCAAGGCTGTCGTCAAGGCACAGGTGAAGACCGGTGGCCGTGGCAAGGCCGGCGGCGTGAAGGTGGCGTCGGACCCCGAGGACGCGGTGGCCAAGGCCGGTCAGATCCTCGGCATGGACATCAAGGGCCACACGGTCCACAAGGTGATGCTGGCCGAGCTGGCCCCGGAGATCGCCTCCGAGTACTACGTCTCCTTCCTCCTCGACCGCGCCAACCGGACGTTCCTGGCGATCGCGTCCGTCGAGGGCGGCATGGAGATCGAGGAGGTGGCGGCGACCAACCCGGCGGCCGTCGCCCAGATCCCGGTGGACGCCATCGAGGGCGTGACCCCGCAGAAGGCCCGCGAGATCGTCGAGGCGGCCGCCTTCCCGGCCGACGTCGCCGACCAGGTCACCGAGATCCTGCAGACCCTGTGGAAGACCTTCATCTCCGAGGACGCGCTCCTCGTCGAGGTCAACCCGCTCGCCAAGGTCGCCGACGGCCGCGTCATCGCGCTCGACGGCAAGGTCTCGCTGGACGAGAACGCCGACTTCCGCCAGCCGGAGCACGAGGCGCTGGTCGACCACGCCGCCGCCAACCCGCTGGAGGCCGCGGCCAAGGCCAAGGGCCTCAACTACGTCAAGCTTGAGGGCGAGGTCGGCATCATCGGCAACGGCGCGGGTCTCGTCATGAGCACCCTGGACGTCGTCGCCTACGCCGGTGAGGGCCACGGCAACGTCAAGCCCGCCAACTTCCTCGACATCGGCGGTGGCGCCTCCGCCGAGGTCATGGCCAACGGCCTCGAGATCATCCTGGGCGACCCGGACGTCAAGTCCGTCTTCGTCAACGTCTTCGGCGGCATCACCGCCTGCGACGCGGTCGCCAACGGCATCGTCCAGGCCCTGGAGCTGCTGAAGTCCAAGGGCGAAGAGGTCACCAAGCCGCTCGTCGTCCGTCTGGACGGCAACAACGCGGAGCTCGGTCGGCAGATCCTGACCGACGCCAACCACCCGCTGGTCGAGCAGGTCGACACCATGGACGGCGCCGCGGAGCGCGCCGCCGAGCTGGCTGCGAAGTAAGGGACAGGTCACCACATCATGGCTATCTTCCTGACCAAGGAGAGCAAGGTCATCGTCCAGGGGATGACCGGTTCCGAGGGCACCAAGCACACCCGGCGCATGCTCGCCTCGGGCACCAACATCGTCGGCGGCGTGAACCCGCGCAAGGCCGGCACCAGCGTGGACTTCGACGGCACCGAGGTGCCGGTCTTCGGCTCCGTCGCCGAGGCCATGGAGAAGACCGGTGCCGACGTCACCGTCATCTTCGTCCCGCCGAAGTTCGCCAAGGACGCGGTCATCGAGGCCATCGACGCCGGGATCGGCCTCGCGGTCGTGATCACCGAGGGCATCGCGGTCCACGACACCGCCGCCTTCTGGGCGTACGCGGGCAGCAAGGGCAACAAGACCCGGATCATCGGTCCGAACTGCCCCGGCCTGATCACCCCCGGCCAGTCCAACGCGGGCATCATCCCGGCCGACATCACCACCTCCGGCCGCATCGGCCTGGTGTCGAAGTCGGGCACGCTGACCTACCAGATGATGTACGAGCTCAGCGACATCGGCTTCTCCTCGGCGGTCGGCATCGGCGGTGACCCGATCATCGGCACCACCCACATTGACGCGCTGAAGGCGTTCCAGGACGACCCCGAGACCGACCTGATCGTCATGATCGGCGAGATCGGCGGCGACGCCGAGGAGCGTGCCGCGGCCTTCATCGCCGAGCACGTCACCAAGCCGGTCGTCGGCTACGTCGCGGGCTTCACCGCGCCCGAGGGCAAGACCATGGGCCACGCCGGCGCCATCGTCTCCGGCTCCTCCGGCACCGCCCAGGCGAAGAAGGAGGCCCTCGAGGCCGCCGGCGTCAAGGTCGGCAAGACCCCGTCGGAGACGGCCCGCCTCGCGCGCGCCATCCTGCAGGGCTGATCCTCGCCTCCGTACGGAGGCACGCACACGGGCCCGCTCCCTCCGGGGGGCGGGCCCGTGTGCGTGTGCGCGGGCCCGCTCAGCGCACGGGGGCGGAGGTGCGCTGCCCGACCGGTCCGTGGTCGGCCGCGACGCGGTCGCTGAGCGGCCCGAAGACCAGCCCGACCGCGGTCGCCAGCGCTATCACCACCGTCGCCACCACGGCACCCACCGTGCGGATGCGCAGCCACTGCTCGCTCAGTTCGCGCACCATGGCCGCCGGGAACTCCGGCTGCGGCTGCTCGTCCAGCAGGTCGCCCAGCCGGGCCGGCGCCCCCTCGCCCAGGGCCTCGCGCCCCCGGACGATGCGCCGCCTGGTCATGGAGGTGGTGGCCATGCTCTCCGCCGCCGTGCGCCGCAGGCTCAGCCCCAGGCCGTCGTGGAGCAGTACGGCGTGCCGGGTGCCGCGCGGCAGCCGCTGGAACGCGCTGCGCTCCCGTGGCGGGGTGCGGTACCAGGGCAGCGTCTGCTGCCAGGGCGCGAGGGCGTGGTGGTGCGCCTCCGCACGGATCCACCCGGCCGGGTCGGGGTCGACGGCGACCTCGGGCCACCGCTGCCAGGCCAGGTCGAAGGCGCGGTGCACGGCGTGCCGGGCCAGCCGCATGTTGCCGGTGAGCAGTTCGACCTGGCGGAGCAGGGCGGGCGCGTTGCGGGTGTACAGCCCGTCGAAGGCCGCCTGCGCGGCCTCGGCGATCCGTACGGCCTCGATCGCCGGGTCCTCGGCCTTGCCCGCGGCCTTGCCCGCGGCCTCCGGTTCCGGGGCCTGCCTGCCGGGCGGAGCGGACGCGGGGGCGGGGTCGCGGGGCCCCTCGGCCCCCGTCGGCTCCACCCGTTCCGCGGACGCGTCCGGTTCCCCCGCACCGGCCGCCTGCGCGGCCTGCGGGTCCTTCGCGGCGTTCCCGGCCTGCGCCGCCCCGAGGGCCTTCGCCGGCCGGGGACGCCTTCGCTTCTTGAGGGCCTTCGCGGCCCTCGCCGTGGATGTGCGGCTCATGCGATCGACCACTCGGATCGAATGAAGAAACGCATAACGCCATATTCCGCGACACGACGGTCATTCGCATGCTGCCACGGCGAAAGGGGGTGTTCTTGGCAGCATGAGATCCGTGAGTGCCGCAAGCGCCCTGAACCACGTCGTGCACCGGATCCGGGCCGCCCACGAGACCCTGCGCACCTCCGAGTCCGCCCCCGCCTTCACCGGCGGCGTGGTCGCAGCGGGCCTCGGCCTGGGCGGCTTCGCCATGCTCGTGCTCTTCCTGTGGGTCGTCTCGCCATTCCCCGACAGCGGGCTGAACGGCGCCCTCCACGTCGCCGCGGACTGCTGGCTGCTCGCCCACGGCGGCGGCCTGGTGCGCACCGAGACCCTCTCCGGCGTCGCCGCGCCCATCGGCGTCACGCCGCTGCTGCCCATGGCGTTCCCGGTGTGGCTGCTGTACCGGGCGGGGGCGGACGCCGTCGCGCCGGCCTCGGACGACAAGGTCGCGCGGTCCGCCGTGGCATGGCTGATCGGCGGGTACCTCGCGGTGGGCGCCGGGGTGGTCGTCTACACCTCGTACGGGCCGGTGCGCAGCGACGCCCTCGGTGCCGCGGTGCACCTGCCCCTCGTCGCCGCCCTCGCGGCGGTCGCGGGGGCCTGGATGGAGCGGGGGCGGCCGCGGATCCCGCTGCCCGCATGGCTGTCCCGGGTGACCGTGGCCGTGACGGTGCCGCTGCGGGATACCGCGGTCGTGCTGCGCTCGGCGGGGGCGGGCGTCTGCGTCCTCGTCGCGGGCGGTGCGGCGCTCACGGCGGTGACCCTGGCGTTGCACCCCGGTGCCGCGGGGGCGTCGTTCACCCGGCTCAGCGAGGCGCTGTCCGGCCGGCTGGCGGTGCTGGCGGTGGCGGTCGCGCTGATCCCGAACGCCGCCGTGTGGGGCGCGGCCTATGCGCTCGGCCCCGGTTTCGCGCTCGGCACCCAGGCCGTGGTGCGTCCGGCCGGCGTGGTGGGGGAGCCGGTGCTGCCGGACTTCCCGCTCCTCGCGGCGCTGCCCCAGCCCGGGCCCGGGACGTCGCTGGCCTGGGTGGTGCTGGTCGTGCCGGTGCTCGCCGGCGTCGCGGTGGGGGTGCTCGCCGTCGACCGGCGGGAGCCGTGCGGCCCCGGGCGCACCGCGGCGCACGCCGCCCTGGGCGGGCTGGTGTGCGGGATCGCCATGGCGCTGCTCACCGGGTTCGCGGCGGGGCCGCTGGGCACCGGGGCGCTGGAGGACTTCGGGCCGTCCTGGTGGCTCACCGGGTTCGCGGCGGCCGGGTGGACGGCGGCCGCCGGTACGCCCACGGCCCTGCTGGTGCGCTGGGTGCGCTGGGTGCGGGTCCGCCGTGCCGCCGCCGCGACGGAGGGCCGGGACGCGGAGGGCGCGGACGCGGTGGGCGAGGACGCGGTGGGCGCGGACGCGGAGGCGCAGGGCGACGCGGTGCGGGGCGACGTGCTGCCCGGCGCCGCCCCGTCGGAGGCCTGAGCCTCCGTCCGGGGCCGGCGCGAACGGCGCGTCAGGGGGTGTGGAGCACGTCGCGCAGCGGGGTCGGCAGCAACTGCTGGCAGGCGTCGCGCGACGAGGAGGTCAACGCGTCGCGCGTGCAGGAGTAGTAGTCCTTGTAGACGACCTGGGTCGTGAAGGTCGTCGCCACGACGCAGAGGGCGAGCCCGCCCATGATCAGACCGCCGAGCGCGGCCGGGCGCTGCGGCTTGCTGCGGGGGTCGGTGGGCCGCTGCGGCGGAGGGGTGGCGCCGCCCTCGGTCAGCAGGGCGGCCGCCTCGGCGCGGGCCTTGGCCCGTTCCTCGGGCTTCATCCGCAGCGCGTTGACGCTCCAGTACAGCGCGAGGGCGCCGAGCAGCAGCCCCACGTACGTCCAGCCCAGGAAGAGGGCGAAGAACAGCCCCCACATGCCGCAGATCATGGCGTAGCGGGCACGCCGCTGGGCGGGGTCCGTGGGGTCGAAGCGCGGACCGTCCGGGCGCCGTCCGCCGCCGTAGCCGCCACCGGGGCGGTCGCCGTAGCCGCCGTCCTGCCGGCCGGGCTGCCGCTCGCTCCACTGACCGCCCCACGCCGGGGGCGGCGGAGGCGGTGTGGGCGTGGGGCGGTCATCCCCGGAGTCGGAGGGCTGCTCCGGCCGGCGCGGCTGCCAGGGCTGCTCGGGGGCGTTCTCCGCCGGCGGGGCGAACGGGTTGTCCTGCTCGCGGCCTCGGCCACTGCTCATGCTTGCCTGGGTCATCCCCTTGCCGTCGACTCCTCGAGTTGTGGGACGTGTGACTTCGCCGTTCTTCACCCCAGACGCTACCGCCCGCGCGCTCCCCCGTCCCGTGGGGGCGGTCGGGTGTGCCGGTATCGTTGCTGACGGTCGACGGCCTCGTAGAGTTCCCCGGAATTCCGGCGATCTTCGAGTCGTACGATCCTCCAAAGCGCCGGATCCCGAGAGATGACCCGCAGTGGCCACAGTCTTTCCGCCCCTTTCCCGCCCCGCCCGACTCGTCGTGCTCGTCTCCGGTTCGGGCACGAACCTGCAGGCGCTGCTCGACGCGGGACTGCACGTCGTCGCCGTCGGCGCGGACCGGTCCGGCATCGCCGGCCTGGAGCGCGCCGAGCGTGCCGGGCTGCCGACGTTCGTCTGCCGGGTCACCGACCACGGCGACCGTGAGGCGTGGGACGCCGCGCTGACCGGGGCGGTGGCCGCGCACGAGCCCGACCTGGTCGTCTCGGCCGGGTTCATGAAGATCGTGGGCAAGGAGTTCCTCGCCCGGTTCGGCGGCCGTCTCGTCAACACCCACCCGGCGCTGCTGCCGAGCTTCCCGGGTGCCCACGGGGTGCGCGACGCCCTCGCGTACGGCGTGAAGGTCACCGGCTGCACCGTCCACTTCGTCGACGACGGCGTCGACACCGGCCCGATCATCGCCCAGGGCGCGGTCGAGGTCCGGGAGGACGACACGGAGGAAGCGCTCCACGAGCGCATCAAGGAAGTCGAGCGCACGCTGCTCGTCGACGTCGTGGGGCGGCTGTCCCGCGACGGCTATCGCATTGAGGGACGAAAGGTTCTGTTGCCGTGAGTACCAAGCGGGAGATCCGTCGCGCACTGGTCAGCGTCTACGACAAGACCGGTCTGGAGGAGCTGGCCCGCGGCCTGCACGAGGCGGGCGTCCAGCTGGTCTCCACCGGCTCGACGGCCGGGCGGATCGCCGCCGCCGGGGTGCCGGTCACCAAGGTCGAGGAGCTGACCGGGTTCCCCGAGTGCCTCGACGGCCGCGTGAAGACCCTGCACCCGAAGGTGCACGCCGGCATCCTCGCCGACCTGCGGCTGGAGGACCACCGCCGGCAGCTGGAGGAGCTGGGCGTCGAGCCCTTCGACCTGGTCGTGGTCAACCTCTACCCCTTCCGCGAGACGGTCGCCTCCGGCGCCTCTGAGGACGAGTGCGTCGAGCAGATCGACATCGGCGGCCCCTCGATGGTCCGTGCCGCGGCCAAGAACCACCCGTCCGTGGCGGTCGTGACCAGCCCCGAGCGGTACGCGGACGTGCTCGGCGCCGTCCGTGAGGGCGGCTTCGACCTCACCACCCGCAAGCGCCTGGCGGCCGAGGCGTTCCAGCACACCGCGGCCTACGACGTCGCGGTCGCGAGCTGGTTCGCGAGCTCGTACGCGCCCGCCGACGACAGCCCCTTCCCGGACTTCCTGGGCGCCACCTACGAGCGCAAGAACGTGCTGCGCTACGGCGAGAACCCGCACCAGGCCGCCGCGCTGTACACCGACGGCGGGACGGGCCTGGCGAACGCCGAGCAGCTGCACGGCAAGGAGATGTCCTACAACAACTACGTCGACACCGAGGCCGCGCGCCGGGCGGCGTACGACCACGACGAGCCCTGCGTCGCGATCATCAAGCACGCCAACCCGTGCGGCATCGCGGTGGGCGACGACGTCGCGCAGGCGCACCGCAAGGCGCACGCCTGCGACCCGCTGTCCGCCTTCGGCGGAGTCATCGCCGTCAACCGGCCCGTGAGCGTGGCCATGGCCGAGCAGGTCGCCGAGATCTTCACCGAGGTCATCGTCGCGCCGGACTTCGAGGAGGGCGCGGTCGAGGTCCTCGCCCGCAAGAAGAACATCCGCGTGCTGCGCTGCCCCGAGGCGCCCGTCGCGGAGACGGAGTTCCGTCCGGTCGAGGGCGGGCTGCTGCTGCAGGAGAAGGACCGCCTCCAGGCCGCCGGGGACGACCCCGCCACCTGGACGCTGGCCACCGGCGAGCCGCTGACCGCCGACGAGCTGGCCGACCTGGCGTTCGCCTGGCGGGCCTGCCGGGCCGTGAAGTCCAACGCCATCCTGCTGGCGAAGGACGGCGCGACGGTCGGCGTCGGGATGGGCCAGGTCAACCGGGTCGACTCCGCCAAGCTCGCCGTGCAGCGGGCCGGCGAGGAGCGGGCCGCGGGCTCCTACGCCGCCTCCGACGCCTTCTTCCCCTTCCCTGACGGGCTGGAGGTGCTCACCGGCGCGGGCGTCAAGGCCGTGGTGCAGCCCGGTGGTTCGGTCCGCGACGAGGCCGTGGTCGAGGCCGCGCGCAAGGCCGGCGTGACCATGTACCTCACCGGGACGCGGCACTTCTTCCACTGACCGGCCGGTGTGCCGGAACGCCGAAGGCCCCCGCCGGTGCGGGGGCCTTCGGCCTGCGGGCGGACCCGCTCAGTACTGCGGGCGCTTGAACCAGGCCGCCGTCTCGGCCTTCGCCGCGAAGACGATCAGCAGCACGCTGAGCGCGAGCGGTGCGAGCAGCAGGAAAGCGCCGCTGATCATGGTGGCGACACTGCTCAGCGCGACCAGCACGCCGATCACGATGGACCCGATCCGCGTGCCGTTGCCGCCGGTCCTGTACTTGGCGCCCATGCCGATCGACAGCACGGCGAAGGCGAGGAAGAGCACCCCCATGACGTAGACCAGGCCGATGGGCATGGTCAGTTCGTCGGTGTCGTCCACGCTCTTGAGCGCCGCGGCCCCGAGCAGGAGCAGCAGGCCGCCCAGGATCTGCAGCCCGCCGAGCACGAAGAGCATCGCCCGGGCCGTCCTGGCCGACGACGGCATGACCTCCGGCCCGCCCGGGTACGCCGCGAACGGCGCGTGCGGCTGCGGCTGCTGGGGGTAGCCGTACGGCGGCTGCGCCTGCGGCTGGGGCTGCGTCGGGTAGCCGTGGCCGGGCTGGGCCGGGGGCTGTTGCGGGTATCCGTACGGCTGCTGCGGTGGCTGCCGGCCGTAGGGATCGCCGGGGCCGGGCGGATAGCTCACTTCTCACTTCCTTCGCGGGGACGGGCCGGGGGGACGGGGCCGGGGGACCGGGCCTACTGGGTCTTGACGACGACCGAGTTGAGGATCTTGTCGGCGAAGGTCTGCTTCTTGTCGTCCCACAGCGGCCACAGGTAGCCGATGTAGCAGGCGGCGCCGTCCAGGCCGTGGCACAGCCGGCGGACGAAGGCCATGCCGAAGCCGAGCGGACGGCCGTCCAACTCCCTCAGCACGCTGATGCCGAGGGCCTTCTTGCCCGGCGTCTGGCCGGTCTTGCCCTCGCGGTAGCACAGGAACAGGCTGCCGGCGAGGGACAGCAGGAAGCCCAGGCCGATCAGGGCGATGGCACCACCCGGCATCGTGGGCGCGGGGCAGGAGTAGGTGCCGCTCTGGTCGCACGCGCGGGCCGCGTCGACCACCTCGGCGATGAACTGCGCGTAGCCGATGCCGATGAGGATCATCGGCACGAGTCCGGCGACCAGGAAGTCGATCAGCGTCGCACCCACCCGCGCACCCCAGCTCGCGAACGGGGGCATGCCCGGGACGGGACCGGCGGGGCCCCCGGGGTGGCCGCCGTAGCCGTACGGGCCCTGGGCCTGCGGCGGAACGGCGCCGTAGGGCGGCTGGGGCTGCGTCGGGTAGCCGTAACCGGGCTGGGCCGGGGGCTGCTGCGGGTATCCGTAGGGCTGCTGAGGCGGCTGCTGGCCGTACGGATTGCCGGGACCGGGCGGGTAGCTCACGTTGGCTTCTTTCGCGCGGATGGGACTGGGGACGGGCCACATCGTCCTGGGCGGCGTCATCCGCTGTCCAGCGTTGGTGTGCGGACCTGAGAAGATGGAGGTATGACCGCCCAGATTCTCGATGGCAAGGCCACTGCCGCCGCGATCAAGTCCGAACTGTCCACCCGCGTCCAGGCGCTCAAGGCGCGGGGTGTCACCCCGGGGCTGGGCACGCTGCTGGTCGGCGACGACCCCGGCAGCCGCTGGTACGTCGCGGGCAAGCACCGCGACTGCGCGGAGGTCGGCATCGCGTCCATCCAGCGCGAGCTGCCGGAGACCGCCACCCAGGAGGAGATCGAGGCGGTCGTCCGTGAACTCAACGACAACCCGGAGTGCACCGGCTACATCGTCCAGCTGCCGCTGCCCAAGGGGATCGACACCAACCGCGTCCTGGGGCTGATGGACCCGGCCAAGGACGCCGACGGCCTGCACCCGACGAACCTCGGGCGGCTGGTGCTCAACGAGCGCGGCCCGCTGCCCTGTACCCCCAACGGCATCGTGGAGCTGCTGCGCCGGCACGGCGTGGAGATCAACGGCGCGCACGTCACCGTGGTCGGCCGCGGCGTCACCGTCGGCCGCTCGATCGGCCTGCTGCTGACCCGCAAGTCGGAGAACGCCACCGTCACCCTCTGCCACACCGGCACCCGCGACCTGTCCGCCCAGCTGCGCCAGGCCGACGTCATCGTGGCCGCCGCGGGCGTGCCGCACCTGGTGAAGCCGGAGGACGTGCGACCGGGCGCGGCCGTGCTGGACGTCGGCGTCAGCCGCGACGAGAACGGCAAGATCGTCGGCGACGTGCACCCGGGCGTGGCCGAGGTCGCCGGCTGGATCTCGCCGAACCCCGGCGGCGTCGGCCCGATGACCCGGGCCATGCTGCTGGCGAACGTGGTGGAGGCCGCGGAGGGCCGGTACGCATGACCGGGACGGGTCCCCGTACGCAAGGGGCGGCGCCGGAGGAGGGGGCCGACGAGTCCGGCCGCAGCCGCCGCTTCCAGGTGCTGACCCGCGGCACCGCGCGCCCCGAGGGCGGCGGCCGGGCCATGGGCGCCCACGCCCCGGCCCCGGCCCGTCAGTGGCCGGTCCTCGTGGTCTCCGGCGCGGTGCTGCTCGGCCTGGTGCTGGTGGCCGCGGACGTCACCCGGGCCGGCCTGGTGCTGGTCGGCTCGGCGCTGCTCGCGGGCGCGCTGATGCGCCGGCTGCTGCCCTCGGTCGGCATGCTGGCCGTCCGCAGCCGCTTCACCGACATGATCACCTACGGTGTGCTGGGCGCCCTGATCGTGCTGCTGGCGCTGATGGCGCAGCCGCACCCGGTGCTGGAGATCCCCTTCCTGGAGGATGTCGTCCGCTTCTCCGTGCGTTGATCCGGTTACGCTGTGTGGTCAGTGTCCTGACGTACGACGTGCACCCCGGGCACACGTCACCGGCGTGAGAGGGAGAACGACTCCCATGGCCAAGATCAAGGCAAGGAACCCGGTCGTCGAGCTCGACGGCGACGAGATGGCGCGGATCATCTGGCGGTTCATCAGGGACGAGCTGGTCCTGCCGTACCTCGACATCGAACTGGTCCGCTTCGACCTGGGCATCGAGCACCGGGACGCCACCCACGACCGGGTGACGGCGGAAGCGGCGGAAGCGGTCGGCAGGCACGGCGTCGGCGTGAAGTGCGCCACCATCACGCCCGACGAGGCGCGGGTCGCGGAGTTCGGCCTCAAGGGGATGTACCGCTCCCCGAACGCCACCATCCGTGACCGCCTCGGCGGCGGGATCTTCCGCGAACCCGTCGTCCTGCGGAACGTGCCGAGGGCCGTGCCCGGCGGGACCCGTCCCGTGGTGATCGCCCGGCACGCCTTCGGCGACCAGTACCGGGCCACCGAGCTGCGGATCCCCGGCGCGGGCACCCTCGCCCTGAGCTTCACCCCGGCCGACGGCTCCGACCCGGTCGAGCTGGAGGTCCACCACTTCCCGGGCGCCGGCGTGGCGCTCGGCATGGTCAACCTGGACGACTCGATCCGCGAGTTCGCGCGCGCGGCCTTCCGCTACGGGCTGGCGCGCGGGCTCCCCGTCTACCTGTCCACGAAGAACACGGTGCTCAGGAAGTACGACGGCCGCTTCAAGGACCTCTTCCAGGAGGTCTTCGACGGCGAGTTCCGGCGCGAGTTCGAGGCGTCGGGCCTGGGCTACGAGCACCGCCAGGTCGACGACATGGCGGCCTCGGCCCTGAAGGGCGCCGGCGGCTACGTCTGGGCGTGCAAGAACTACGACGGCGACATCCTGTCCGGGGTCCTCACCCGGGGCGTCGGCTCGGCGGGGCTGATGACCTCGGTCCTCATGACCTCCGACGGCAGGACCGTGCTGTCGGAGGCGGCGCACGGCACGGTCACCCGCCACTACCGCAGGCACCAGGCGGGCCGGCCGACCTCGACCAACCCCATCGCCATGGTCTTCGCGTGGAGCCGCGGCCTCGCCCACCGCGCCCGGCTGGACGACACCCCCGAACTCGCCCGGTTCGCCGGGACGCTGGAGAACGCCTGCCTGGAGGTCGTCGAGGCCGGCCAGCTGACCCAGGACCTGGCGGTGCTGGTCGGCCCGGAGCAGCCGTGGCTGACGACCGAGCGGTTCCTCGCCGCCGTCGACGAGAACCTGCGCAAGCGCATGTCCGTCTGAGCCGGAACTCCGGCGCCGCGCGGCACCCGCACGACCGGGTACCCCGTCCTCCCCCCGTCGGAGGACGGGGCACCGTCGTGTTGGGGCGCCCCCCTCTGGCCCCCGGCGACGACGCTACGGCCGGCGGTGCCGGGAGGTCGTCCCGTGCCGGTTTGACCTTTGGGAAGGGGACGTACAACTTCCGCGGTACGGCCGGGGACTGACGCACACCCGTACGGCCGGGGCCTACGCTGCGCCCGTGGGGAAAAAGGGGCTGGTCGACGTCCTGCTGGCGGTGGGTTTCACCGCCGCCAGCATGCTGCTGGGGCACGAACGGCCGCCCGGGGGCTGGATACGGCTGGACCTGTTCGGCTACGCGCTGACCGCCCTGGTCAACCTGCCCGTCGCGGTGCGCCGCTGGGCGCCGGCCGGTGTCTGCGTCTTCGTCTGCGCCGCCTGGACGCTGTACGTCGCCGCCGGGTACTGGCCGGTCGTCAACTCCATGGCTCCGCTGCTCGCGCTCTACACCGTCGCGGCCCTGCGCCCGGTCCGCACCGGGCTGGCGTGCGCAGCACTGACCGGCGCGGTCTGGGTGTACGCCGGGCTGACGGCGGCGCAGAGCTCGATGGCCACGGTGGCCGCCCAGGCCGTGGTGTTCCCCCTGGTGATGTGCCGTTTCGGGCGGTCCGCCCGGGTGTCGGGCAAGCGCGAGGAGCGGCTGGCCCGGCTCACCGAGCAGCTGCGCACCGAGCAGCAGGACCGGGCCCGGGAGGCGGTGGCGCAGGAGCAGGCGCGGATCGCCCGCGAGCTGCACGACGTGGTCGCCCACCACATGTCGGTGATCTCGGTGCAGGCGGGCATGGCGGCGTACGTCTTCCGCACCTCCCCCGAGACCGCCCGCGGCGCGCTCGACACCATCTCCGACACCACCCGCGAGGCGCTCCAGGAGATGCGCCGCATGCTCAAGGTGCTCCGCGCCGGGCCGGGCGAGCCGGAGGAGGGCTGGGCCTCGTACGATCCGATGCCCTCGGTGACCCGGCTGGGCGAGATGATCGAGCGGGTGCGGGCGGCCGGCCTCGCCGTCGAGCTGCGGATCGAGGGCGAGCCGCGGCCCGTCGCCCCCGGTGTCGGCCTGTGCGCGTACCGGGTGGTGCAGGAGGCGCTGACCAACGTGCTCAAGCACGCCCCCCTCGCGCGGGCCCGGGTCCTGGTCGCCTACGAGCCGCACCACCTGACGGTGACCGTCACCGACGACGGCACCGTCACCGACGACGGCACCGGCACCGACGGCGGCACCGGCCCGGGCAGCGGTTCGGGAGCGCCACCGGGCCGATCCGATCCGGCCACAATCGTCCCGGGAACGGGCCACGGGTTGATCGGCATGCGGGAGCGCGCCAGGCTCTACGGCGGGACGGTGGACATCGGCCCGCTCGGCGAGGGCTTCGAGGTACGGCTCGTGCTCCCCACGTCCGCGCGGGGGACAGAGCGGCGAGGGGACGCATCGGGCGTATGACCAGGGTGCTCGTCGTCGACGACCAGTTCCTGATCCGGGCCGGCCTCGTCGCGCTGCTGCACGCCGCGCCCGGCGTCGAGGTGGCCGGGGAGGCGGGCGACGGCGAGGAGGCCGTGGAGCGCGCGGCGCGGACCGCGCCCGACGTGATCCTCATGGACATCCGGATGCCGGGGATCAGCGGGGTCGTCGCCACCGAGCGCATCCTGGCCGCCGCGACGGACCCGCCGCCGCGGATCCTCGTCCTCACCACCTTCGACCTCGACGAGTACGTCTACACCGCGCTGCGCGCCGGGGCCTCCGGGTTCCTGCTCAAGGACGCCGGCCCCGAACGGCTGATCGCCGCCGTCCACGCCGTCGCCGGAGGGGACACCCTCTTCGCCCCCAGCGTCACGCGGCGGCTGATCGAGGCCTACGCCCCGCCCCGCCCCGGTGCCCCGGCCGTCGGCGCGGACCGCGCCCCGCCCGCCGAACTGGCGGCGCTGACCGCGCGGGAACTGGAGGTGCTGCGGCTGATCGCCCGTGGCCTGTCGAACCCGGAGATCGCCGACCTGCTCTTCATCAGCGAGGCGACGGTCAAGACCCACCTCAACCGCACGATGTCCAAGCTCGACCTCGGCAGCCGCGCCCAGGCGGTCGTCCTCGCCTACGAGACCGGACTCGTCACCCCGCGGGGAGCATGAGGATTCTCCGGATTTCATGCATCGAGCGTATGTGCGTCGCTACCGTGGGTTGACCGACGGAGCCGGGGGGTGCGTGGTGGCACGCTGGGAGCCATTGCCCGAGACACTGGACGGTGGCGCGCGCCGTCTCGCCGTGCACCTGCGCCGGATGAAGGACCGCAGCGGATTGAGCGTCCCGGCGCTCGCCGCGCACACGGCGAGCAGCACCGGGGCCTGGGAGCAGTACCTCAACGGCGTGCGGATCCCGCCGCGTGACGCGGTCGAGGTGCTGGGCCAGCTCAGCGGCGCCGACTACGACCGGCTGATCGCCCTGTGGGAGCTGGCCGACCGCGGGGTCACCGACACCATGAAGGGCTTCCCGTACGCCGACCCGCTCGACCCGCTGGCCCCCGTCGAGGGGATGCCCCGGCACGCCCTGCGGCGACGGCGCAAGGCCCTGCTGACGGTCGCGGGCGGGCTGGTGCTGGGCGGGGTGTTCGCGCTGCTCGTGGCGAGCGGGGTGGCCACCGACGGGACCGGGCGGGCCGATGCGCCGCTGGCGGCCCGCCCCACGGCCAGCGTGCCGGCCGGTCCCGCGCCCTCCGCCACGGGCTCCGCCGGGTCCGCCGTCACCTCCTGGCCCGGGTCGGTCCCCCCGGCGCAGGCGACGGACGCGCGGGCCTCCCGTACCGCGGGCGCCATGTCCCCGGACGGCGGCACGCCCGCGGCGCAGGTGGTGGAGACCGGCGGGGTGTCCTCCGCCCCGGGCAAGGGCCCGCACACGGCGCCCGTCACGGGCGGGGCGACGACGGCGGCACCCGGTGGCGGCGCCCCCACCACCCAGGCACCGCCGCCCGCGACGAGCCCCCCGGCGGCGGCGCCCTCCCCCTCCCCGAGCCGCAGCTCCGGCAAGGGGCTCTGCCTGGGCCTGATCATCCTGGGCATCTGCATCGGATGACGGGCGCAACCGGACGGGCCGCCCCAAGCATCTCCAACGGTAGCCTTCCGGGACAGAACGGCAACAGCAAGAGGGGGAACGGGAGATGGCCCGCTGGCGGCCACTGGCCGATGACCTGGACCCGCGGGTACGGGAGTTCACCGAGCAACTGCGGCGCCAGGTCGACCGCGGCGGCCTGAGCGTCGCGGCGCTCGCCGAGGCGACCGGGTACAGCAGGAGTTCGTGGGAGCGGTACCTCAACGGCCGGCTGCTGCCGCCCCGTTACGCCGTGGTCGCCCTTGCGGAGGCGACGGGGGCCGACCCGGCGCACTTCACCACGATGTGGGAGGTCACGGAGCGGGTCTGGAGCCGTGCCGAGGGCCGACACGACGTCACGATGGAGGCGCTCCGGATCGCCGAGGCCCGTGCCGCGCTCGGGGAGTTCGGCCCGGCCCCGGGTCCGGTTCCGGCCCCTTCCGCTTCTGCTCCCGCGTCCACTTCTGCTTCTGATGCTCCTTCTGATTCTGCTTCTCCTTCCGCTTCCGCGGTACGGCGCCATCCGGTCGTGCTCTTCGGGGTGGGCGCCGTGGCCGTCGTGCTGGCGGTGGTCGGCGCCACCTTCCTGACCGGCGGCGAGGGAGGGGACGACCGCGCGCGGCCCGGCCCGTCCCCTACCGCCCGGGCGGCCGGACTGCCCGCGGGCGTGAAGTGCACCGGCCAGGACTGCACCGGCAAGGACCCGGAGGGCATGGGGTGCGGCGGCGGCAACGCCCGTACGGCCGCGGCGGCCTGGGTGGGCGGCGCGTACGTCGAGATGCGCTACAGCCGGGTCTGCGCGGCCGCCTGGGCCCGCATCTCCGCCGGGGCCACCGGCGACACGGTCAGCGTCACGGAGGCCGGCGGGGCCCGCCGCTCCCAGCGCAGCCGCATCGGCCAGGACCCCGCGGCGTACACGCCGATGCTCGCCGTCCGTACCCCCGGCGCCGCCCGCGCCTGCGCCACCCTCACCACCGGCCCCCACGGCTGCGCCACACCCCCGCCGGGCTGACGACCGCCGCCGGCCCCGCGGGGCCGTGCGGCGTCCGGGCCGGGCCTGCTGCGCGGGGCGGTGACCGGGGCCACACTGGGGGTGGCAGCCGCCACGACGGCACGGGTATAGCCTGGCGTGGGTCTCTTGACGCCGAGAGATCCCCGTTCCGGGGCAAGGGACGCTGCCGGGGCGGCAAGGGATCCAGCAGGAGAAGGCCAGGAGAAGGCAATGACTCGCACTCCCGTCAACGTCACCGTAACCGGAGCGGCCGGCCAGATCGGCTACGCGCTGCTCTTCCGCATCGCCTCCGGCCACCTGCTCGGCCCCGATGTCCCGGTGAAGCTGCGGCTGCTGGAGATCACCCCGGCGCTCAAGGCAGCCGAGGGCACCGCGATGGAGCTGGACGACTGCGCGTTCCCGCTGCTCCAGGGCATCGACATCTCCGACGACCCGAACGTCGCCTTCGACGGCACCAACGTGGGCCTGCTCGTCGGCGCCCGCCCCCGCACCGCCGGCATGGAGCGCGGCGACCTGCTGGAGGCCAACGGCGGCATCTTCGGCCCGCAGGGCAAGGCCATCAACGACCACGCCGCGGACGACATCCGCGTCCTCGTCGTCGGCAACCCGGCGAACACCAACGCGCTCATCGCGCAGTCCTCGGCCCCGGACGTCCCGGCCGACCGCTTCACCGCGATGACCCGCCTGGACCACAACCGCGCCATCTCGCAGCTGTCGAAGAGGACCGGCGTGCCGGTGAGCGAGATCCGCCGCCTCACCATCTGGGGCAACCACTCCGCCACGCAGTACCCGGACATCTTCCACGCCGAGGTCGCAGGCAAGAACGCCGCCGAGACCGTCAACGACGAGAAGTGGCTGGCCGAGGAGTTCATCCCCACCGTCGCCAAGCGCGGTGCGGCGATCATCGCGGCCCGTGGCGCGTCCTCCGCCGCGTCGGCCGCCAACGCCGCGATCGACCACGTCTTCACCTGGACCAACGGCACCGCCGAGGGTGACTGGACCTCCGCCGGTGTCGTCTCCGACGGTTCCTACGGCGTGCCGGAGGGCCTCATCTCCTCTTTCCCGGTGACCGCGAAGGACGGCAAGTTCGAGATCGTCCAGGGCCTGGACATCAACGAGTTCTCTCGTGCGCGCATCGACGCCTCGGTCAAGGAGCTCGAGGAGGAGCGCGACGCGGTCCGCGGCCTCGGCCTCATCTGAGTCCGGGACGCCGAGTCCCACGAACGGCCCTCCGCCGCGCCCCGCACGGGCGCGGCGGAGGGCCGTTCCTGTGCTCAGCCGGTGTGCGCGGCGAGCAGCGCGCACAGGACGTCCAGGCAGCCGGAGAAGGCGTGCTCGGGCGGTGCGCCGTAGCCGACGACGATCGCGTCGTCCTCCGTGCCGCCGAAGTCGGTGATGCTCTGCAGGCCGAGGCCGTGCTCGCGCGCCCGTGCGACCAGCGCGTCGGCCGAGGTGCCGGGCGGCAGCCGCAGCACGGCGTGGAGGCCGGCGGCGATGCCCGACACCCGCACGGCGGGGGCGCGGGCGGCGAGCGCGGTGACGAGGCGGTCGCGGCGGCGGCGGTAGTGCAGCCGCATCCGGCGCACGTGGCGGTCGTAGCCGCCGGAGACGATGAGTTCGGCGAGGGTCAGCTGGTCGAGCACGGGGGACTGGTGGTCGGCGAGGACCTTCTCGGCGAGTACGGTTTCCACGAGGGTGGGCGGCAGGGCGAGCCAGGCCAGCCGCAGCCCGGGGGCGAGGCTCTTGCTGGCGGTTCCGGCGTAGACGACGTGCTCGGGCGCGAGCCCCTGCAGGGCGCCGACCGGCTGCCGGTCGTAGCGGAACTCCCCGTCGTAGTCGTCCTCGACGACCAGGCCGCCGGTGGCGCGGGCCCAGGCCACCGCGGCCGTGCGCCGCGCGGGGGAGAGCGGGGCGCCGTACGGGAACTGGTGCGCGGGCGTGAGCAGCGCGGCGTCGACGCCGGCGTCGAGGAGGGAGACCTGCGCCCCGTCGTCGTCGACGGGCAGCGGGACGGTGGTGAGCCCCGCCCTCCGCACGATGCGCAGGGTGTGCGGGTAGCCGAGCGCCTCGACGGCGACGCTGCGGGCCCCCCGGGTCCGCAGGGCACGGCCGATCAGCCCGGCGGCCTGGACGAAGCCCGTGCACACCACCACGAGCTCCGCGGTGGTGCGCACGCCGCGCACCCGGCCCAGGTACGCCGCGAGGGCCTCGCGCAGTTCGGGGCGGCCGCGCGGGTCGGTGTAGCCGAGGGCCTCGTTGGGCGCGGCCGCCAGGGCGCGGCGCGCGGCGGCGGACCACGCTGCGCGGGGGAACGAGCCGAGGTCGGGCGAGCCGGGTCGCAGGTCGTACGGGACCTGTTCCCGGGGCTGCTGCGGGCCGGCCGGCTGCGGGGTGCCGGCGGGGTCCGCGGTGCCCTCCGGTTGCGGTGCGGTGGCGCGGGCGTGGCCGCCGCGGCGCGGGGCGGCCGCGCGCCAGCCGTCGCCGACGCGTGTGCCGGAGCCCTGGCGGGCGGTCAGCCAGCCCTCGGCCACCAGCTGCCCGTAGGCGTCGGCGACGGTGTTGCGGGCGACGCCCAGGTCCTTGGCGAGCGTCCGGGAGGACGGCAGCCGGGTGCCGGGGGAGAGCCTGCCGTCGCGCACGGCCTCACGCAGCGCGTCCTCCAGCCCGGCGCGCGCACCGGTGCCGCCGGCGAGGTCCAGATGGAGGTCTACCCCTGAAATGGCCCACTCGTTCACCCTCCAAGTGGACCACGGGCCGAGGCCACCTTGTCACTACGTTGGGTCGCATGACGATGATCACGACTTCCGCCGGCGCTCCGTCCGACCTCGGCGCGGACGACCTGGTGCCCGCCCACGCGCCGCGCATGGTGCTCGGCAAGGCCGCCCCCGACTTCTACAAGGCGATGATCGCGCTGGACGCGGCGGCGGCCAGCGGCCTGGACCCCGTGATCAAGGAACTGGTCAAGGCCCGTGCCTCGCAGCTCAACGGCTGTGCCTACTGCGTGGACCAGCACCTGAACGACGCCCGCAAGCTCGGGCTGACCGAGCAGAAGCTCAATGGGCTCACCGTCTGGTGGGAGACCCCGTTCTTCACCGTGCGTGAGCGTGCCGCGCTGGCGCTGAGCGAGGCGGTGACCCGGCTCGGGGAGCGTGGCGTCCCGGACGAGGTCTACGACGAGGCCGCCCGGGTCTTCGACGAGGAGGAACTGGCCCGGCTGATCGCCATGTGCGTCACCATCAACGCCTGGAACCGCATCGGCGTGACGACGCGGATGTCCCCCGTGGCCCGCCCCGACGGCGTCTGACCGCCGGGGCACACCCCTGGCCGGACCCGGACCCGGACCCGGAGCCGGAGCCGGACCCGGTTCCCGGGGCTCAGGCCGACAGCACGGCCCGCAACTGGTCGAGACCCCAGTCCAGGTCCTCCTTGGAGATCACCAGCGGCGGCGCGAGCCGGATCGTGGAGCCGTGGGTGTCCTTGACCAGGACACCCCGCTCCAGGAGCCGTTCGGAGACCTGCCGGCCGGTGCCGTGCTCCGGGGCGATGTCCACGCCCGCCCACAGACCGCGGCCGCGGACCTTCGTGACGGCGCCGCTGCCGGTCAGCAGTGCCAGCTCGTGGTGAAGGTGGTCGCCGAGTTCGGTGGCCCGCTGCTGGTACTCGCCGGTGCGCAGCATCGCGAGGACCTCCAGGGCCACCGCGCAGGCCAGCGGGTTGCCGCCGAAGGTGGAGCCGTGCTCGCCGGGCCGGTAGACCCCGAGCACCTCCGCGGAGGACACGACCGCCGAGACGGGGACGACGCCACCGCCGAGCGCCTTGCCCAGCACGTACATGTCCGGGACGACGTCCTCGTGCTCCGACGCGAAGGTCCGGCCCGTCCGGCCCAGTCCCGACTGGATCTCGTCGGCGATGAAGAGGATCCCGCGCTCCTCGGTGAGCAGGCGCACGCCCGCCCAGTACCCGGCGGGCGGCACCAGGACCCCCGCCTCGCCCTGGATGGGCTCCATCAGCACGGCCACGGTGCGGTCGTCCAGCGCCGCCTCCAGCGCGGCCAGGTCGCCGTACGGGACGACCTCGAAGCCGGGGGTGTACGGGCCGAAGTCCGCGCGGGCCTCGGGGTCGGTGGAGAAGCTGATGATGGTGGTCGTCCGCCCGTGGAAGTTGTCCGCGGCGACGACGATCTTGGCCTGGCCGTCCGGTACGCCCTTGACCCGGTAGCCCCACTTGCGGGCCGTCTTCACCGCCGTCTCGACGGCCTCCGCACCGGTGTTCATCGGCAGCACCATCTCCATGCCGCACAAGTCGGCCAGCTCGGTGCAGAAGCGCGCGAAGCGGTCGTGGTGGAACGCCCGCGAGGTGAGCGTCACACGGTCGAGCTGGGCCTTGGCGGCCTCGATGAGACGGGCGTTGCGGTGCCCGAAGTTCAGCGCCGAGTAGCCGGCGAGCATGTCGAGGTAGCGGCGGCCCTCGACGTCCGTCACCCAGGCGCCTTCGGCGGAGGCGACGACGACCGGGAGGGGGTGGTAGTTGTGGGCGCTGTGCGCCTCGGCGGCGGCGATGTGCTCGGCGGCGGTCGACACGTGAGTGCTCCGTTCGTGGTACGTCGGGAGTTGTGGCGCTGGGGCCCGGTGGGGCCCCTTTCTATCGTCGCTCGTCCCGGATGCGAAGAAACCTCGCGCCGGGCGGCTTCCCCACGGGCGTTGCTAGGCTGGCCACGGGTCGTGACTGGCGCGCTGGGATGGGATTGACCATCGGGGAGCGGCCCGTGAACTGTGTGCCGTGCGCCTGGGCCGTCCCGTATGCCGTGCCGTGCAGCAGGAGGTCTGACATGACGAGTGGTTCCACCGAATCCACCGCCTTCCGCAGTGCCCTTGAGGTGATCAGGGGCGTCGAGCCGCGCGTGGCCGATGCCATCGGCCAGGAGATCGAGGACCAGCGTGCCTCGCTCAAGCTCATCGCCAGTGAGAACTACGCCTCCCCGGCCGTGCTGCTGACCATGGGCAACTGGTTCAGCGACAAGTACGCCGAGGGCACGGTCGGCCGCCGCTTCTACGCCGGCTGCCGCAACGTCGACACCGTCGAGGCGCTCGCCGCCGAGCACGCGCGCGAGGTGTTCGGCGCCCAGCACGCCTACGCCCAGCCGCACTCCGGCATCGACGCCAACCTCGTCGCCTTCTGGGCCGTGCTCGCCGCCCGGGTCGAGGCGCCCGCGCTGGAGCGTGCCGGGGCCCGCCAGGTCAACGACCTGAGCGAGGAGGACTGGGCGCGGCTGCGCCACGAGCTCGGCGACCAGCGCATGCTCGGCATGTCCCTGGACGCGGGCGGACACCTCACGCACGGCTTTCGGCCCAACATCTCGGGAAAGATGTTCGACCAGCGCAGCTACGGCACCGACCCCGCCACGGGGCTGCTGGACTACGAGGCCCTGCGCAAGACCGCCCGCGAGTTCCGGCCGCTGATCATCGTGGCGGGCTATTCGGCCTACCCGCGGCTGGTGAACTTCCGGATCATGCGGGAGATCGCCGACGAGGTGGGCGCCACGCTGATGGTCGACATGGCGCACTTCGCGGGCCTGGTCGCCGGCAAGGTCCTCACCGGTGACTTCGACCCCGTGCCGCACGCGCAGATCGTCACCACCACCACGCACAAGTCGTTGCGCGGCCCGCGCGGCGGCATGGTGCTGTGCGACTCCTCGCTCGCCGAGCAGGTAGACCGCGGTTGCCCCATGGTGCTCGGCGGCCCGCTGCCGCACGTGATGGCCGCCAAGGCGGTGGCCCTGGCGGAGGCCCGCCGCCCCGAATTCCATAGCTACGCGCAGCGCATCGTGGACAACTCCCGGGCCCTGGCCGAGGGGCTGCTGCGGCGCGGTGCCACGCTGGTGACCGGCGGCACGGACAACCACCTCGTCCTGATCGACGTCGAGTCCTCCTACGGGATCACCGGCCGGCAGGCCGAGGCCGCACTGCTGGACTCGGGCATCGTCACCAACCGCAACTCCATCCCCCAGGACCCCAACGGGGCCTGGTACACCTCCGGCATCCGCATCGGCACCCCCGCGCTCACCACGCGCGGCCTCGGCACGGGGGAGATGGACGAGATCGCCGGGCTGATCGACCGGGTGCTCACGGCCACGACGGCGGGCGTCACCTCGGCCGGGAAGCCCTCCAAGGCGCAGCACGTGCTGGACGCGAAGGTCTCCGACGAGATCGCGCAGCGCGCGGCGGACCTGCTGGCCGGCTTCCCGCTCTACCCCGGGATCGACCTGAGCTGACCCGCCGCCCGCGGGGGGTGCGTGCCGGCGTGGTCCGCACCCCCGTCGCGTCAGGCGTCGACGAGCTCCTGGCGGGGCCCCTCCCCGGGTGTGTGCCGGGATATCCGGCGCAGGACGAGGAAGGTGCCGGCGCCACCGACGAGCAGGCCGACGCCGAGCCCGGGCAGGGACAGCCACCAGCCGTCCGGTCCGCCGCCGTCCCCGGCCGCCGTGGCCTGCGCGGCGGTGGCGGGGTCATCCGGTGCGGCCGCCGCGGTCTCCTGGACGGTCGTGGCGCCGTCCGGGCCGAGCGGGTAGTCCGGGGCGCTGACGCCGAGACCCTTGTCGGACCCCATGAGGCCCAGCCGGCCGAGCAGGCGGTCGAGCTCCTCCGGCTGAGCCGCCTTGCGCCACACACCCTGCTCCGGCAGACCCGTGTCGGTCACCGTGCGGGAGTGGACCCAGGCACCGCCGGGACCGTCCGGGTACACATAGTCCACCTTCCAGACCGACACGTCGTGGATCAGCCACGTCACGGTGACCTGGCGGTGGTGGTCGTTCATCACGTCCGACAGCGAGTCCGGCGGGTCCTCCTTCGGGCCGTCCCCGATGGACTGGTCCAGTTCCTGGTAGTCGGGTGAACTGGCGTAGATGCCCGCGGCCTTGCCGCTGCCCGGAGCGACCAGCATCACGCTGGTCGGCCCGCCCGCGGCCGCCGGGCCCGAACCGCCGACCACGGCGGCGAGCGCCGTGACGGTGACTCCGGCCCAGCTGACGATCCTTCTGATCCGCATCCGGTCCCCCTCTCGCTCGGTCATGCCCCTGTTACACCGCCCGGGCCCGCCAGGTTCCCGTCCGGGGGAAGGGGACCGGGACGAGGCACGCGGACAAGGCCCCTAACGCGGCCGGGCGGACTTCGCGACGGTGACCGCGCGTGCCAGGTCCGGGACGCCCTCCAGGCGCAGCGTCGTCTGCCCGCGCTGCCAGACGAGGGTGGGTCCGGCCGTCCGGGGAGGCTCGCGGCGGGCAACGCCGTCGGGGTCGACGAGCCGGACGTAGTGGGGCTCGGCGAACCACACCCCGTAGTCGTTCCCGGGGCCCAGATCGACCCATTCGACCGCGTCGCCGACCGTCTTGAGGAAGACCATGTCGATCGTGGCCCGGAACTGGTCGAGCCGTACCGTGCGTCCGTCCACCCGCCAGCTCATCGACAGCACCCGCCCCCCGTCGACCACCGACACCCCGTCCGGCTCGCCCAGCTCGGCCGGCACGTACGCCCCGTCCAGCGGCGCGTCCCCCCGCACCGGTGGCGGGGCGCCCGTGCTCGGGCGGGCGGAGGGGTCCCGGTGCACGACGACGCCGCCGAAGCCGAACCAGTCCGCGACCGCGGCCCGCACCGGCGGGGTGAGCACGAGCACCACCAGCAGCCCGCACAGCGCCGCCGTCAGGGCACGCCAGCGCGCCGCGGCCCACGCGCGCGCCCGGGCGCCGCGGCCGGGGGCCGGTACCGCCTCGGCCAGCAGCCGGGCCAGCACCTGCTCGGCGACGGAGTCGGGTGACGGCGCCGGGATCCGCAGCCGCCGGCCCACCTCGCGCAGCTCCTCCGGGAGACGGTCGGTCATGGGCGCCGCCCCCCGTCGTCGCGCGGGCTGGACAGCACCGGCTCGCCGAGCCCCGCCCGCAGCCGGGCCAGGGCCCGGTGCAGCCGGGACTTCACCGTGCCACGCGGCCAGCCGAGCACCGTCGCCGTCTCCTCCTCGTCCAGGTCCAGCAGATAGCGGCAGGTGACCACCATCCGGTGCGGCTCGCTCAGCGCCCGCACGGCGGACAGCAGCTCCGTCCGGCGTTCCCGCGACACCGCCAGCGACTCCGGGTCGTCCTCCGCGAGGGGCAGGGCCTCCAGCACGGCGTTGCGCTCCACCGCCGACCTCAGACGGCGCGCCGCCCGCCCGGCGTTCCTCGCCTCGTTGGCGACGATCCGCAGCAGCCACGGCCGGAAGGCAGCCCCCTCCTGGAAGGTCGCGAGCGCGCGGTACGCCTTGACGAATGAGACCTGCACCACGTCCTCCGCGTCGGCGCCCGCGCCGAGCAGCACGGCGGTGCGGTGCGCGACGTCCGCGTGCGGGCGCACCAGCTCCGCGTACGCCTCCCGCTCACCGGCGCGTACGCGCGCGATCACCGCCGCCTCCGCCTCCGTGGCGGACCCCCTCCCCTCGCCGGCGCCGCCCCCGTGCGGCTCCCGTCACCCCTACTACACCGCTGCCCGCCCCCGGGTTCCCACCGCGGCCGTGGAATCCGCGCGGACCTGAGAGAATGAGTGCCATGGCTCTCGATCGTCCCCGTGTGCTCTCCGGCATCCAGCCCACCGCAGGTTCGTTCCACCTGGGCAACTACCTGGGCGCGGTCCGCCAGTGGGTGGCCCTGCAGGAGTCCCACGACGCCTTCTACATGGTCGTGGACCTCCACGCGATCACCGTGCCGCAGGACCCGGCCGAGCTGCGCGCCAACACCCGGCTCGCCGCCGCCCAGCTGCTGGCCGCCGGGCTCGACCCCGAGCGCTGCACCCTGTTCGTCCAGAGCCACGTCCCCGAACACGCGCAGCTCGGCTGGGTGTTCAACTGCCTCACCGGCTTCGGCGAGGCGTCCCGCATGACGCAGTTCAAGGACAAGTCCGCCAAGCAGGGCGCGGACCGGGCCACCGTCGGCCTGTTCACGTACCCGATCCTGCAGGTCGCGGACATCCTGCTGTACCAGGCGAACGCCGTCCCGGTCGGCGAGGACCAGCGCCAGCACATCGAACTCACCCGCGACCTCGCGGAGCGCTTCAACGGCCGGTTCGGCGAGACCTTCACCATCCCCGGCGCCTACATCGTCAAGGAGACGGCGAAGATCTACGACCTGCAGGAACCGCTGTCGAAGATGAGCAAGTCGGCGGCGTCCCCGAAGGGCCTGATCAACCTCCTCGACGAGCCCAGGACCTCGGCGAAGAAGATCAAGAGCGCGGTCACCGACACCGACACCGTGATCCGCTACGACGAGCAGGAGAAGCCGGGCGTCAGCAACCTGCTGACCATCTACTCCACCCTCACCGGCACCGGTATCCCGGAACTCGAGCAGAAGTACGAGGGCAAGGGCTACGGTGCGCTCAAGACCGACCTCGCGGAGGTCTTCGTGGAATGGGTCACGCCCTTCCGCGAGCGCACCCAGGAGTACCTGGGCGACCCGGAGACGCTGGACTCGGTCCTCGCGAAGGGCGCCGAGAAGGCCCGGTCCGTCGCCGCGGAGACCCTGGCGAAGGCGTACGAGAGGATCGGCTTCCTGCCCGCGAAGCACTGACGGCTCCTTCCGCGCCCGTGGACGCCCGGAAAGAGGGGCCTTAGGTCCCGCGCAGGTGTGACGGACGACGCTCGCGCGGGAGGCCGCGCGCGCGTCACACTGGCAGCTGACGCAGTGGTGTCGTACGGCGTGCGTACGATGCCGCGAACCGACCCGGGGAAGGGGTGAACACGTGGGAAACCGCATGATCGGCGTGTCGATCGCGGTCCCCGAGCCTTACGGCAGCCTGCTGCAGCAGCGCCGCGCCGGCTACGGAGACCCGCTGGCGTACTGCATTCCGACCCACGTCACGCTGCTCCCGCCCACCGAGGTGGACACGGCGCTGCTCCCGGCCTTCCGGGAGCACCTCGCCGAGGTCGCCGCCACCGGCCGCGCCTTCCCCATGCGGCTGGAGGGCACGGCCAGCTTCCGGCCGGTCACCCCGGTCGTCTACGTCGAGCTCGTCCAGGGCGGCCTCGACTGCGCCGACCTGCAGGAGCGGGTCCGCTCCGGCCCGGTCCGGCGCGAGCTCCAGTTCCCGTACCACCCGCACGTCACCATCGGCCACGGCATCCCCGACGAGGCGCTGGACCGCGCCGAGACGGAGCTGTCCGACTTCGTCGCCACCTGGACCGTCAGCTGCTTCTCGCTGTACGAGCAGGACGACGAGGGCGTCTGGCGCAGTGTGCGGGACTACCCCTTCGGCGGCGCCGGGCATCCCCTCGTGCCGCACCAGCCCGGTGCGTGCGAGCCGCTCAGCCCGGCTCCCGCGGGAGGACCACCGCACGCGTGAGCCCGCCGGGCGGAGCCGCGCACGACCGCCCGCCTACGCTGCCGCCATGCACCCCACACTCGCCGCGGACCGCGCACACCTCCCCGAACTCCTCCAGGCGGTAAGGGACCTGGCCGCCCGTGAGCTGGCGGCCGTCGACGACCGGCCGGCCGCCCGCCCCGGGCCCGCACCCGAGCCGCAGCCCCTCCCCGTCACCGGGACCGGCGCCGACGGCGCGCTCGCGCTCTTCGAGCAGCGCTGGGCACCCGGTTTCTCGGGCAGCGCCGGACCGCGCTACCTGGGCTTCGTGACCGGGGGAGCGACCCCCGCCGCCGTCGCGGGGGACTGGCTCACCAGTACCTACGACCAGAACGTCTCGGCGGGCGGCGACTCCTCCGCCGCCGCCCTGGAACGCGAGACCGTCGGCTGGCTCCGCGCGATGCTCGGCCTCGGCGCGGAGCACAGCGGTGCCTTCGTCACCGGTGCGACCGTCTCCAACACCGTGGGCCTCGCCGTGGCGCGCGAGTGGCTCGGCGAACGGCGGGGGCTGTCCGTGTCCCGCGACGGGCTGACCGCGCTCGGCCCGGTGACGGTGCTGTCCGGAACCCCGCACTCCAGCATCGGCAAGGCCTTGTCCGTGCTCGGCCTCGGCCGGTCGTCCCTGACCCGCGTACCGGTGCTGCCCGGTGGCCGCGAGGCGGTGGACGTCGGCCGCCTCGCCGCGGCGCTGGAGTCGCTGGAGGGCCGCCCCGCCGTCGTGGTCGCCGACGCGGGCACCGTCAACACCGTCGACTTCGACGACCTGCGCGCGATCGCCGCCCTGAAGGAGCGCCACGACTTCTGGCTCCACGTCGACGCCGCGTTCGGCGGCTTCGCCGCGCTGTCACCCGCGTACGCGCACCTCGCCGAGGGGATCGACGCCGCGGACTCCGTCTGCGTCGACCTCCACAAATGGCTGAACGTGCCCTACGACGCCGCCGTCCAGTTCACCCGCCGCCAGGATCTCCAGGTCCGGGTCTTCCACAACGACTCGCCCTACCTGGGCCTGCCGTCCCTCCCCGACCCGGACTTCCTCCACCTCACCCCCGAGAACTCCCGCCGGCTGCGGGCCCTCGCCGCCTGGTTCTCCCTCACCGCCTACGGCAGCGAGGGCCACCGCGAGGTCGTCGAACGCAACGCCGCCTGCGCCCGGCGCCTCGGCGAGCGCATCGAGGCCGACCCCCGTCTGCGGCTGCTGGCCCCCGTCCGGCTCAACGTCGTCTGCTTCACCCTGGCCGACGACCCGACACCCGGGCGCGTCGACGCGCTCGTCCGCGCCGTCGCCGCCTCCGGGGAGGCCTTCCTCACCCCGACGGTCCTCCACGGCGTGCCCGCCGTGCGGGCGGCCTTCAGCAACTGGCGTACATCCGAGGCCGACACGGAGCGTGTCCTGGACGCGATCACCACCGCGACGACGACCGCCACCTAGAGTGCACGTCGTGACGGAGGGTAGGCGCGCGGTATGGAATGGCTGACTCGGCTCCCAGTGGTCGGACCGTGGATCGCGCGGCTCATGCGCACCCACGCCTGGCGCACGTACGAACATCTGGAGGACGTGCACTGGACGCGGCTCGCCGCCGCCATCACCTTCGTCAGCTTCGTCGCGCTCTTCCCGCTGCTGACGGTCGGCGCCGCCGTCGGCGCGGCCCTGCTGTCCCCCGGCCGGCTGAAGGAACTCGAGGACAAGCTGGCCGAGCAGGTCCCCGGCATCGCCGACCAGCTCAACATCGGTGGGCTCGTCGACAACGCGGGCACGGTGGGCACCATCGCCGCCGTCCTGCTGGTCGTCACCGGCGTCAGCTGGGTCGGCGCCCTGCGCGACTGCCTCAGGGCGGTCTGGCACAAGGACGACGAGCCCGAGAACCCCTTCGTCCAGAAGCTCAAGGACTTCGGCGTCCTGGTCGGCCTGGGTGTCGTCGCCCTGCTCTCCGTCGCCTGCTCGGCCCTCGCCGGGACGGCCGTCGGCCGTCTCGGCGACGCCATCGGCCTCGACGAACACGGTCCGGGGCGGGCCCTGTTGTCGGTGGCGGGCTTCTGCATCGCCGTCCTCGTGGACCTGTTGATCCTCGCCTACCTGCTCACCCTGCTGCCCGGGGTCACCCCGAACCGCCGCGACGTCGTCGTGGCGAGCCTCATCGGCGCGATCGGCTTCGAGGTGCTGAAGCTGCTCATCAGCGGCTACCTACAGAGCGTGGCCACCAAGAGCATGTACGGCGCTTTCGGGGTGCCCATCGCGCTGCTGCTGTGGATCAACTTCACGGCGAAGCTGCTGCTGTACTGCGCGGCCTGGACGGCCACCCCGCACAGCGCCGAAGCGGCCGCCGCCCGCAAGGACGAGCCGGGTGGGCCGGGCGGGCCGGAGCACGCGCGGCCCCAGCGGCCCGAGCGGCCCGAGACTGCCTGACGACGCGGAAGGGCCCGGCCGTCAGTAGGCCGGCGTCGCAGGCCAGGCGCCCCGGCGCGCCAGGTCCACGACGAGGGCGGCGATGTTCCACGCGTCGTCCTCGCCGCGGTGGTGGCGGCCTTCGAGGGGCAGCCCGACGAGCCGGAGCGCCTCCGCCATGCCGGGGCGCTTGGTGAGGCGGTGGGCCTGGGTGAAGAGCGTCTTGACGTTGATGTGCCGGCTGCCGAAGGGGTACGTCGTACCGGTCGCCCGGCACTGGCGGTTGAACTGGTGACGGTCGTAGTCGCCCCAGCTCGCCCACGCCCGCGACCCCGCCCGGTGCTCGACGGCGAGCAGCTTGCACGCGTCCGTGAAGTCCAGGCCCGAGTCCACCTCGGCCTGCGTCAGGCCGGTCAGTTGCGTGCAGAAGGGGCTCACGGCGGAGCGCGCGGGCCGTACGAGGACGCGGTGGCGGGCGACGCGCTCGCCCGCGACGAGGTCCACGACGGTCAGCCCGATCTCGATGATCTCGCTCACCGAGCCTTGCGGCGGCTCGCCGTCCCAGCACGTCGCCTCGACGTCGATGACGTTCAGGAGTCCCAGGTCACTGTCCATGGCGCGAACCCTACGTCGAGATCAGGCCACTGGTCACTACTGTTTACGGATGGTTTTGTCACTCTGAGTTCGAACCAGACCGTTTTACCGATGCCGTACGGCCGAGGTTGAACGTTCCAGGCGTCGGCGAGCAACTCCACGAGCGCCAGCCCGCGTCCCGACTCGTCCGTCGCCGACGCCTGCCGCGGTACGGGCGGGTCGTCGCCGGCGTCGCAGACCTCCACCCGCAGGGTCCCCGAGGCCAGGGCGGCGCGAGCGGCGATCCGCCGGTCCGGTGGGACCCGCGCGTGGCGGACGGCGTTGCCCATCAACTCGCTGAGCAGCAGGACCGCGGTGTCCGTCGCCTCGGCGCCGAGGCCCCACACGAGGGCCTGTTCCCGCAGCCTGGCCCGCGCCCGCCCGACGCTGCGCGGGTGGCGCGAAAACCACCACTCGGCAGGGGGAGTTGTCTCGTCCATGGCTCAAAAGTGCAGGTCGTGGCGTACCGTCGGGAGTAGCGGCGCGAGTACGGAGGGTGGTTGTACCCGAGTGGCCAGTGAGGTGTCCCCGCCCCCGATGGCGTGGCGGTACTGCGGCAACCAGGTCAAGCTCTGGCGCGAACACGCCGGCGTCACGCGCGAGCAACTGGCCGACGAGGCGGGGTACGGCTACGAGACCGTCAAGTCGATGGAGCAGGGGCGACGCCGCCCGACCCAGCGGCTGCTCCAGATCGCCGACGGGCTGTGCGGGGCACAGGGCAAACTCACGGCGGCGGAGGCGTTCCTCAAACCCGAGCGGTTCCTGTCGTACGCCCGGGACTTCATGCGCTACGAGGCCGAGGCGATCGCGCTGAACACGTACGAGCCCCAGTTCATCCCGGGGTTGCTCCAGACCGAGGAGACCGCGCTCGCGCTGTTCCGCGCCCACTGGCCCCCGCTGGACGACGAGACCATCGAGGAACGCGTGGCCGCACGGATGGCGCGGCAGGCCCTACTGGACAAGCAGACAAGGGCGTTCAGCTTCACGATCGGGGAAGCGGCGCTGCGGTACCCCGTGGGCGGCGGGGAGGCGCACGTCCGGCAGTTGGAGCGCCTGCTGGAGGCCGGGGCCCGCCGCAACGTGGACATCCAGGCGATGCCCTTCGGCGGGGCACATCCGGGCCTCAACGGCCCCTTCGTCCTGCTGGAGACAGCGGAACACCTCCACCTCGCCTACGTCGAGGGGCACGAGACCGGTGTGCTGCACTCGGACTCGGAGAAGGTCAGCATCATCGCCCAGCGGCATGCCATGATCCTCCGGCGGGCCCTTGGCCCGGAGGAGTCGGAAGCGTACATCGGGAAACTCGCGGAGGAGCTGCGGCCATGACCGGCGAGCTGACGTGGTTCAGGTCCACCCACAGCGATACCGGCGGAGGCAACTGCGTCGAGGTCGCGTTCGGCCGCGGCGCGGTCCTGGTGCGGGACTCCAAGGACCGGGTCGGGGCCCGGCTGACGTTCACGCCGGGCGCGTGGGCGGACTTCGTGGCGTACGCGGTCACGCGCGGCGCAGACGACGCCAGGCGATGACGCCCATCAGGGCTGCGATGACGACGGGCGTGGCCGCGTTCTCGCCGTCGAAGTAGACGACCTGGAAGGTGAACGCGCCGGCCATCAGTCCGATGAAGGCCACCGCCGCGATCCCGGCCAGGCGCGGGACGACGAGGCCGATGGCACCGGCGAGTTCGAGGGCGCCGATGAGGTACATGAACCAGCTGCCGTAGCCGATGGTGTCGAAGCTCTCGGCGGCCGAGGAGTGCGCGATGAGCTTCGGCGTGGCGCTGGCGAGCGCGAAGAACAGGGCGAGCAGGATCTGCAGCGCCCACACGGCGGTGTTCGCCCGGCTGTGGTCGCGGGACGGGGCGGTCGTGGTGGTGGCGGTCATCGTGGTCTCCTCCGGTGTCGGGTGTACGCGGAGGTGGACCGGCCGGCCGCCGGGAACTCATCGGTTCAGCGCAGGAAGTGGGCGACGGTGAACCATGCGGCGGCCAGCACCAGCACGGTGACGAGGATGTAGCCCACGAGGTAGACCCCGGCGAGCACGGCCGCCGGGGCGGCCATGAACCATCCGGCGCGTCCGGCGGGGGTCTTGGCCCGGAGTGCCGAGCGGAGACAGTAGGCGACCGCGACGAGACCCAGGACGAGCCCGAAGACCGACAACATGCCCATGGCGTGTTCCCCTCCCGTACCGGTTTTGCCTGGTTCCTGGGTACCGGCAGGGCGGCCCGCGTGGCAGGGGGCGGTCGCAGCGGGGTGGGCGCACGAGCCGCACGTGCGCCGTCGAGCGCCCCCCGGGCCGGGGGCATGTGCGCGTGGCACGACACGACTGCGGCCGGAGGCGGGAGCCACCGGCCGCAGTCCGGCCGCAGGACCGACGGGAACGATCTTCCGGCTCGGGCCGACCTTAGTGGGGCGCCGCCGGCCGGCGAAGCGGGACGTGACGGATCAGGCCACGTCGGCCGGCGGTCAGGCCGGACGGTCCGCCGTGGCTTCGTCCTGCGGCGCGGGCGTCTCCCGCTCGGTTTCCTCCTCCGCGGCCGCCTCCTTGGCCTCGTCCGCCTTCTCGGTGGCCTCCTTCGGCCCTTCCTCCGCCGTCGCGGCGTCGGCCTTCTCGGCGTCCGCCTTTCCGGCGTCCGTCTCCGTGTCCGCCTCGGCGGTCTTCGCGGGCGCGTCGTCGCCGGGCTTGGTCGGGGCGGGGATGGCTGCCGTCGACGTCCGCTGCGGCAGCGGCCAGCGGCGCCGTACGAGGAAGGCCAGGGCGGCGACGACCAGGACGGAGCCGCCGGCGAGCGCGAGGGCGGTCCACGCCCCGCCGCGACCGGAGGAGGCGTGCGGGGCGGCCTGGGCCCGCGCCTGCCTGCTGGGGGAGGCGGAGGGTGAGGGCGAGGCCGACGCGATGGCGGACTTCGGGGGCACCAGGGTGCCGACGGGGGTCACCATGCCGTCCGCCTGGAACCCCCAGTCGAGCAGCTTCGCGGCCTCCTTGTAGGCCATGTTGTGACCCTCGCCGGGGTGCATGACGGTCACCAGCAGCGTGCGGTCGCCGCGCTGCGCGACACCGGTGAAGGTGTTGCCCGCCTTGGTGGTGTAGCCGTTCTTCACGCCTGCGATGCCGTCGTAGGTCGCGAGGTCGTAGTCGCCGGAGAGCAGCCGGTTGGTGTTCCGTATCTCGAAGGAGCCGCGCTTCTTCGTGCCCTTCTTGCCCTTCTTCCCCTTGACGGTCTTCCACTCGCCGGGGAACTTGGCGCGCACGGTGGAGCAGTACTCGCGGAAGTCCGCGTTCTGCAGTCCGGCGCGGGCGAAGAGGGTCAGGTCGTACGCCGAGGAGACCTGGCCGGGCATGTCGTAGCCGTCGGGGGAGATCACGGTGGTGTCGTCCGCCTGGAGGTCCTCGGCCTTGCGCTGCATCTCCAGGACGGTCGCGTCCACGCCGCCGTTCATGGAGGACAGGACGTGGACGGCGTCGTTCCCCGACTGCAGGAAGACACCGAGCCACAGGTCGTGGACGGTGTAGCTGAGGTTCTCCTTGATGCCCACGAGGCTGCTGCCCGCGCCCACGCCGTCGAGGTCGGAGGGCTGCACCTGGTAGGTCTGCGACTTGTCCAGCTTCGGCAGGACCGTGTCCGCGAACAGCATCTTGAGCGTGCTGGCGGGCGGCAGCTCCCAATGCGCGTTGTGGGCGGCCAGCACCTGCCCGGTCTCGGCGTCGGAGACGATCCACGACCGCGAGGTGAGCTTCTCGGGCAGGGCGGGAGCACCGGTCAGCGGGCTGACCTGGGTGCCGGGCTGTCCCAGCCGTTCCCCGCCGACCGTCGACATCTGCGCGGGCGGCGTCGGGGTCGCGGAGGGGGACGGGGTCTTCGCGTGCGCGACGGGCGCGGCGGTCAGGGCCGTACCACCGGCGAGTGCGAGGGCGGACAGCACCAGGGCGGAACGGCGCGCGGCGCGGGGGGAGGAGTTCGGCACGATGAGAAGTTACAGGCCGTCCGGGACCTGCGGCAGGCGTGGGGGGCCGATCGGGCCGTGACCGATCCCACGTCCCGGATGTGCAACCGGGCGGTGCCCACGGGCGTCTTGGGCGGCGGCCCGCGGTACGGGCGGCGGGACGACCCCGGGGGAGGGGGCCGCACGGCGGCCCGCATACTGGTCGCATGAAGCTCAGCCGCCCCGTGTCCTGGTTCCTGACCGCCTTCGGGGTGTGGAGCTGGATCGTATGGACGACGTTCGTCAAGAACCTGTGGAAGGACGCCAGCGGGCTCGCCTTCGAGGGCGGTGACCACGGCTCGCCCACCACGTACTTCTGGGTGCACCTGACGCTGGCGGTGACCTCCCTCGTGCTGGGCACCGCGATCGGCGTCCTCGGCGTCCGCGGTCTGAGAGCGCTGCGGGCCGCCCGGTGATCCTCGTGGTGGTCGCCGTCGTCGCGGCCGTCCTGGCCCTCCTCGGCGGGGTGCACTACTACCTGTGGCGACGGCTGGTCCGCGACGTGTCCGCGCCCGGGGGCTGGTGGCGGCGGACGGGGACGGTCCTGGCGGTCGTCCTGCCGCTGCTGAGCCTGGGCGCGCTGGTCGGCGGGCGGGCGCTGCCGCTGGCGGCCGAGCGTTGGCTGGCCTGGCCGGGCTACCTGTGGCTGGCGGTGCTGCTGTACCTGACGCTGGCGGTACTGGCAGGTGAGGCCGTACGGCCGCTGCTGCGGGGCGCGCTCGAACGCAGGGACCGGTCCCGGGGCGTGCGGGAGGCCGGGGCCGGGGCCGCCGAGCCGGCCGGGCTGGACACCGCGGATCCCGGGCCGCGGCCGGAGCCCGCACCCGCCGGGCAGACGAGGCGTCTGTTCGTCGCCCGTACGGTCGGTGCCGCGGCGGCCGTGGCCGCGGGGGTGACGGTCGGCCAGGGCACGTACGGAGTGCTGCGCGGCCCGCGCCTGAAGTACGTCACCGTGCCGCTCGCCAAGCTCCCCGCGAGCGCGGACGGCTACCGGATCGCCGTGGTGAGCGACATCCACCTGGGCCCGATCCTCGGCAAGGCGCACACCCAGCGGATCGTGGACACGATCAACGGGGCCCGCCCGGACCTCGTCACCATCGTCGGCGACCTGGTCGACGGCTCGGTGCCGGAACTGGGCGCCGCGGCGGAGCCGCTGGCCCGGCTCCGGGCGCGGGACGGGAGCTTTTTCGTCACCGGCAACCACGAGTACTTCTCCGGGGCCGCACCCTGGATCGACTTCGTGCGCGACCTGGGCGTCCACCCGCTGGAGAACGCCCGCACCGAACTCGCCGGCTTCGACCTGGCCGGGGTCAACGACATCAGCGGCGCGGACCACGACCACGCCCCCGACTACACCAAGGCGCTCGGCGACCGGGACACCGCGCGGGCGGTCGTGCTCCTCGCCCACCAGCCGGTGATGATCCACGAGGCGGCCCGGCACCACGTCGACCTGCAGTTGTCCGGACACACCCACGGCGGGCAGCTGTGGCCCGGCAACTACATCGCGGAACTGGCCAATCCCACGGTGGCCGGCCTGGAGAGCTACGGCGACACCCAGCTGTACGTGACCCGTGGCGCGGGGGCCTGGGGCCCGCCGGTCCGCGTGGGCGCGCCCTCGGACATCACGATCGTGACCCTCGCCTCACCGCGCGCCTGAATGTGGCCGGAAAGTTCTCACCGAGTGGGAACAATCCGACACGGAGCGCATTCCCCGCGCCGAAACTGGTAAGGGATGGCGCAACGGAAGGGGGGCGTTCGCTCATGGGGAGAGTGACCTGATGAGGCGCAGTGCGTTCCGGCTGCCCCGGCACCCGACGTCGGTCGGGCTGGCCCGGCACCGGGTACGTGACCACCTGGAGGGCTGGGAGCAGGAGGGCGGGACCGTCGATTCGGTCGTCCTGGTCGTGTCGGAGCTGGCGACCAACGCCGTACGGCACAGTCCGCTCCTGGAGCGGGAGTTCGAGGTGGCGGTGACCGTCCACAGCGACGGTTCGTGCGTCGTCGAGGTCTCCGACGGCGATGCGCAGTCCCGCCCCGTGCCGCGCGACGCGGGGGACGGTGACGAGTCGGGGCGCGGTCTGCGGCTGGTGCAGGCGCTCTCGGACACCTGGGGCGTCCGGGAGCGCGGCCGGTACGGCAAGACGGTCTGGGCGGTGCTGGCCGAGCCCGCCGTGGGCTGACGGGGGTGCTCCGTACGACCGGTGGGGGAGGTGGAGCGGCGGGCCGGCTCAGCGCCGGAAGAGGAACTCCGAGAGCAGCTCGCGGATCTCACGCACGATCGGCCGCAGCAGCCGGTAGCGGGAGAGCCTGAGGATCCGCGCGCCCAGTGGAGCGGTCCGCGCGACCAGCCGGCGGGTGCGCTCGGTGTCGGGGGAGTGGTCGAAGACCCAGTAGACGACGATGCCCATCTGGTACATCCACATCAGCTCGGGCAGCACCTCGGCCAGTTCGGCGTCGACCTTGATGTCGGAGCCGGAGAGCACCCGTTCGTGGATGGAGATGGCGGCGTCGCGGGCCGGGTGCGACTCGGGGGAGAAGGGGCTGAGCGGGCTCGCCGGGTCGGCGGCGTTCTTGAAGAACTGCGCGGCGAACTGGTGGTAGGGGCGTGCCACGTCGATCCAGGAGGTCATGACGGTGAGCAGCCGCACCGCCAGGTCCCTGTCCCCGCCGCCGTCCAGGAGGCCCTGGACGGCGGCCGCGTGCTCGGCGGCGAGGCGGTCGTAGAAGCCCTGGACGAGGTGTTCCTTCCCCTCGAAGTAGTAGTAGGCGTTGCCGACCGAGACCCCGGCCTCCTTGGCGATGGCGCGCATCGTCGTCTTGTCGTAACCCCGTTCCTCGAACAGCCGCATGGCCGTCTCGAGGATCAGGGCGCGCGTCTGCTCGCTCTTGGGGGGCCGGGGTGCCCCGGGGGTCGTGCCGGGGGGTGCTTCTTCCACGTCCGTGAGCCTAACCGGGCGGGGCGCAGCCGTCCGCGCAGGCGTCCGGGACGGCGCCCGGGGCACGGTGCGTCCAGCCGTCCTTGGGGTCGTAGGACCAGCCCTCGCCGCTGGGGTGGACCCGGCCGCCCCAGCCCGTCGCGGCGGCCCCGCCGCCCCACTGCGCCTCGCGGTAGCGGGCGGCGGCGAGCACGGCGGCCCGGGCGACGGGCGCTCCGGCGCGGGTGCTGAGGCGGTGGGCCATCGGCCGGTACTCGGCCAGGGCCCACAGGCAGACCAGCCAGGCGGCGTCGTCGCGGTAGACCTGTCCGGAGTCCCCGACGACGGTGATCTCGCGCAGGGTCGCGGCGTGGTCCAGCTCCGGGAAGCGGCGGCGGGCCTCGTCGGAGCCGACCGGGACGAGGTCCAGCGGCACGATCTGCCGCTGGCGCTCCAGCCAGCGGCGGACGAAGGAGCAGAGCGAGCAGTCCGGGTCGTACAGGACGGTCAGCAGGCGGACCGGCACCGGGGCCGCCGGAGCGGCCCCGGTCGCTGGGGTGCGGTCCATCGCCGTCACGCGCCCGGCTGCGCGGGGGCGGTCCAGCCCTGCGGGCGGACGGGCGGGATCTGCTCGCGGTCCATGACGCCCCGGCGGCGGATCTTGTTGAGGACGTACACGTTGCACAGGTGCAGCACCCCGAGGACGAGCAGGACGACACCGAGCTTGACCGACAGCGCCTCGAAGAGTTCGCGGGCGTTCCCGACCCGGTCGGCGTTCTTCAGGTACAGCGCCACGAAGCCGAGGTTCACGAGGTAGAAGCCGACCACCAGAAGGTGGTTGACGGCGTCGGCCAGCTTCTCGTTGCCGTGGAGCACGTCTTCGAGGAAGACCTTGCCGGCCCGGCTGAGGGTCCGGGCCACCCACACCGTCAGCGCGACGCTGACGAGCAGGTAGATGACGTATGCGACGACCGTGAGGTCCATGGGTCCCACCCTTTTCGAACGTGTTCAAAACCCGTTGCCGATGACTGTAGACCTGTTTTTGAACATGTTCAAGCGACAAGTGCGGTGGCCCGCAGGGGCCGTGGGGCGGGTACGCCGCGGCCCTCCGCCGCCGGCCCTCCGCCGTCAGCCCTTCGCCGTCCGGTCGGCCGATGGAGCGGGCACGGCCGGCTCCGCGGGGACCTGGGTCCCGATCGCCCGCACCGCGGGCACCGCTGCGGTCGCCAGGCAGGCGGCCGCCACCAGCGCCGCCGACACCGCCAGCGGGACCGCCGAGCCCCACAGGTTCGCGGCGAGCGGGGCCAGCGCGTAGCCCACGGGCATCGCGGCGAGCGACAGCAGCCAGTCGTACGAGGTCACCCGGGCCAGTGCCCGCGGCGGCACCTGCTGCTGGACGACCGTCTCCCAGACCGGGTTGAGGTAGCCGAGCGCGGCCAGCGCCAGGCCGTACGCCGCGACGAGCAGCGGGGCCGGTGCGGCGACGGCCAGCAGGACCAGCGGCAGCGCGTACGTCGCCAGGCCCAGGTTGGCCACGAGCACGGGACGGCGGGGACGGGCCCGCGCGGCCAGCAGGGAGCCGAGGACGAGGCCGACCGCCCCGGCCTCCAGGACCCAGAACCACACGCCCTCGCCGCCGAGCCGGTGGATCGCGACGGCCGGACCGAGGGTGGTCAGGACCGCGGCGGTTCCGTTCCACACGGCGTGCGCGACCAGGCTCGTCCAGTACCAGTCGCGGGAACGGACCTCGCTCCAGCCCTCCTTGAGGTCCGCGAGCATCGACGCGCGCGGCAGCGGCGTCCGCTCGATCCGCAGCACCGCCAGGAGCGCGGCGCTCACCGCGAAGGAGGCCGCATCCAGCACGAAGGCCAGGCCCGGCCCGGCCGCCCAGATCAGCGCCGCGGCCAGGGCCGGGCCGCACAGCCGGGTCGCGCTGTTCGCCACGCCCATCAGGGCGTTGGCCCGCTGCCGTGCCGCCCCGTCGGTCACCGTGCCGGCGACCAGCGGCGACTGGGTCGGCATCGCGAAGGCCGAGGCGGTGCCGCCCACCGCCTCGGCGAGCGCGATGGGCGCCAGCGACGGGTCGCCGCCGAGCAGTTCCAGCCCGACGAAGAGCTGGGCGGCGCAGCGTACGAGGTCGGTGAGGAGCGCCACGCGCCGGGCGTCGAAGCGGTCCGCGACCACCCCTCCGAGCGGCAGGAGCAGCAGCTTGGGCACCATTGCGCAGGCCAGGACGAGGGCGAGGGCCGAGACGTCGCCGGTCGCCCTGGTCACGGCGATGACCAGTGCGGCGGGCACGACCCCGTCGCCGAGCAGGGACAGCGTGCGTCCGGCGAACAGCAGCCGGAAGCCGCGGAGCCGGAGGGGATGCGTGGGTGTCATGGCACCGCAATGTATTTCGGTGCCGAATCATTCGCCATCGAAATATACTGCGCCGTAGGATTCGGCCATGGATGCAGACGCCGACTCCGGCACCGTGGGAGCCCCGGTGGAACGGGACTGGACCGACGGGCACGTGGAGCGCTGGCTGCCCCTCCTGCCGGACCTCGACCCCGACATCGAGGGCGCTGTCACCCGCATGAAGCTCGTCACCAGCCACCTGCGCAAGGTCCGCGAACAGTCGCTGGTCGACTTCGGCCTGCAGCGGCACGAGTTCGACACCCTGCACGCCCTCGCCGGGCGCGGCGGCCGCGCCGCCCCGTCCGAACTCGCCGCGGACCTCGACCTGGCCCCCGCGTCCGTCACCGGCCGCCTCGACGCGCTGGAGGCCCGCGGCCACGTCCGGCGCACCCACTCCACCGCCGACCGCCGGCGCGTCGACGTCGAGCTCACCGACGACGGCCGCGCCACCTGGCTCGGCGCCATGGACGTCCTCGGCCACGAGGAGTACCGGCTGCTGGGGACCCTCGACGCCGACGAACGCCGGTACCTCTCCGACCTGCTGCGACGCGTCATGGTGGTGGCGGAGGACGGCTGAACACAGGATCCGGGAAGATCCGACATCCTGTGCGAAATTTGTGAGCGTTCCCCGCTGACAGGCCGCCGAACCGCCGAGTAGCTTTACCTTCTCTTCGGCACGCAACCGCTCCGTCCACGGCCGAAGGCCCGACCTGGGGGCAGCATGTTCGACGAGGACCGCTACCGGACCCTCCCCTACCCGCGGGGACCCTTCCCGGGCTTCCCCGTCTCCGGGGGCGTGGGACTCGCCACGCCGTCCGGCGACATGCGCCGCCCCGGGGCCGTCTGGCTCCTGGGGCCCCTCACCTTCGGCGTGTACTGGCTCGTCTGGTACTACCGGGCCAACAAGGAACTGCGGGAGTTCGACCCCGGCATCAAGGTCCGGCCCGCCCTCGCGGTGCTCGCCGTCAGTCTGGGCGCGCTGCTGCTCGTGCCCGCCGTCGTCTCGCTCTACAACACCGGCTGCCGCATCGCCCGCGCCCAGCGCCGCGCGGGCCTCCACGACACGGTCTCCGGCCTCAAGGGGCTGCTGCTGGCCCCCGCGTTCGGGCTGACCTCCTTCTACTACCAGGAGCAGCTCAACCAGGTCTGGGTCGCCCGCAACTGACGCTCAGCCCGTCGCGCGGTCCCCCGCTCCCAGGTCCGCGGCGCGGTCGGGGCGCGTGAACTGCTCCGTCACCTGGATGAACGCCGCCTTCAGATGTTCGGGGATGCCCAGGGCGTCCGCCGCCTGCGCGGCGGTCATCCGGGGTCCCGCGGGGCCGGCGCCCGAAGCGTGGACGTCCGGCCGGGGAAGGTCGTCCTCGCTCAGCTTGCCCGACCGGACGAGCACGTCGCGCACGGGGATGCCGAGCGCACGGGCGAGCCCGCGCATCGTCTCCAGATCCGGCATGCTCTGCCGCTGCAGGAGCCGTGTGATGGCGGCGCGGTGCACCCCGGCGTCGTCCGCGAGCTTCGACTTGCCGCCCCCGCGCGGGCTGTCGATGTCGTACCCCCGGCCGCGCATGAGGCCTTCGATCCAGTCGGCGAAGTCTTCGATGTGGTCGGCATCGCTCGGCACCTGTGGGGCTCCTCCCTCTCGCTTCTTCACGATAACCAGCGTGCGCGCACGAAATGTACCGTTGCGCGATCGCATCGGTGAAGATCCCGTGTTCAGGACGCCCAGGTCCACGGGGTGCCGGGCATATTCCGAAGGTATGTGTCACAGGCCTGCGCCGGGAACAAATTTGTTGCGTGCGCGTTCGCAACATGCGAAAGTATGTTCGAATTCACAACGTCAACCGTCGGAGGGTCCGACCGTCGTGTCCTTACGTTCCCCCTGTGAACCTCAGCCCCCGCAAGCCCCCGCCTGTGCCGGTCTGCCGCCCTCCGTGGTCTTCGCCCGGCACGCCCGGGAGGCGCTGCCGGCGCTGCTCGCCTGCGGCCGGTGCCCGATCCGCGCGGTGTGCGAGGAGGTCGTCGACCCCGAGCACAACTGGTTCGACGGCGTCTGCGCGGGCCGCCTGTGGCGCAACGGCCGGGTGATCGCGCCGGCGCCGGCGCCCGGCCTGTCCGCGTGAGTCCCGGGACCGCCGTCCGCAACGAAAGGAATCGTCAAGTGACCTGCAACCTCGCCACCGAGCACACCGCCCGGGCCGTCCGGTGGCTCGACATCCTCCGGCGCCAGTTCCCCGAGCTCGTCCGCGAACTCGTTCCCGGCAGTCCCGGCTCCTCGGCCGCGTCCAGGGACCCCCTCACACCGCAGGCGCTGCGGTCGCTCGCGGAACGCGACCGGGAGGAGCGGACCGACCGCGAGTGGGTGCTCGGCGGGGGCGCCGCACCGCTGCGGCTCCATGTGTCCGACGCCCTGCGGGACATCACCGACGGCGTCGTCGAACTGGAGGAGGCCGTCCGGGACAAGCTCGGCCTCGGCCGTGCCCGCCGCGCCCCCGTCCCCGAGCGGCTGGGCCGGATCGCGGGCCTGCTCGACCGGGTCGCCGAGCATCCCGTCCTGGCCGCGCACGTCCTCGACGAATGCCGGCGCATGGCCCGCCGCTGCGGTGCGGTGCTGGGGGAGACCGAGGTCCTGGTCCGGGTGGACGGACGCTGCCCCTGGTGCGACTCGGTCTCGTTGCGGGCCCTTCCCGCCCGCAGGGCCGTGCTCTGCGTGAACCCCGGGTGCCGCTGCACCGACGAGGACTGCGGCTGCGCGGACGACCCGGCGCACCGTCACACCTGGGCCGAGACCGCATGGGGGCAACTTCCCCTGGATCCCGCGGCGATCGCCGGCCTGGTGGACCGGGAGGCCGTGTGAACGGCGCGCGGTACCCCGGCCCGACGCTGATCAACGGCGAGTCCGCCGCACGGGAGACGGGGGTCGTCCCGGCCACAGTCCGCAAGTGGGTGCAGCTCGGGCACCTGGCCGCGGCCGGCCGCAGCGGCCGGGCGAGCCTGTACCGGCTGGAGGACGTGTTCGCCGCCGAGCGGGTGGCGCGTGGCCGGAAAGCGCCCACGCGGTGCGCCTGACGTCACGACAACTCCCTGCATCGCCCCGCGTACCCGAGGAGGTGCGCGGGGCGGCGTCATGTCCGGGGACCGGCCGGCCTCAGGTCATGCCCGCCCCCGGCAGACCCCGGGGCGGACGGCGCGGGCGCCGCGGCCGGGAAGCCGGTGCCGGTCCCGGCGGGGCGGACGCCGTGTCGGCCGCCGGGCTCACGAGCCGTGGAAAGTCCCCCGGCCGGGGACGGGCGACGCCGTCCTCCCGCTCCGTCTCGGCTTCCTCCTCGTACTGGCCCATCGCGTCCTGCCAGCCGTGGGCGTAGGCGCGCAGAGTGATTTCCTCCAGGTGGGAGCGGGTGACCGCCACGAGACCCTCGGGCAGGCACGCCTGGACGATCTCCTCGATGAGCCCTCGGGCCTCCTCCTCCGTCAGCGTCCGGGCGGCTGGCGGAGCGGCCGGCCGGGTCTGTTCCTGTGCGTGTTCCTGCGTGCGCTCCCGCGCCCGGTGCTCCACCGGTTCGTGCATGTCCTCCGTGCCTGGCACGGCACTCCCTCCCCGTTGCGACCTGGTGCCGAGCGGCGGTCGAGCGTCGCCGGACCCAGACGTCCTTCAAACACGTGTTCACCACTTTCGGGTGCCGCCAATCCTCGGGCGGCACGCTTCGGGCCACGGATCCAGCCATTGCGGACAGGATTCAAGTTGCGAGCGCGAGCGCAATCAGTCACGATGGATGCAGCGGCGGAGCTGTGCCCGGGACCGGGTGACGGACCGCCGCTTCGTGCTGGACGGCGGCCCACCGCTCGCACCGCGAAGCCGCCGCCACCGTCCGAAGGGAGCAGAAACCCTTGCCCAGTCCGCCCGTCTTCCCCGATGTGGAGAAGCTGGTCGTCGACTTCCTGAAGGCCCGCCCCGAACTGACCGGAGCGACCGTCGACAACGCCGCGCCCGCCGGCTTCGACGGCACCCAGCCGGTCGTGCTGGTCTCCCGCGCGGGAGGGGTCTGGATCGACGACGCGCACCTGGACCAGCCGCTGGTCGACCTGGAGGTCTACGGCCCGACCAAGACGGCCGCCCACACCCTGGCCCTGTCCGCCCGGTCCGCCGTGCAGGCGCTGCGGGCCACGACCTACGGGACGGCCGTCGTCACCGACGTCGTCGAGGCCGACGGCCCGCGCTGGCTGCCCGACTGGAACCGGGCCGCCGCGAACCGCTACTACTCCACGACGCGGCTGTACATCCGGCCCGCCTGAGCGTCCCAGGCGCCCACCCCTGATCAGGCCCTGCCGTCCGGCGGGGCCTTCGTCATGTCCGCATCCCCGACAAGGAGTCCAGCATGGCAGGCAACAACTCTTCCGAGATCCGCGTCGCCGGCACCGGCCGCATCCTCGTCGCCCCCGTCGGCACCGCCGCCCCGGCCGACACCGTCGTCGCCTGGGCGGCCGCCTGGAAGGACCTCGGCTACACCTCGCCCGACGGCATCAAGTTCAACAAGAAGGACAAGCTCGACCCGGTCGAGACCTGGCAGTCCGTCAGCCCGGCGCGGTTCATCTACTCCGACCGCGACCTGAGCGTGAAGTTCCAGCTGCTGCAGCTCAACGAGGACACCCTGCCCTTCTTCATGGGCGGCGACGCCGTGGCCGCCTCCGGCACGGAGTGGAAGTACGACCTGGCGGGCGCGCCGAAGTTCAACGAGAAGGCGATGGGCATCGAGTTCAGCGACGGCGCCAACGTCACGTACCGCTTCGTGATCCCGCGCGGCCAGGTGACCGAGACCGAGGAGATCACGCTCAACCGCACCTCGTCGGTCAAGCTCGGCGTCACCTTCACCGCGCTCGCCGTGGACGACGTCAAGCCGCTGGCCACCATCCTCATGAAGGACGCCTCCTACGCGTAGACGCCCCGTCCGACCGCCGGGGCCGGTGGCGCCGCGCCACCGGCCCCGGGCCCTTTCGCACAGTCCCGGTACACCACCCACCCATCTCAGAGGGGATGCAGCATGGCCGGTTTCGACGTCAGCGCCGCCCGCGCCCAGCGCCTGGAGGCGCTCGGCCGTTCCTGGACCTTCACCGTCGACGGTGACACCTTCGAGCTCCCCACCGAGCTCACCCGCTCCACGGCCCGCGAGCTGCGGGCCCTGGACGACAACGACGTGGACGGGCTGCTCCAGCTGCTGCTGGGCGAGCGGCAGTTCGGGCGCTTCGACCGACACGAGGTCACGATGCAGGACATCGCGGCCATCCTGGAGGCCTACGGCAAGGAGACGGGGCTCGGCCTGGGGGAAGGCTGAGCCTCGGCGGGTTCGTCGACGAACACGCCGAGGCGCTCGAGGCGGACCTGCTCCGCCACTACGGCGTGGACCTGCTGGACTGGCACCGCGGCCGGCTGTCCTCCCGCCGGCTCGCGGTGCTGGTCCGGCACCTGCCACGCGACAGCGCGACCCTGCGCGGCGTCCACGGGGAGGCCGCCGACTGGTCGGTGGGCGACCACCTGCTCGCCAACGTGGTCGACCACCTCGCCGAGGCCAACTGGATGTTCGCCACCGTGAACCGCGACGAGGACGCGGAGGCGCTGGAGTACCCCCGGCCCGTCCCACGCCCGGGCGCCGGGGCCGGTCCGGGCGGGGACGAGGAGCCGTCGCCGGTTCCCGGGAACCCCACGCCCGCGCAGTTGATCCGTTTCTTCGCCTGAGGGGCCGGTCCATCCGTGACCCGTCACACGGCGCTCGGCGCGCTCCCGTGTCCGCAGTCCACCGACACGTACGAGCCGGCGTGGGGCTCCGGAGCACTAGCCCAAGACGATCAGCGCCAGCGAGAGGAGGAGCGCGGTCGCGGAGCCGACGACGAAAGCCAGTGCCACCCTGCCGTTCGTCAGCCGGTCCGGGGTCTCGACGTTGACCGGCTCCTGCGGGTCGTAGACCACTTCAAGAAGTCCGCCTGTGCGGACGGGTGGGAAATTGAAGGGGCCGATGCTGGTCCGAACGGCTTCACCGGTGTCCGTGGTGAACTGCACCATGAGCTGAACACTCCCGTTCGGGCCGCCTCCCGTGTTCACGCACGTTGCCGTGGTCCGGATCCCGCGCTTCCTCAGCGCGCGCCCCCCTCGGAAGATCCGCAATGACAGCCAGAGAGCAAAGGCTGACAGAACGGACACCGGAATCGCCGGGCCGTACATTTCCCCCCTTGTGGGAATCTCAAAGGCTTGCCGAATGAACGACGCTCCAGTCTGGGGTTGCCGGTTGCGTGTGTCAAGTGCCCCCTGGGCGCCCATCATTACCGCGAGGAAGGTGCCGTCATGGCGAATCACTCGATCGACGAGGTGTACAGCCGAGTAGCCGACATAAAGGGCAAACTCGAGACGGGGGGTGGTGTTGCCACCCAGGCTTACATCGACGGAAAGTTCAAGGAGCAGAAGGGCGGGGGGCTTACCAAGGAATATCTCGACCAGAAGTTCAAGGACGCGAAGGAAGAGCCTACCCAGGCGGAGAACTGGGCCAAGGCGATCGGCTTCGGATTGGATGAAGTGGTCAAGGGCCTCCAGGACTTCAAGGCCGACTCGGTGGCGGCCTGGTCGGCACTCGCGGCGATCGTGGGCGGCTTCGCCGTCAGCACGCTCTTTGACGCGGACAAAGTGAAGGCTTCCCTTTTGGGGAAGGTCCGGATCGAGCACGACGAGAACGGAATTCCGCGCCGGAAGAAGAACGCGGAGCCGGCGGTGCGAGCCCCGGTGGAAAGCATCGATGTGGAGCGAGTGAAATCCATGCGGAGTGCGTCGATCGCCCTGTCCAGATCTCTCAGTGATCTCACCAAGGAATTGAACGGCGCCGCACGCCAGATGGCCTGAAACAACCTGGAGTCCCCATGTCTCTTTCGCGAAGCGCGAACACGGCCGCGGGATCGCTGGCCCGATTTCGGGGCGCGGCTTCCCAAGCGGCCACGGCCGCACGGCAGATCCAGTCCTCGACAGCCGGGGCCGGCCCCTCGCTGGACAGGATCCGCGGCGGCTCGGACCGGCTGAACACCTCGCTCGGCAGAATGAAGTCGGCGGCGGCCGGCGGCGGCTCCGGCCTCGACAAGGTGAAAGCGTCCGCGGTCGGAGCCGACAGCTCACTCGGCAAGTCCCGCGGGAGCACCGACAAGTTCAGGGCCTCCCTCGACAGGCTCAAGGGCGCCTCCGGCAAGGCCGAGGGGGCCTTGCGTGAGGTCAAGCGGCAGTCCGACGCCGTCGAGAAGTCCGTCGGGAAGGCCGGCAAGAACGCCGACCGCGGCGGGAAGTCCATGGGGAGCCTCGGCAAGGGGGTCAAAGGGGCCTCGCTCGCGCAGCGGGGGCTCAACCTCGCGATGGCGGCGAACCCGTTCGGGCTCGTCATGGCACTGCTCGCGCCGATCATTTCCCAGTTCATCAACATGGACAAGGTGTCCGCCGCCCTGGCCAAGGGCGTGAAGTGGGCCTGGAACGCCATCCTCGGCGCCATCAGGTCCCACGCGGGCCCGATCAAGTCCGTGCTGAAGGGCATCATCAACGCCTTCACCGCGCTGCCCCGCGCGTACGTCAGCGGCATCAACCACATGATCTCCGCGTTGAACCGGGTCCACGTGTCGATCCCGGGCTGGGTGCCGGTGATCGGTGGCAAGTCCTTCTCGATCCACATCCCGCAGATCCCCAACATCCCCGCCCTCGCCCAGGGCGGTGTCGTCCCCGCCCGGAGCGGCGGCACGCTGGCGGTGGTCGGTGAGGGCGGCGAGGCCGAGGCGGTCATCCCGCTCAGCAGGCTGGAGCGGATGCTCGGCACGGGCGGCGGGTCGCCGGCGCACTTGGCGCGGCTGGCGGCGGCCGTCGAGAAGCTCGCGGACCGGCCCGTCGTCGTCCAGGTGGACGCGCAGACCATCGCGCGGGCCGTGGCCCTGGGCAACCGGCAGCTCGCGCGGCGCTGAGCCGCGCCCCTCCCGCCCTTCGTACGGATTCGACGCCGGCGACCGTGTCGCCGGCCTTTTTCATGCCCTCACGGCAAGAGACGAGGTGACACATGGGCAGGAACCTGTGGATCGGACCGCCCGGTTCGCTGTACGAGATCGACCGCGCGGCGCGGAGCTTCGACCGGAGCGCCGACCTCGGCGTGTCGGAGTTCACGTCGCTCGGCGGCCGGGTGACCGTCGTGCGCAACGCGCGCGCCAACCGCCGGACCAAGCTGAGCTGGGACACGCTGGAGCCCGCGCAGGCCAGGGTGCTGGACCGGCTGGCCCGCCGCACCGACGGCGCCGGGCCGGTCGCACTGCTCGACCCGGCGGCGGCCAACATGCTGGACGCGCTGCAGGCGGCCGGCCGGGGCGAGCCGGGGAGCACAGGGCTCGGCCAGTGGCTCCCGGTGGTGGGCACCGGAACGGGGAGCGTCACGGAACCGGCCTCCCCCGGGGTCTTCGCCTTCACCGCCGCGGACACCGCCGCGAAGGTCGGCTGGCGCCACCGCTACTGGGGCAGCCACCCCGTCGCGCCCGGCACCCGGATCTCCTTCCGGGCCTCCACGGCGATCGCCGCCCTGCCGACGTGCGCGGTGAACCTCGACTTCAAGAACGCCGCCGGTGCCTACCTGTCGTCGGTGTCGGCGAACGGCGCCTACGTGGCGGGGACCGTGCCGGCGGGCGCGGCCTTCGTGACGCCCTGCGCGAAGCCCGGGGCCGCCGGGACCTACGCCCTCGCCGGGGCCTGCCTGTCGTACGACGACGGCGCCGCCGACGGCGTCCCCGGCGACGGCTGCCCCGCGATGGCGGTCACCGGGTACAGCGACGTGCCGTCCCAGCCGCTGCCGTACCGCGGCGTGAGCATCGACCTGGTGGAGGTGGCAGGTGCAGCGGGCTGACGACGCGCTTGGCGCGGCCCTCGCGCAGGGCGAGCGGACCGCGTCCCACTCCACCCGCTTCGGCGGCAAGGACCTCGGCGCCCAGGTGCAGTCGTGGAGCGTGGACCGGTCGTACGCGACCGACCTGCCGGAGGCGATGCGGGCGTTCTCCGGCAGCGCCTCGGCCCAGGCCGAGTTCGAGATCTCGGGTGCGGCCGTCCCCCCGGACGAACACCTGCAGGGCGGAGCCGACCGGTCCGGCCCCCAGCTGTACTCGCCGTGGGCGCCCAGGAGCACGGGAGACCTCGTCCGTCCCGGCCAGTCCGTGGTGCACGCCGCGGGGCTCGGCGGGAACGACCTGGCCGCCTTCCGCGGCACGGTCCGGGCCCGCAGCGCGGCCTCCGGCAGCGACACCGTCAAGGTCACCGCGCTGGACGGGGCCGAGCGGCTGCGCGGCCCCGCCGTCCTGCCGAAGCCGTACATCGGGTTCTTCCGGAAGCGCCCGGTGTCCTCGGCGACCTGGTGCGTGGACGAGCTCCTCCGGCAGGCGGGACTCCACAGCTCCCCGCCCGCGCGCTACCCCGAGTTCGTCGAGGGGCAGCCGCTCACCCTCGTCCACGCCACGCTGCACGGCGGGTTCACCACGCCCTACGGCCAGCCGGAGGTGCTGCCCGATCCGCGGAACTACACCTGGACCAGGCAGGACGCGCCCCACGAGATGGCGCTCGTGCCCACCGGGCTGGAGCCGGGGACCACGGGCCTGACGGCCTCCTGGTTCCCGCGCAGCCGCGTCACCGTGCCGGGCAGCCGGCTGTTCGCCGAGGCGTGGGTCAACAACGCCGTCGGCATCGGCGACACGGTGGAGATCCACCTCCAGCTCAACCGCACGGGATCGGCGACGGGCACCCTGCGCCTGGTCGTCGACTTCGTCGCCGGCACCGTCCGCCTCCACTCCGAGGGCTCGGACCAGGGCTACTGGTACTTCGAGTGGTCATGGCCGGCCATCAGGGCACAGCGGGGCGTCTGGCACATCGGCGCGTTCTTCGACACGGCGGGCACCGGGACCGCGGTGTACCCCACCGTGCAGCCGAGGCTGACCGCACCCGACGGAACGCAGCTGCTGGGGACGGCGGCCACGTACGTCCAGCCGTCCGGCGTCCAGAAGTCCGCCGAGCTGGACCAGGTGCGGCTGGTCACCACCGTGGCCGTGGAGTCGCTGCAGGTGACCTCCGGGCTGGCCGCCATGCCGGCCGCGGGCGTCTTCGGCCAGTCCGGCACCTGGACCAAGGGCGCGGTCCTCGACGACGCGGTCTTCCCGCTGGTCTGCGTCCCCCGGGTCTCGGGCTCGCAGTGGGACGTGCTGACGCAGATCGCCAGGGCGACCATGGCGACCGCCGAGTTCGACGAGCACGGAGTCTTCCGCTGGCGCAACCACACCCGGTTCGCCCAGCCCCCGACGGCGGCCGACCTCACGCTGACCACCGTGCGGGACATCGCCGCGCTGACCGTCACGGAGGAGATCGACGCCTGCCGGAACTACTGCGTCCAGCCCGCCAAGGACTGGTCCAAGACCGGCGCGGCGACCGGGACCGTCTACGACGACAGCACCATCCGGGAGATCCCCGCGAACCGGTCCGTCGCGGTCAGCTACGTGATGGCCGAGGAGGAGTTCGACATCGGACCGCCGCTCACCGATGACGACTCCGTCACCACCTCCGGGTCCTCGGTGCGCTTCGCGACATCGCCCGCGGCCGGGGCGACAGCGGTCAAGGGCGCGGTCGACGTCCTGACCCGCCGCGAGGACGGCTACCTCGTGGTGCGCTTCAGCAACCGCAGCGCGCAGACGCTGTACACCGTCACGAAGACCGGCGAGCCGTCCGTCCACCTCGAGACCCTGAAGCCGGCCGACGACCCGGCCGAACGCTTCGCCACCTCCTGGGTGGCGGGCAGTGCCGGCGAACGGTTCCACGGCCGCCAGGAGTACTCCGCCGAGGCCACGGACTGGGTGCAGGACCTGCGGGGCGCGCAGTCGCTCGCCGACGCCATGCGCAAGGCCGGCGAGTACCCCGTCCCCGTCATCGGCGACGTCGAGGTGCTCCCCGACCCGCGGATCCAGCTCGGCGACGTCGTACGGCTGGTCGACACCAGCGGCGCCCGACTGGACACCCTGGCCTGGGTCACCGGGATCAAGACCGGGGCGACGGCGGCCGGCGGGGTGCGGCAGACCCTGACCCTGCGCGGGACCGTGCCCAACGGGGTCCCCGCGGACTCCGGGCTGACCCCCGACGTCCCGGCAGCGCCGGTGGCGGAGGTGTGGCAGACGTACGCCCAGGTGGCGGCCGCGTACCCGACCCTCGCCGAGGTGAAGGCCGGCGGCCGGACCTGGCGCGACATCAAGGAGGGCACCCATGCCTGAGAACACCCCCGGATCCGGCCCCGTCACCCTGACGGACGTTCAGTTCCGTCAGCTGGCCGACACGGTGACGACGGAACTCGCCGGATACCTCGGCGTCGGCGCGGCCGCGGACCCCGGACCGGACCTTCCGGTCGCCGTCACGGTCAGCGACGGCCTGCCGCCGGAGGGGGAACCGGAGCCGCCGGACCCGCCGTTCCCGCACGGCTCCGGCGAGGAGGAGGAAGCCACCCCGTCCCCGTACACCGCCGAAGGCGGCGGCGTACCCGAGCCCGCAGCGGAGGCCACCGCGTGAGCACGCAGTACACCCCGATCAGCAATCTCCCCTACCCCCAGGCCACCGACGCCGCCGACCTGCCCGCGAACCTCAGGGCGCTCGCGGAGGGCGTGGACGGCCGTACCGTGATGCGCTTCGCCGACGCGGCGTCGCGCGACGCCAAGGTCACGGCACCCGTGGCCGGCATGGTCGCCTGGCTGACGACCCCCGGCCGGCTGGTGCAGTACACCGGTACCGTCTGGGCGCCGGTGGGAGCCGTCCCGGTGTTCCGGGTGAACGTGGACGGCGGCACCACGAACTCGACGACCTACGCGGAGACCCTGACCGACGCGGTCGGCGACCCCATGGCGGCCGCCTTCACGGCGCCCGCCTCCGGCCAGGTCATCGTGACGGTGGGCGCCTACATGTGGAGCTCGGGGGCGTACAGCTCCTACATGTCCGCCACGGTCCGCAGAGCCTCGGACAACGCGGTGATCCTCGCCACCAGCGACGACCGGGCGGCACTGGTCACCAACACCGGCCGGGGTTCGTCGTCCAGCCAGTTCCTCGTGACCGGCCTCACGGCGGGCACCGGCTACACCGCCACACCCGCCTACCGCTCCGGCAACGCGTCCAGCACGGCCAGCTTCGACACCCGCTTCATCCGGATCGACCCGCTGCTGTAGGACCGTCCGCCCCCGAGCCCCGGGCCCCGGGCCGCCGTGCACACGGCGGCCCGGGGCTTCGGCGTTCCCGTCCCCGTCCCCAGTTCCCCCGTCCCACCGTCCCACCGATCAGAGGAGGAACCATGGCCACACCCGTCTCCGCGACGGCATTCCTGGCCGCTCTCGATGCCGAAGGCGTCACCGTCGCCGGACACGGCGACTGGCGCACCCACAACCGCAACGCCGTCGCCGCCTGGGGCCAGGTGCACGGGGTGATGCTGCATCACACCGCCGGCCGGGACAGCGTGGCGCTGTGCCGGACCGGCCGCGCCGACCTGCCAGGACCCCTGTGCATCGGCGTCATCGCCAAGGACGGCACCGTGCACCTGGTCGGGTACGGGCGCACCAACCACGCCGGCAGCGGTTCGAGCGCCGTGTACGACGCCGTCCGCGCCGGCCGCCCGCTGCCCGCGAAGCCAGGTGCCGACGCCGTCGACGGCAACGCCCACTTCTACGGGTTCGAGATCGAGAACCTGGGCGATGGCCGCGACCCCTACCCCGCCGCCCAGTTGACGGCCGTGGAGAGGACCGCCGTCGCCCTGTGCCGGGTGCACGGCTGGAACGCCGGCCACGTCATCGGGCACAAGGAATGGACGAGACGGAAGATCGATCCGAGCTTCCCGATGCCGGCCATGCGGGAGCGCGTCGCCAAGCGGCTCGGAACCCCGCCCGCGCGGACGTACGAGCCCTTCCCGGGCGCCGCCTTCTTCCGGCCCGGCCGTCGCAGCGACGTCGTCACGGCGATGGGCCGGCGCCTCGTCGCCGTCGGCTGCGGCCGCTACCGGCAAGGGCCCGGGCCGGAGTGGACCGAAGCCGACCGCCGCTCCTACGCCGCCTGGCAGCGCAAGCTCGGCTACGGCGGCGCGGACGCCGACGGCATCCCCGGCCGCACCAGTTGGGACGGACTGCACGTCCCGAAGAGGAAGGAGACCACATGACCGACGCCGACCGCCGTACCGTCCGCACCCTCGTCCAGACCGGCGTCGCCCTCGCCGCCGCCGCGCCGCTGCTGGTCGACGCGGCCTGGCCGGGCGCCTGCACCGTGCTCGCGGTCGCGGCCGCCGTCACCCGCGTGATGTCCCTCGACGCCGTGGAGCGGCTGCTGCCCTCCTGGCTGAGGCGGTGAGGCAGATGACCACGCATCAGGAAGGCACCCTCGGGGTCGCCCTCGAACTCGAACGCCTGCGCCGCTCCGTCGACGTCGGCTTCGCCACCACGCGGGGTGATCTCGCCCTGCTCCTGCAGCGCGCCGACCAGACCGACAAGGTGCTGGGCGAGCACGAGGAGCGCATCGAGGCGCTGGAACGTTCCCGCTGGCCGCTGCCCGCCGTGGCGGCGCTCACCGGGTTGCTGGCGCTGGTCGTCGCCGCCTACGGGACCTTCGCCGGGTGAGCGGCGTACCCCGGCCGCGGGACGGCGACCTCAGCGGGCGCGGCTCGAGCCGCGCCCGCGCCGCCCGGCGTCCCCCCTGGCCGCCGCCCGCTGCGGCAGGGGGCGGCGCCTGATCGCCAGGACGAAGGCCGCGACCGCCGCCACCAGGACGGTCTCCACGGCCGGTCCGAACCACGAGGAACCCTTCGACGCGTCCCCCGCCGCCGCGGGCCGCGGGCCGCGGCTTTCACCGGGAGGCCCCCCGGCCATCGCGCGCACCTGGCTCAGCGTCGGCACCAGCTCCCCGACCGGCTCCACGCGGCCCACCGCGTCGAACCCCCAGTCCAGCAGGTCGGCCGCCTCCCGGTACACCTCGTCGTACCCCGACTCCGGGTGCATCACGGTCACCAGCAGCGTCCGTCCGTCGCGCTCCGCCGCGCCCGTGAAGGTGTTCCCGGCGTTGGTGGTGTAGCCGTTCTTCACCCCGATCATGCCGTCGTAGTCACCCAGCAGGCGGTTGGTGTTCTGGATCTCGAACGTCGCGCCCTTCTCCGCGGGGAACCGCGCGACCTGCGTGCGGCAGTAGTACCTGAAGTCCGGGTTCCGCAGCCCCGCCCGCGCGAAGAGCGTCAGGTCGTACGCCGACGACAGCTGGTCGGGCGTGTCGTAGCCGTCCGGACTCACCACGTACGTGTCGTTCGCCTGCAGCTCCCGGGCCTGCGCCCGCATCTCCCGGACGGTCTTCTCCACCCCGCCGTTCATCGAGCACAGCACGTGCACCGCGTCGTTCCCCGACCGCAGGAACACCCCGAGCCACAGCTGCTCGACCGTGTAGGTGATCCCCGCCTCGATCCCGACCAGACTGCTCCCGGCTCCTATGTCCGCCAGGTCCGCGTGCGTCACCTCGTGCCGGGTCCGCCGGCCGAAGCGGGGCAGCAGCGTGTCCGCGAACAGCATCTTCAGCGTGCTCGCCGGCGGCAACCGCCGGTGTGCGTTGTACGACGCCAGCACGGCACCGGAGTCGGCGTCCGCGACGATCCACGACAGCGAGTTCGTCTCCGGCAGCCTCGGCGCCCCCACCGCCACCTGCACCCCGTGCCGCCCCAGCCGCTCGCCCCCGACCACGGATCTGCCGGCCGCCACCGCCTTCCCGGCGGGAAGCAGCGCGGCAGCCACGCCGAGTCCGAGGACGGCACGTCGCGGCGGTGTGGGGGGTGTCGCGGCCATGGGTGGACGGTACAAGCTGCGACCCCCCACAACCGAACCGGGGACACCGCTGTGGACACCGGTCGGCCCAGCGCATGGGGGGTGCTTGCGCCGAACGGGGGACGAACGGGGCGTTGTCAGAGGGCGGTCCTACGCTCGGCGGGCATGGGGACTGCGGGGGTCGCCGCACAGGGGGTGGACGGTGAGTGTGATCGCGTGGGGGGACGTGGGGGAGCCGGCCGTGCCCGGGTACGGGATCGGGGTGGCGCAGCGGCTGGGTGGGGTCACCGCGGAACTGGGGATCCGGGACGGGCGGGCCGTGCTGGGGTGGCGTAATGCGGCGGGAAAGGCCCTGAAGGGGGCCCCGGCCGTCGTGCGGCGCGAGCACGCGGGAGAGCTGACGCGGCTCAGGGCGACCGTCGGGGACATCGACCGGACGCTGGCGGCGCAGGCCGCATGGCTGGAACGGCAGTTCCCGGAACGGCGCACGTGGGCGTACTCCGAGTGGCGGGAGCGGATGCTGGGCCATCCGCTGCTCGGCACCCTCGTCCGGCGCCTGCTGTGGACGGTCGACGGGGTCGCCTGCGGGTGGGCCGACGGCGGCCTGCGCACCCTCGCGGGAGAGCGGGTCCTGGGTGGCGGGGAGGACGTCGTCGGACTGTGGCATCCCTGGGGGCGCGACCGCGCGGAGATCGCCGCCTGGCGGGAGTGGCTGGAGCGGCACGGCGTCACGCAGCCCTTCCGGCAGGCCCACCGCGAGGTGTACGGCCTCGCGGACGCCGCACGCGTCACCGCCACGCACCACGTCCTGAGACAGCACCGGTTCGCCTCCCTGGCCGCCGCCCGCGGCTGGCGGTACCGCCTGCGCCTGCCGGTCGACGAGGCCTTCCCGCCCGCCACGCGCGAGCTCCCGCGGTGGGGGCTGCGGGCGGAGCTGCGGGTCCAGGGCGTCGACGGGGACGCCTTCGGCCACTTCGGCAGCCATCTGTACGTCGGCACGGACCAGGTGCGCTTCCTCCCGCTGCACGCCCCCGGGGACCGGGCCGCCGATCCGCTCCCGCTCGCCGACGTCCCGCCGCTCGTCCTCAGCGAAGTCCTGCGCGACGTGGACCTCTTCGTGGGCGCCGCGGGCATCGGCAACGACCCCACCTGGCAGGACGGCGGCCCCGACGGCCGCTTCCGGGCCTACTGGGCGTCCTACGGCTTCGGCGAGCTGACCCCGTGCGCGAAGACGCGCCGCGAGGTGCTGTCCCGCCTCGTGCCGCGCCTGGCCATCGCCGGACGCTGCGTCGTCGAGGGCCGTTTCCTGCACGTCCGCGGCGACCGTCACACGTACCGGATCCACATAGGTTCCGGCAACGTCCTGATGTCCCCGGGCGACCGCCACCTGTGCGTCGTCCCGCCCGCCCACGCCTGCGTGGTCCCGGGCCCCCTGCCCTTCGAGGGCGACCCCATGCTGTCGGTGGTCCTCGGCAAGGCTCTGCTCCTCGCCCGCGACACGGAGATCACCGACCCGACGATCGTGAGCCGACTGTGAAACGTGTGACGACCCCGGAATGCTCGCCCTGGGAGGACGAGGGCCGGATCGAGTTCATCGCCCGGCTCGCCGCGGAGGGGGAGGTGACCGAGCTGGCCGGGCACCTGCTGTCGGCGGCCGACTGCGAGGGCCACGGAGCCGTGTCCCGGCTGAGGGCGATGCCTCAGGAGCGGCGCATGGCCCTGGCCGGTCTCCTCGTCGAGCACGGCGAGGCACCGCACAAGGTGCCGGACGAGTCCGAAAGACCCTGGCTCGTGCTCGCCGCGGTCTCCCGCGGCTTCGCCGAGGACTCCTGGTGCGCGCGGTGGAACAGCATGCTGGAACGCGTGGCGGCGACCTGCTGGTGGACGCAGATCAGCGACGACGTGCCCATCCTCGCCGAGGCTCTGCTGGACGCCGGGCGTCCGCTGTCCGGCGAGGCGGTCGGCCTGCTCCGCAGATCCGCGTACGCGGGCCTCGGCTGGGCGCAGCTGCTGCTCGACCGCCTCCCCGAGCCGCCCCTCAACCCCGGTGAGCTCTGGTCCGACCGCGTCCTGGCGCAGCTGCCGGAACTCGGCGACCGCTGGCGTCACCTGATCCCCCATCTGCGTGCCGCCAAGCCGGCGCCCAGCGCGCGCTGGGACCGGGCGGCCGCCGCGCTCCTCGACGGCGTCGACGCCGAGACGGTACGCCGCACCGCCACCCCCTGGCTCGCGCTGGCCACCCACGGCTCCCACGACCCCTGGAACGTCACCGCCGTCCGCGGCCTGGCCTGGCTGCTGTCGTCGCCGTCCGTGCCTTCCCACCCGGAGACCGTCCGCGTCCTGGGCGCCCTCGTCGAACGTCCCCCGGTCAAGACCGTCGTCGCCGGCGCCGGCATACGCGCCCTGGCCCGCCTGGACGGTGACGCCGGCCGGGACGAGCTGCGCAGGCTCGCGGGGTGCGTCGGCCACACGGTCACCCGCAGGCAGATCGGCCGCGCGCTGGCCCCGTGAACGCCCGAGGGCCCCGCAGCCGGCTGACCGGCTGCGGGGCCCTCGGGGGAGCCTCGGCGGAGGGGATCAGAAGCGACGCGTGATGAGCGCGCGCTTGACCTCCTGGATCGCCTTGGTGACCTCGATGCCACGGGGGCAGGCGTCGGTGCAGTTGAACGTGGTGCGGCAGCGCCACACGCCGTCCTTGTCGTTCAGCACCTCGAGCCGCTGCTCGCCGCCCTCGTCACGCGAGTCGAAGATGAAGCGGTGGGCGTTGACGATGGCCGCCGGGCCGAAGTACTGGCCGTCGTTCCAGAAGACCGGGCAGGACGACGTGCACGCGGCGCACAGGATGCACTTGGTGGTGTCGTCGAAGCGCGCGCGGTCCTCGGCGGACTGCAGGCGCTCGCGCGTCGGCTCGTTGCCCTTGGTGATGAGGAAGGGCATCACGTCCCGGTAGGCCTGGAAGAACGGGTCCATGTCGACGACCAGGTCCTTCAGCACCGTCAGGCCCTTGATGGGCTCGACGGTGATGGGCTTGTCCGGGTTGATGTCCTTGATCAGGGTCTTGCAGGCCAGCCGGTTGCGGCCGTTGATGCGCATGGCGTCGGAGCCGCAGATGCCGTGGGCGCAGGAGCGACGGAACGTCAGCGTTCCGTCCATGTCCCACTTGATCTTGTGGAGGCCGTCGAGGACCCGCTCCTTGGGGTCGATCTCCAGCTGGAAGTCCTGCCAGGTGGCCTCCTCCGAGATCTCCGGGTTGAACCGGCGGATCCGGAAGGTGACCGTGATGTAGGGCGAGGCCTGGGCCTCGGCCTCGACCTTGTCGAGGGTCGCGGTGCTCATCAGTACTTACGCTCCATCGGCTGGTAGCGGGTCTGCACGACCGGCTTGTAGTCGAGACGGATCGCCTCGGTGCCGTCGGCACCCACCTCGCGGTACGCCATCGTGTGCCGCATGAAGTTGACGTCGTCGCGGTTCGGGTAGTCCTCGCGGTAGTGGCCGCCGCGGGACTCCTTGCGGGCCAGGGCCGAGACCGCCATGACCTCGGCGAGGTCGAGCAGGTTGCCGAGCTCGATGGCCTCGAGCAGGTCGGTGTTGAACCGCTTGCCCTTGTCCTGGATCGACACGTTCCGGTACCGCGCGCGCAGCTCGCCGATCTTCTCGACGGCGGTCTTGATGGTCTGCTCGGTGCGGAACACCATGACGTTCGCGTCCATGGTCTCCTGCAGCTCCTTGCGCAGCTGCGCGACCCGCTCGTTGCCGGTGGAGGAACGCAGCCGCTCCACCAGGTCGACCACGAACTGCGCCGGGGCCTCGGGGAGCTCGACGTAGTCGTGGTCCGCGGAGTACTCGGCGGCGGCGATGCCGGCCCGGCGGCCGAAGACGTTGATGTCCAGCAGCGAGTTGGTGCCGAGGCGGTTGGCGCCGTGCACGGACACGCAGGCGACCTCGCCGGCGGCGTACAGGCCCGGGACGACGGTGGTGTTGTCCGACAGGACCTCACCCTGGACGTTGGTGGGGATGCCGCCCATGGCGTAGTGCGCGGTCGGCTGGATCGGGATCGGGTCCGTGTAGGGCTCGATGCCGAGGTAGGTCCGCGCGAACTCCGTGATGTCCGGGAGCTTGGCGTCCAGCTGCTCCGGCGGCAGGTGGGTCAGGTCGAGGTAGACGTGGTCGCCCTCGGGACCGCAGCCACGCCCCTCGCGGATCTCGGTGTAGATCGCGCGGGAGACGACGTCACGCGAGGCGAGGTCCTTCATGACCGGCGCGTACTTCTCCATGAAGCGCTCGCCGTCCTTGTTGCGGAGGATGCCGCCCTCACCGCGGGCGCCCTCCGTCAGCAGGATGCCCATGCGCCAGATGCCGGTCGGGTGGAACTGGAAGAACTCCATGTCCTCCAGCGGCAGACCGCGGCGGTAGACGGCGGCCTGGCCGTCACCGGTGAGGGTGTGCGCGTTGGAGGTGACCTTGAAGAACTTGCCGGTGCCGCCGGAGGCGTACACCACGGCCTTCGCCTGGAAGACGTGGATCTCGCCGGTGGCCAGCTCGTACGCGATGACGCCGGCGGACCGCTTGACGCCGTCCTCCTCGACGATGAGCTGGTCGAGGACGTAGAACTCGTTGAAGAACTCCACGCCCTCCTTGACGCAGTTCTGGTACAGCGTCTGGAGGATCATGTGGCCGGTGCGGTCGGCCGCGTAGCAGGCACGGCGGACCGGGGCCTCGCCGTGGTTGCGGGAGTGGCCGCCGAAGCGGCGCTGGTCGATCCGGCCCTCGGGGGTGCGGTTGAAGGGCAGGCCCATCTTCTCGAGGTCGAGGACCGCGTCGATGGCCTCCTTCGCCAGGATCTCGGCGGCGTCCTGGTCGACCAGGTAGTCACCGCCCTTGATCGTGTCGAAGGTGTGCCACTCCCAGTTGTCGTCCTCGACGTTCGCGAGGGCGGCGGCCATGCCGCCCTGGGCGGCGCCGGTGTGGGAGCGGGTGGGGTAGAGCTTCGTCAGAACGGCGGTGCGGCTGCGCTTCGTCGCCTCGATGGCGGCGCGCATGCCGGCGCCGCCCGCGCCGACGATGACGGTGTCGTACTTGTGGATCTGCATGAGGGGTCGCTTCCCTGTCCAGCCCTGGCTAGCGGATGTTCGGGTCGAAGGTGAAGATCACCAGCGTGCCGAGGATGATGGTGAACGCGGTCGCGGTGTAGACCAGCATCTTCAGCCAGAACCGGGTGTTGTCCCGCTCCGCGTAGTCGTTGATCACGGTGCGCAGGCCGTTGCCGCCGTGCAGCATCGCCAGCCACAGCATGATCAGGTCCCAGGTCTGCCAGAACGGCGAGGCCCAGCGGCCGGCGACGAAGGCGAAGCCGACCTTGGTGACGCCGCCGTCGAGGACGAGCTGGATCAGCAGGTGACCGATGACCAGGACGACCAGGACGATGCCGGACAGGCGCATGAAGAGCCAGCCGTACATCTCGAAGTTGGTCCGGGTGCTGCGCGGGGTGCGCTTGGTCCGGGCGCGCGGCGGCTCGATGACCGGGGCCGGGTTGTCGGGGCCGTAGGCGGCGCTGGAGGAGCTGAGCTCCACGTGGTCCGTTGCGGACATGACTTCGCTCAGCTCCCGAACAGCACTCGTGCGGCGTGACCGAGGACGGGGTAGATGGCCCCGATCATCAGCACGACCCAGATTCCGACGACCGTCCACAGCATCTGCTTCTGGTACTTCGGGCCCTTGGACCAGAAGTCCACGGCGATGACGCGCAGGCCGTTCAGAGCGTGGAAGAGGACAGCCGCGACCAGCCCGTACTCGAGCAGGCTGACGATGGGCTGCTTGTAGGTGTTGACGACCTTGTCGTAGTCCTCGGGGGAGACACGCACCAGTGCGGTGTCGAGGACGTGGACGAACAGGAAGAAGAAGATGAGGACACCGGTGACTCGATGAGCCACCCATGACCACATGCCTTCCCGGCCGCGGTACAACGTTCCAGCCGGCACGGAAAAAACCCTCCGGGAGCGGTGTGGGGCCTGCCGGCTTCGTTGGTCGGTCGGCCCGGCCGGGTACGGTCCTCCGGCCCTGGCCATCGTAGCGACGGCTTGTCGGCTACGTCCTGCCGGGTCCTTCAGGTGTGATCGATCCCGCACGGGTGGGTGTATCGGCCGGGAACCCCCGGCCCGCCCCGTGCGTCTGCGAGGGCCAGTCGTCCCAGGCGGGAACGGGTGACGCGGCGCAGTTCCTCGGCGGCCGTGACCCGCTCCTCGTCCGGTTCGTTGCCGAGACGCTGACGGAGTGACGCCAGCATCCGGTCGAGGGACTCACCGGGGTGCACCCCGTCGAGGGAGAGCACGAAGACGTGGCCGAAGCGAGCCTCGTACGCGGCCTGCGCGGCCCGCAGCGCCGTGTGCGCGGCGAGGCTGCCGCGGGTGGGGGCGGCGTCCGGCGGGGCGCCGGCCGCCTCGGCGGCGAGGGCCTCGGCGAGGTCGGCGGGCGTGAGGTCGTAGGCGGCCTCGTCGGCGGCGGCCAGCAGTGCGTCCAGGTCGGGGTAGGGGCGGTGCGCGGCGACCCTGCGGGCCCAGTGCAGGCTGCCGCAGCAGGTCAGCAGGACGGCCTCGGCCGCCCCGGGGGAGGCCTCGTTGAGCCGCCGCAGGCCGTGGGGGAGGCCGGGGCGGCCCGTCGGCGCCGGTCGGGGCGCCCGGCCGCGGGACTGCGCCGGGAGGTGCGCCGGGGCCCGCGGCGGGAGGGCGGGGGTGTCGCTGGACAGCGGTGGGCTCCTGGGAGGGAACGGTGACGAAGGTGGGGGGAACCGCGAGGCGGCTGCGCGGCGTGAACCACAGGGGGACGACGAGTGACGACCACCGTATCGGCCTATGTTCGGCCCTGTACGACGGATGCACGAATTTCACTCGTACGGGAACGAAAGTGCACGGCTTCCCCTGGTCCGCACGGCGAGATCCACACAGCGGGCATAAATTCGGATCATGTGGCAGATGCGGGCGAAACGTGCGTCGGCTTACGCGGCGACGGCCGTGCTGACCGCCGTGCTCGGGGCCGGTCCCGCGCTCGCCGCACCCGCGGGGACCGCGGCCCCCGGCGCCCAGCCGACGGAGCGGGCGAGCACGTCCGCCGGGTTCCCCTCGATCCCCGCCGTCCGTTCCTTCACCCCTGCCGCCGGTACCGCCGCCTTCGTACCGGGCCCCGGCTCGCGCGTGGTGGCGCCCGCCGGGAGCGCCGTGGAGGACGAGGCGCGGCTGCTCGCGGAGGAGCTCCGCCGGCCGTACGTCAGTGGGCCCGCCAAACCGGGGGACATCGCGCTTTCACTCGAACGGAGTAATGCGGGCCCGGAGTCGTACGAGATGACAAGTTCGGCCGACGGGGTGACAGTACGCGCCGGCACCGACGCCGGGGTCTTCTACGGCACGCGGACCCTCCTCCAGGCGGTCCGTTCCACCGGACGGGTGCCGGCCGGCACCGTCGAGGACCGCCCGGACCGGCCGGAGCGCGGACTGATGATCGACATCGGACGCAAGTACTTCAGCCGTGCATGGCTGGAGGCCAGGGTCCGCGAGCTGGGCGACCTGAAGTACAACCAGCTCCACCTCCACCTCAGCGACGACCAGGGCTTCCGCCTCCAGAGCGACAGCCACCCCGAGATCGTCTCGTCACGGCACCTGTCGAAGGAGGACATTCGCGCCGTCGTCGACCTGGCCGCGCAGCGGCACATCACCGTCGTCCCGGAGATCGACAGCCCCGGTCACATGGGTGCCGTGCTCGACGCCCACCCGGACCTCCAGCTGCGTTCCGTGGACGGCACCCCCGTGCGCGGGGCGCTGGACATCTCCCGGCCCGGTGCCGCCGACGTCGTCGACGACCTGCTCAAGGAGTACGCACCGCTCTTCCCCGGTGCCCACTGGCACGTCGGCGGCGACGAGTACGGGCCGCTCGTGGCCGACCATCCGGAGACGTCCTTCCCGCAGCTCGCCGCGTACGCGCGTGAGCGCTACGGCCCGGACGCCGGGGTGGCCGACGCCGCGGCCGGCTGGCTCAACGACCGCGCCGCCACCCTGCGATCGCTCGGCAAACGGGTCGAGGCCTGGAACGACGGCTTCTCCGGCGGCGCCCGGGTCGCCGCGGACCCGGACCGGGTGGTCGCCTACTGGTCGAGCAACAAACTGCGCGGACGGCTGCCCGAGGACCTCCTGCGCGAGGGCCGGCAGCTGCTCAACCTCAACTCCTGGTACCTGTACTACGTCCTCGGCGCGCCGGAGAACTTCCCCTACCCCAGCGGGCGGCGCATCTACGAGGAGTGGACCCCGGCCGTCGTCTACCGGGACGGCGCCGTGCCGGCGGCGCTCGCGGGACCGGACCGCATCCTCGGCGCGCGGCTGGCCGTCTGGTGCGACCGGGCGGACGCCCAGACCGAGGACGAGGTCGCGGCCGGCATCCGGATGCCCCTGCGCGCGCTCACCCAGAAGCTCTGGGACCCGGGCCCGCCGGTCCTGAGCTGGCAGGACTTCAGCACCCTCGCCGACCGGGCCGGCTGAGCCGCCGTACCCGGCCGCCTCAGGTGAAGCGGCCGAAGTCCGCCTCCCCCCACAGGAGCGTCTTCGGCCGCTTCTGATTGTTAAAGCGTCAACGCGGCCGAAAATGTCACACCCATCGCCAGGGCGGCCCGACAGGTGTGACGATTCAGTGCGAATCCACGCTGTACAGGATGTCGGCGATTCGAGAGGACAGGGTGGCCAGCAACGGGGGGCGCCACGATCCGCGGACCGACCGCGACATGGAGCTCGGGGCCGCGGTCGGGCGCGCCCAGGGTGGGGACGAGCACGCCTTCGCGGTGGTCTACCGGCTGGTCCAGCCGCTGCTGCTCGGCTACGTGCGCGGCCTCGTCGGCGACGACGCGGAGGACGTCACCTCCGAGGCCTGGCTCGAAATCGCCCGCGACCTCGGCCGGTTCCGCGGGGACGGGGCGGGCTTCCGGGGCTGGGCGGCGACCATAGCCCGGCACCGGGCCCTGGACCACCTGCGGCGCCAGGACGCCAGGCCCCGTGCCCGTCCCCTCGACGCCGAACTGCTGGACCTCCCCGCGGCCGAGGACACCGCGGACCGCGCACTGGAGGCGCTGGCCACCGAGCGCGCCCTCGCCCTGATCGCCTCGCTCCCGCCCGACCAGGCGGAGGCGGTGCTGCTGCGCGTCGTCGTCGGGCTGGACGGGGTGTCCGCGGCCCGGGTGCTGGGCAAGCGGGCGGGAGCGGTCCGTACGGCGGCGCACCGCGGCCTGAAGCGGCTCTCCCGGCTGCTGTCCTGACCCCTGGTGACCGGCGGGTAGCCGCCCCCGGACGCCCTGCCGGCGCCCATCATGGGGCAGTATGGTGCGCGATTCCGAGGGGGAGGCCCGCACGTGGATTTGGCGACCGCGGTACGCGCGGCGCAAGAGGGGGACGAGGACGGCTTCCGGTTCGTGTACCGAGCGGTGCAGCCGCAACTGCTGCAGTACGTACGCTCGCTGGTCGGCGCGGGGGACGCCGAGGACGTGGCGTCGGAGGCGTGGTTGCAGATAGCGCGCGACCTGCCGGGCTTCCACGGCGACGGGGACGCGGTACGCGGCTGGGCGGCCCGGGTCGCCCGCAACCGGGCGCTGGACCACCTGCGGGCGGTGGGCCGCCGGCCGCTGGCCGCCGCCGGGGTGGAGGAACTGCTCGACCGGCCCGCCGTCTCGGACACCGCCGAGGAGGCGGTCGCCGCGGTGGGCACCGGCGCCGCGCTGGCGGCCATCGCCGCCCTTCCCCAGGACCAGGCCGAGGCGGTGCTGCTGCGCGTCGTGATGGGCCTGGACTCCCGGTCGGCGGCCGAGGTCGTCGGCAAGAGGCCCGGTGCGATGCGCATGGCCACCAGCCGCGGCCTGCGCCGTCTGGCTGAGCTGCTGGATTCCGACGGCGGGTCGTCAAGTGTGACGTTTTCGGCGTCCCGAACGCTTGAGGACATGAGATGAGCGATAACCGAGGACAGGACTGGCTGGACGACGCCACCGCCGAGCGGTTGCTGCGGGGTGCTCACGGTGACGACCCCGCGGAGCGGGCCTGGCGCGACGAGCGCGCCGCCGCCCTGGCCGGGTTGCTGGCCGCCGCCGCGGCTCCCGCACCCCTCGACCCGGAACGCGAGGAGGCCGCCGTCGCCGCGTTCCGTGCCGCGCGCGGCGACGATGCGCTCACCGGGGGCACCGCGGGCGTCCGCCTCGGCACGGCCGACGACTGGTCGCCCGGCGCGGGCGCGGTGTCCCGGAGCGGGCGGAGCCGTACGGCCCGTCACTCCAGATCACTGACGGGCACGTTGATCGCGACCGCCGCGGTGGCCGGGGTGAGCATGGCGGCCGCCGCCGGCGCGCTGCCGGCCCTGCTCGGCAGCGGCGTCCCGGGCCCCGCCCCGGTGCACACCCAGAGCGGGGCGACGGCGACCTCGGACAGCGGTTCGCCGTCACCCGGCCGCACCGCCCCGCCGACCTCCCGCCCCGGCCCCGGCCACGGCCGCCCGGCGGGCGGCACCGGCGGCACCCACGGCACCGTCCTCCCCGGCCGGCCGGCCGGGACGCCGTCCTCCTCGCCGGCCCTGGACCACAGGGCGTTGTGCCGGGCCTACGCCGCGGCCGGCCGGCACCGCAAGGGCGTGGACGAGCAGGCCTACAAGCAGCTGCGCAAGGCGGCGGGCGGCGGCCAGCGCGAGGTCCGCCGCTACTGCACCGATCTGCTCGGCCGGAACGCCGGGCACGGGGGGAACGGCGGCAAGGCCGGGAAGGGGGGCGAGCGGGGCGACGACGACTCCCGGGAGGGCCGCGGCCGTTGGCAGAACCGTTCCGGCGGACACCACCGCCAGGGCGGCCACGGCCCGCGCGGCACCTCACGGCCCGCCCCGGTCGCACCGTCCGTACCGACCTCCAAGGCCGCACCGTCGCCACCGTCCGCCCCGGTCGCACCGTCCGACGGGCAGCCGGGACCGCACCGCGGCCACGGCGGCGAGTGACACTTTCCAGCCGCCGCGCGCTCCCATGGACGGGCCGACTGGTCATCGGCCCCGCGGATCCGGGCACTTCCCGTGCCCACGGGTCCGTACCCGAGCGCGGCCGGGCAGCTCTCCCTCCCGGCCGCGCTCCCGGGCGCGGCGGGTGCGGGGTGTGACACTTTCGGCCTCCCGGGCGCTTTAACCAGTAGACCGACTGGTCATCGGTCGAGGGGTCGCCCGGTCCCCCCGTATCGGGCCCCCAACGAGGGACGCGGGCGGAGCGCTTTCCCCCCGCTCCGCCCGCGTCCTCACGTGGTGCCGCAGGGGCGGCGGCGTAGGCTCGACGACGTGATCTTCCGGATCGAGCGGCACTGCCCGCTCCCCGCCGCCGAGGCCTGGCGCCGGGTCACCGACTGGGAACGCCATGCGGAGCTGGTGCCGTTCACCACCGCCGTCGTCACGGGGGAGCGGTCGTTCACGGCACGCACCGGACTCGGGCGGATGGCCGTCGACGACCCCATGGAGATCGTGCGCTGGGAGCCGCCGGACGCGGGCCGTCCCGGGCGGTGCCGGCTGGAGAAGCGCGGCCGGACCGTGCTCGGCTGGGCCGAGATCGAGGTGTGGCCGCGGGAGGAGGGGGGCTCACGCGTGGTGTGGCGCGAGGACCTGAGGGTGCGCCCGCTGCCGGGGGCGTTCGACCGGCCCACCGCGTGGGCCGGCCGGCTGCTGTTCGGGCGGGCGCTGGACGGGCTCCTGGCCCAGGGTCACCAGTAGACGACGACCTTGTCGCCGACCCGCACCTGGTCGAAGAGCGCCGAGATCTTCGCGCGGTCGCGCACGTTGACGCAGCCGTGCGAGGCCCCCGTGTAGCCGCGGGCCGCGAAGTCGGCCGAGTAGTGCACCGCCTGGCCGCCGCTGAAGAACATCGCGTACGGCATGGGCGTGTGGTAGATCGTCGACACGTGGTTCCGGCTCTTGGCGAAGACGCTGAAGGTGCCCTCGCGGGTCGGCGTGTACTGGGAACCGAAGCGGACGTCCATCGCGGAGACGACCTTGCCGTTCACCACCCAGGCCAGGGTGCGGCTGGTCTTGCTGACGCACAGCACGCGGCCGGTCATGCAGCGCGGGTCGAGCTTCGCCACCGGGTTGCTGGTCGGCGGGTACATGGCGCCGCGCGTGGGCTGCCGGGTGACCGAGCGCAGCTTCGCCCAGGTCCTGTCCGTGACGGTGCCCGAGGCGGGCAGCTTGTGGCGGGACTGGAAGGTGCGCACCGCGGAGGCGGTGACGTCGCCGTAGTAGCCGGTGGGGTTGCGGCCGAAGAGGCCGAGCTGCTTCAGCCGCGCCTGCAGTTCGCGCACCTTCGCGCTGCTGCTGCCCCGCGCGATCACGACGACCGGCCGGGGGGTGCGGTCGGCCTCCGGCTTCTTCGTGGCGGACGGCGATGCCGTCGGCGAGGGGGAGCCGCTGCCCGGCGCCGTGCTCGGGCTCCCGGAGGGGCTCGCCGTGGGGCCCGCGGTGTCCGGTGCCACGGAGGCCCTGGCGGTGGGCTCGCTCGCCTGGGCCGTACAGCCGGCGAGGAGGGCCCCGGTGAGCAGCGCGGCGGCCGCGGCCGCCGCGCGTGATCTTGTGACGGATATGAGTGCCACTTCGTCCCCCTGGAGATGAGTCGGTACACCCTTTGACTGATTTCCCCGGCATGTAGTTGCACCGGCCCGGTCACGGTTCGCCGCACACTGAGGAAAGGGGGCCGAGTCGCTGGAGGCATGACGCATGGCACGCGAGTCCGAATCCGGTCTGCCGATCGAGCCCGTCTACGGCCCCGACGCCCTGGACGGCTGGGACCCGGGCGAACGGCTCGGTGAGCCGGGCGGCTACCCCTACACCCGCGGTGTCCATCCGACGATGTACACCACCCGGCCCTGGACGATGCGCCAGTACGCGGGCTTCGGCACCGCCGCCGAGTCCAACGCGCGCTACCGGCAGCTGATCGCCCACGGCACCACGGGCCTGTCCGTCGCCTTCGACCTGCCGACCCAGATGGGCCACGACAGCGACGCCCCCCTCGCCCACGGCGAGGTCGGCAAGGTCGGCGTGGCCGTCGACTCGGTCGAGGACATGCGGGTGCTCTTCGACGGCATCCCGCTGGACCGGGTCTCCACCTCGATGACGATCAACGCGCCCGCCGCCCTGTTGCTCCTGATGTACCAGCTGGTCGGCGAGGAGCAGGGGGTGCCCGCGGACCGGCTCACCGGAACCATCCAGAACGACGTGCTCAAGGAGTACATCGCCCGCGGCACGTACATCTTCCCGCCCAAGCCCTCGCTGCGGCTGGTCGCGGACCTCTTCCGCTACTGCCGCGCCGAGATCCCGCGCTGGAACACCATCTCCATCTCCGGCTACCACATGGCCGAGGCCGGCGCCTCGCCCGCGCAGGAGATCGCCTTCACCCTCGCCGACGGCATCGCGTACGTCCGCACCGCCCTCGCCGCGGGCATGGACGTGGACGACTTCGCCCCCCGGCTGTCCTTCTTCTTCGTCTCGCGCACGACGCTGCTGGAGGAGGTCGCCAAGTTCCGTGCCGCCCGCCGCATCTGGGCCCGCGTCATGCGCGAGGAGTTCGGGGCGAGGAACCCCAGGTCGTGGATGCTGCGCTTCCACACCCAGACCGCGGGCGTCCAGCTGACCGCCCAGCAGCCGGAGGTGAACCTGGTGCGGGTGGCCGTCCAGGGGCTGGCGGCGGTGCTGGGCGGCACGCAGTCGCTGCACACCAACTCCTTCGACGAGGCGATCGCGCTCCCCACCGAGAAGTCCGCCCGGCTCGCGCTGCGCACCCAGCAGGTCCTGGCGTACGAGACCGACGTGACGGCGACCGTGGACCCCTTCGCCGGGTCCTACGTCGTGGAGTCGATGACCGACGACCTGGAGGCGGCCGCGCTGGAGCTGATGGCCAAGGTGGAGGAGCTCGGCGGGGCGGTGAGCGCGATCGAACGCGGCTTCCAGAAGGCCGAGATCGAGCGCAACGCCTACCGGATCGCCCTGGAGACCGACTCCGCGGAGCGGGTGGTCGTCGGCGTCAACCGCTTCCAGCTGGGGGAGGAGGAGCCCTACGAGCCGCTGCGCGTCGACCCCGCGATCGAGGAGGCGCAGGTGGCGCGGCTGGCCGCGTTGCGTGCCGGACGCGACAGGCGGGCGGTGGACTCGGCCTTGTCCGCGCTGCGGAAGGCCGCCGAGGGCACGGAGGACGTCCTGTACCCGATGAGGGACGCGCTCCGTGCCCGGGCCACGGTGGGCGAGGTCTGTGAGGCGCTCCGCGAGGTCTGGGGGACGTACGTCCCCTCGGACGTCTTCTGAATCACCCGGCGAAGCGGGCGAGCCAGGCGGTGACGCGCTCCGGGTCGCGCGTGGCGAGGCCGACGTAGCCGTCCGGGCGGACCACGAACAGGCCCTCGCCGTAGGTGCGGTTAACCGCGCTGCCGGGCCCGGCGCGGTGCGCGCGGGCGAAGCCGGGCAGCGCCGCGGGCGGTTCGGCGCCGACGGCCAGCACCGTGAAGTGGGGGCCGCGCAGGACGTCGAAGAGCCGCCCGCCGCCGGACAGGGGTGCGTCGGGCGCGCGGTCCCCGGCCCGCAGGGCGTCCTCGGCGAGGCCCTCGCGGGTCTCGGCGGTGAGCGGGCCGTCGCGGTAGCCGAGACCGAGCTGGTGGACCTCGGCGCCACGCTGGTTCATCGGCCGGCCCCGGCTGATGGTGCTGCGGTGCAGGTGCGTGCTCATGCCGAGGACGTCGGCGGCGACCGGCAGCCGCTCCTGCTCGTAGCTGTCCAGCAGCTCGGCCGCGGCGCCGTGCCGCAGCACCTGGCCGAGCTTCCAGCCGAGGTTGTAGGCGTCCTGGATGCCGGTGTTGAGGCCCTGGCCGCCCGCGGGGGAGTGGATGTGGGCGGCGTCTCCGGCGAGCAGGACCCGGCCCTCCCGGAAGCGTTCTGCCAGGGCGGCGCGCGGCCGGAAGTCGGAGCTCCACATGACCTCGAGCACGTCGTCGGCCGACAGGTGGGTGCGCTGTTCGACGGTCTTGCGCACCCCGTCCGGTGAGGTGTCGGGGCGTTCCGCGCCGGCCGGGTACGTCGCGACGAACTGGAAGTCCCGTTCGGTGCCGCCCATCGGGAAGGCGACGGCGCCGGTGCCGTCCGGGCCCCGCCACACGTGGGTGTGCTCGCGGTCCAGGCCGGTCAGCGTCACGTCGGCGACGAGCATCGGGGCGGGGTCGACGGTCTCGCCGTGCATGGCGATGCCCAGGGCCCTGCGCACGGCGCTGCGCCCGCCGTCGGAGGCGACCAGGTACGCCGCGCGTACGGTCGTGCCGTCGGCCAGTTCCGCGGTCACGCCGTCCGCGTCCTGGGTGAGACCGGTGAGCCCGGCGCCGAAGCGGACCGAGCCGCCCAGTTCGCGCAGCCGCGCGTGCAGGATCTCCTGCGTGCGCCACTGGGGGACCATCCACGTCGCGCCGTACGGGGCGGCGGAGGTGGCGGGCACCCGCTCGAACATCTCCCACTCGTGGACCGGACGGCCGTCCTGCCAGACGCGGCCCTGCGGGTAGGGGCCGCCCGACGCGAGGACGGAGCCGACCACGCCGAGGTCGTCGAGCACCTCCAGCGAGCGGGGCTGCAGGCCCTTGCCCCGTGAGCCGGGGAACAGCCGGTCGGAGCGCTCCACGACGAGCGCGGGCACGCCGCGGCGGGCGAGGTCGACGCCGAGGGCGAGTCCGGTGGGGCCGGCCCCGACGATCAGGACGCCGGTTTCCTTAACGCTGTTAAGTTCCATGTCCCGAGGGTCCCCTTAACGGTGTTAAATTGTCAAGGGGTACCGACGGACGGACAGGATGGGCACGTGGCAGCGACGCGACTGGACCGCGACAAGGTGGTGGAGACCGCCCTCGGCCTGCTGAACGAGGAGGGGCTGGAAGGGCTGACCCTGCGCCGACTCGCCAAGGAGCTCCAGGTGCAGGCACCGGCCCTGTACTGGCACTTCGCCAACAAGCAGGCCCTGCTCGACGCCATGGCCACCCGCATGCTGCGGCAGATGCTGGAGCGCGGCATGGGCCAGGAGGTCCCCGGCTCCGACTGGCGGGACTGGATCGCCACCGCCTGCCGCGGCACCCGTGCGGCCCTGCTGGCCTACCGGGACGGCGCCAAGGTCTTCAGCGGCACGCACCTCACCGACGACAGCCACGCGGGCGCCCTGGAGCGTTACCTGGGTGCCTTCGTCGAGCAGGGGTTCCGCGTCGAGGACGCCCTCAACGCGTGGTTCACCGCGTACACCTTCACCATCGGCTTCGTGATCGAGGAGCAGGCGGTGCAGCCGCTGCCCGGCCGACGCGACCCGCGCTACGACACCGACGAGCGGCAGGCCCGTCTCGGCGGGGAGTTCCCGCTGGTGGGCGAGGCCGGCCGGGAGATGTTCGACCACTACGACGCGCGCTTCGAGACCGGTCTGCGGGTCCTCGTCGCGGGCATCGAGCGGACCCTCGCCCCGGACGGCGCGCGGTAGTCACCGCGCGGCCATCAGCGCGCGGAGGGCCGGCGCGACCTCCGCGCCGGCCCCCGTGGCCCTGACGTCCCGAGGTCAGCCGCGGGACGTCACACGCCTGATCCGCCGTGCGACCCTGCGCACGGCCGGGTTGGCCGGCAGGAACGCCAGCTGGGACGGCACCGCCCCCGGGAGCGCCAGGGACGCCAGGCGGCGCCGCTTGAAGTAGCGCCAGGTGCCGGTGTCCAGGCCGTCCGTCAGGTAGCGGACCGCCTCGTCCCGCAGATGCGCGTACGTCTGGTGCTGCATGCAGTAGCCCACGGCGCGCACCAGCGGTGTCAGGTCCCGCTCGACCCGCTCCGCCGTCGGCGGCCGCCAGGCTTCCGCCGCCTCGCGGTACGTCCGGTCCTCCAGGTCCGGCAGGAGGCGGTCGGCGATCGTGACGGGCACGCGGTTGCTGTTCTGGTACGGCGTCAGCCGGTCCAGCACCAGCTCCGTGCCGACCCGGGCGACCGGCAGCCCGTACAGGGCGGACGCGGTGAACAGCGCGGTGGAGAAGCAGCCGACGACCAGCCGCGGGCGGGCCCGCAGGAAGAGCACCTCGGCGAGCTCGGACGCCCCGGCCACAGTCAGCTCCGCCCCCAGGGCCTCCGCCTCCCGCTCCAGCCGCCGCGACCAGTGCGCGGGCGCCGTCGGGTGCGGCTTGAAGACCACCGTGCGGTGCCCCGCCGCGACGGCGCCGCGCACCATGCGGACGTGCAGCTCCTCCTCCTCGGCGGCGGTGAGGACGCCCAGCGCCGACAGGTACTGGCCGAGCAGCAGCGCGCCGTCCTCGGGGAGGGGAGCCGGGGCCGCGTCGTGCTCCGCGATCCCCGCCAGGACGCCGGTGAAGGCCTCCGCGGGGACGAGCCGGGCCGGGACGTCGTGCTCCGACAGCAGCAGTGGCCGCAGCCCGGGGACCAGGTCCAGGTGCAGCAGCCGGCCCACCCGGGTCGTGACCAGCGGGTCCAGCTTGTCCCGGGTCGGGCCGTAGACCATGAGGCCGTCGGCGTACACCTCGACGGGCGCGCCCGGGAAGACGTTCACCAGCGCCAGGGCCGGGTCGACGTGCAGGGACTCGACGATCAGCTCGACCTCGTCCCCGCCGAGGTCCCACAGCCGCCGCAGGTGGCGCTCCCACAGGGGCACGTCCTCGGGGCGCGGGGACCAGCCGGAGGGGTGCAGCGGGGCGATCGTGTCGTTCCACGAGAGCACCCGGTCGAAGCGGCCGCGCAGCGCCCCGAAGCCCGGTGCCGTGTCCAGCGCCGGCGCGATCTCGGGCACGGCGGCGTTGTTGCTGACCAGCAGCAGCCTGCGGTCGGCCGGGGCGAACAGCCCGGCGTCCATCGCGGCGGCCACCGTGGCGGCGCCGAACAGCGTCGACGCCAGGAACACCTGGGTACGGGGCATCACGCGGCCACCGCCCCGGCGAGGCCGAGGCGCCTGCGTGTCCGGCGCAGCAGCAGGCTGCGCTTCATGTCCATCGAGTCCAGCGCCTCGTTCAGGATCTCCTGCGGCATCTGCTTCAGGGCGGCCGCGCTCATCGCCTTCAGCTTCCGTGCGACCCGGGGCTCGTAGCGGCCCATGGCGCCCAGGTGGTGCGCGATCACCGCGCAGTAGGTGCGCACCGCCTTGGGCAGGAAGCGGTCCGCGTCGGGGTCCGCCGCGGTCTCGGCGAGGACCTGGTCGAAGGAGCGGATGAAGTCCAGCTGGCGGGTGTCGCCGATCTGGGTGAGCGAGGTGGCCACCCCGCGCCGGTAGAAGACGCCCAGCAGGCCGACGACCGCGAAGGACTTCGCCTCGCGGTGCAGCCGCCAGATCCACGGCCGGTCCTCGGCGGTGCGCAGCCCGTCGGGGAAGTGCAGCAGGCCCGCGTCGACCAGCCGCCGGTGGTAGATCCCGGCCCAGGCGTACGGGTAGTCCACCGAGGTCGTGCGGTCGGCGGGGAGGATCGCCTCGCGCGGGTCGAGGGCGACCCCGCGGCGGCCGTGTGGCACCCGGGCGACGGTGCGCCTGCGCCCGTGGGAGACGACGTGGTCGGTGCGCACGAAGTCGGTGCCGAGGGTCTCGATGGCCTCCAGCAGCCGGGGCAGGTAGCCCTCGGCCAGCCAGTCGTCGCCGTCGAGGAAGGTCAGGTACTCGCCCCGGGCGGCGTCGATACCCGTGTTGCGGGCGGTGGCGAGCCCGCCGTTCCTCTCGTGGGAGACGAGTATCGCCCCGGGCAGGTCGGGCAGCGCGCGCTCGAGGATTCCCGGGGTGTCATCCGTTGCGCAGTCGTTCACGAGAATGAACTCGAAATCCGCGCGCGTATTCGCGCGGAGGCTCCTCAACATGTCAGGAGCGAAATCCTGCACGTTGTAGAACGGGACGATGACGGAGAGCTTAACCACGTCGCGCACCCTATGGGGCGGCTCGTCCCCCACCCTGACGCCTTCCCCACCCCAAGGTGAACGGGAGATGGCGGAATCATGAATCCGCCATCGGGGGCGGCCGATTCCCCATTCGGCGGCGCGTTGTTAACCGTCCGTTGGCGTTGCGTTGGAGACCCGCTCGGAATGCATTCCTAGCGTCTGCGGCGTGCCAGCAAGTACCGCCGACCCGATCAGGGTCACCGTCCTCGCCGACTCGGACACCCGATGGAAATGGGGTGCGCTGACGGCGCGCCGCATCGCCCCTGAGGCGCGGCTCGACGCCCGCCTGCTCCGCGGCCGGGCGACCCCGACCGAGCGCCAGCTCGCCGAGGTCGGCATCCCCGCGGACTCGATGCGCGAGGTCACGGCGGCGCAGTTCCTGGCCGGGACCTCCCGTGACACCGCGGACGTCGTCGTGCTCTCCTGCGTCGGCGGCACCGTCCAGGCCATGCTGCACGGACTCGCCCGCGCCTGGCAGGGCACCCCCCGCCGTCCGGTCGTCGTCACCGGCTACGTCGGGGTTGTCTACGAGAAGCTCGCCGACGGGCTCCTGCTGCGGGCCGGCGCCGACGCCGTGCTCGCCAACAGCGCCCACGACGCGCAGCGCTTCCGCGACGTCTACGAGGGCGTCGGCACCGACGCCGGGACGGTCGTGGAGACCGCCCTGCCCTTCCTGGAGGGCAAGCCCTACGAGCCCTCCGCGGACCGGCCGTTCACCGTGGTCTTCGCCGTCCAGCCCTCCGTGCCGGACAGCCGCAGGGACCGCACGTACCTGCTGGGCCGCGCGGTGGACCACGCGCGCTTCCACCCGGAGCGCGAGGTGCTGGTCAAGCTGCGCAGCAAGCCCGGCGAGCACACCACGCACATCGAGGAACAGCCGTACCAGAAGCTGGTGGCCAAGCTGGACCCGCCGAAGAACCTCAAGCTCGTCTACGGGCACATGGGCGAGGTCCTGGACCGCACCGACCTGCTGGTCACGGTGAGTTCGACGGCGGCGCTGGAGTCCATGCACCGCGGCATCCCCACGGCCGTCCTCACCGACCTCGGGATCCGCGAGGCGCTCGGCAACCACCACTTCCTCGGTTCCGGCGCCTACGCCTCCTGGGACCAGATCGACTCCGGCGAGGTGCCGAGGGTGCACCCCGAGTGGGCCCGCAGCCAGGGCATCGCCTCCGACGGCGACCCCTTCCGTGCCGTGCGCGAGCGCGTCACGGAACTGACCGCCGCCCCTGTGCTCCCGCCGCTGGCGCCGTACTACACGACCACCACCGCGCCCGGTTACCTGCCCGGCGTGCTCGCCCGCCACGGCCTCGACCCCAAGGGCGAGCCGCTGCCCGGCGCCGCGACCGAGCCCACCGAGCCCAGCCCGCTGCGCCGGGCCGTGCGCGACATCGCGCGCAACTCCGCGCGCGCCGCGTACCGCCAGGGCGTGCAGCGCGTCGCGCCCGTGATCCGCAGGTGGGGCCAGCTGTGAACCCGCCCCCCAAGTCGCAAGGAGCCACCATGCCAACGGTGTTGGCCGTCATTCCCGCCCGCGGCGGCTCGAAGGGCGTACCCGGCAAGAACCTCGCACCCGTCGGCGGCGTGCCGCTGGTCGTCCGCGCCGTGCGCGCCTGCCGGGAGGCCGGCCTCGTCACCGACGTCGTCGTCTCCACCGACGACCCCGCCATCGCCGACGCGGCCCGCACCGCCGGCGCCGAGGTCGTCCTGCGCCCGGCCGCCATCGCCGGGGACACCGCCACCAGCGAGGCGGCGGTCCTGCACGCGATGGACGCGCACGAGGCGATGACCGGGCGCGGCGCCGACGTGGTGCTGCTCGTCCAGTGCACCAGCCCGTTCATCACCACCGAGGACGTCAACGGCGTGGTCGCCGCGATCGTCGAGGACGGCGCGGACACGGCCGTGACCGTGGCCCCCTTCCACGGCTTCATCTGGCGTGACGCCGCCGACCAGATCGGCGCCGCCGCCGCGGCCGCCGACGAGGCCGCCGAGGGCGGCCGGACCCGTACGACGGTGGCCGCCGCGACCGGCGGTTACGGCGTCAACCACGACAAGGCCCACCGCCCGCGTCGCCAGGACCGCCCGCAGGACCTGCTGGAGACCGGCGCCGCCTACGCGATGCGCGTCCCGGGCTTCCGCGAGGCGAAGCACCGCTTCTTCGGCCACACCGCGCTGGTGCGGACCGACCCCGCCAAGGTCCTGGAGATCGACGAGCCGGACGACCTGGCCCGCGCCCGCGCCCTGGCCCCGCTGCTCGACCCCGCGACGGAGACCGCCCCCGAGGCGCCGGCGCACCCGACCCGCGACGACGTCGACGCGGTCGTACTCGACTTCGACGGCACCCAGACCGACGACACGGTGCTGGTCGACTCCGAAGGACGCGAGGCCGTCACCGTGCACCGCGGTGACGGGCTCGGGATCGCCGCCCTGCGCGACAGCGGCCTGCCCGTCCTGATCCTGTCCACGGAGACCAACCCGGTCGTCGCCGCGCGGGCCCGCAAGCTCAAGGTCCCCGTGCTCCACGGCATCGACCGCAAGGACCTCGCACTCAAGCAGTGGTGCGAGGAGCAAGGAATCGCCCCCGAGCGGGTCCTGTACGTCGGCAACGACGTCAACGACCTCGGCTGTTTCGCGCTCGTCGGCTGGCCCACGGCCGTCGCCAACGCGCACGACATCGTCAAGGACGCCGCCCGCTCCGTCACCGCAATGCCCGGAGGACGCGGAGCTGTCCGCGAGATCGCCTCGTGGATCCTCGGCCCCTCACTTTCCCGAAGGGAACTCTCCCAGTGACCACCACCAACGCCCGCCTTCGTCCGATCGGCGACCGCCTGGTCGGCCCCGGCCAGCCCGTCTACGTCACCGGCGAGATCGGCATCAACCACAACGGCTCCCTCGAGGACGCCTTCGCCCTGATCGACGCGGCCGTGGAGGCCGGCGCCGACGGTGTGAAGTTCCAGAAGCGCACCCCGGAGATCTGCACCCCGCGCGACCAGTGGGACATCGAGCGTGACACCCCCTGGGGCCGCATGACGTACATCGACTACCGCCACAAGGTGGAGTTCGGTGAGGACGAGTACCGCGCGATCGACGAGTACTGCACCAAGAAGGGCATCGACTGGTTCGCCTCCCCGTGGGACGTCCCCTCGGTCGAGTTCCTGGAGAAGTTCGAGAACGTCCGCGTCCACAAGGTCGCCTCGGCCTCGCTGACCGACGACGAGCTGCTGCGCGCCCTGCGCGCCACCGGCAAGACGGTCATCCTCTCCACCGGCATGTCCACCCCGAAGCAGATCCGCCACGCGGTGGAGGTGCTCGGCAGCGAGAACATCATCCTGTGCCACGCCACCTCGACCTACCCGGCGAAGCACGAGGAGCTCAACCTGCGGATGATCAACACCCTGCAGGGTGAGTTCCCGAACGTGCCGGTCGGCTACTCCGGCCACGAGATCGGCCTGCAGACCACGCTCGCGGCCGTCGCCCTCGGCGCGGTCTTCGTGGAGCGCCACATCACCCTCGACCGCGCCAACTGGGGCTCGGACCAGGCCGCCTCCGTCGAGCCGCAGGGTCTGGACCGCCTGGTCCGCGACATCCGCATCATCGAGCAGGCGCTCGGCGACGGTGTCAAGAAGGTCTACGAGGGCGAGCTCGGCCCGATGAAGAAGCTGCGCCGCGTGCCCGGCGTCATCGCCGAGCAGGAGGCGGCGCAGGCGGCCGCCGCGGCCGAGCCGCAGTCGGTGTCGGCCTGATCCATGAGCGACAGCGGCACTCTGGCACTCGTAGAGAGCCCCGTTCAGCTGCTCAACGTGCTGGAGTGGGCGCATGTTCACCCGCCCGCGGTGCCCACGCCGCGGCCCGGGACGGCCACGGCCGTCCCGGGCCCGGCGGCGCCCGGGCGGCCGCTCACCATCGTCGCCCTCGCCCCGCGTGACCCCATGACGCGTGGCCAGCTCCGTCGCATGACGGAGCTGGCGATGGACGAGGGCATCACGGTGCGCTGGTGCGAAGCCCGTTCCTCCCGGGGTTCGCTGTTGCGCACCGCCGTCGAACTGACCCCGGCCCTGCGGGCCGCGGGGCGGGTCGTCCTCGGCGACCCCTTCTCCCGGCTGGTGCAGGTGCTCCTGCCGCTCAGCCGGGCGAAGGAGATCACCGTCGTGGACGACGGCACGGCGACCATGGAGTTCACCGAACTCCTCGCCAGGGGTGCCCGGCTCGTCCGCTGGCACCGCAGCGGCCGCCGGCTGTCGCCGGTGGACGCCGCCTTCGGCGTCTTCGCCTCAGCCGCCCGGCGCCGACTCACCCCAGGCGCCGGGCGGCGGGTCGAGCTGTTCAGCTCGATGCCCGCCTCCCCTCCCCCCGGAATGGCGCTGCGGACCAACCGCTTCGCCTGGACACGGGCACGGTTCGGCCCGCCCACCATCAGTGCCGGCACCGACATCGTGGGCACCTCCCTCGTGGAGACCGGGGTGGTCGACCCCGAGCGCTACCTGACCGCCGTCGCCGCCCTGACCCGGGCGCACGGTGCCACTCGCTACTTCGCGCACCGCCGGGAGAGCGCCGACAAGCTGCACCGGCTCTCGGCGGAGACCGGGCTGCAGATCGTCCGGCCCGACCTGCCGCTGGAACTGATCGCCCGCCGTGGCCCGATCGGGCACACGGTCCTGAGCTTCCCCTCCACGGTCGTGCACACCCTGCCGCTCGCCCTGGAGGGCACCGGAGTCAAGATCAGGGTCTGCGACGTCGATCCGGAGTGGCTGACCGACCGGGCCTCGCCGCGGGCCCAGAGCTTCCTGTCCGGGATCACCGGCAGCGCCCGCGACCTGCACGGCCTCGCCTCGGTGGCCTCGGGCACGGCCGCCGTCAACTGAGGCCGTCCGGCAGGGCGGACGAGACCGACCCGCACCGGCCCGCCGGCCCGTTCCGCCGGCGGGTCAGTGCGTCACGGAGACGACCTCCATCTCCGTCGGCAGACCGCCGGTGCCCAGCTGGGCGGCGAGCCGGCCGGCGGAGCTGCGGGTGTAGTTGCCGGTGATGACGGCGGTGCCACCGGTGATGGCCGAGTTGACCAGCGGCGCCGACAGCACCGCGCCGTCCAGCACCATCGCGCACTGGTTGGCCGGGCTCAGCTGCGTGGCCAGACGCGCGGTGAGGTCGGCGAACTTCCGTGCGCCGCTGCTGCCGAAGGTCATCCGGATCTGCCATCCGGTGGCGTTCCGCGTGTCGAGCACGGCCTCCGCCTCGCTGATCTCGGTGCCGCCCAGGGCGACGGGTCCGAGCAGGTACTTCGTCCACGTGCCGCTCTCGGCCCGTTCGGCGCAGGCCACGGCCCACCGTGCGTCGCCCTGCTGGTGGTCGACCCGCTGGGCGGGCGCAGAGCAGTCCAGAGCGGCGTACTCCGCGCCACCGGGAGCGGAGCCGCCGGTGGCCGGGCGGGGACCCGTCCCGGAGCCGGACGGGGGCGCGGGCGAGCCGGTGCCGGAGGCCTCCAGCAGCACCACCGGCCGGAAGACCAGGACCGCGGGCTTCCCCAGCGAGGCGATCTCCCGCTCGCTCCCTCCGCGCAGGGAGAGGGTGACCCGGCCCGCGCCGGCCTCCACGGTGACGTCCTCGTAGCCGAAACCCTCGGCGCGCCGCCCCATGAGGTCGGCGATCTGCCGCAGCCGCGCCGCGTCCACGGGATCACGCGGGGCGAACACCGCCTTCGTACGGGGGCCGTCGGCGGACTTGCCCGCCCCCTCGCCGTCCCCCGGCAGCGAGCACGCCGCCGCCAGCGCCGCACAGCAGACCGCGAGCGCCACCATCGACCGCCCACGGCGCGGACGCTCACCCACCGGTGATCGCCCGTACGCTCTCGTGCACCGCCGTGACCAGCCCGCTCAGCGCGGTGGCGTCGCCGACGAGGGCCCGCAGCCGGGTCAGCCGTTCGCCCACCCGGCGGCCGTCCACCTCCTCCGCCGTGAGGTCGTCCGCCAGGGCGCCGGCCTCCTCCCCGGCGGCCTCGGCGCCCTCCAAGGCGTCCAGGCGGCGGCGGAGTTCGCCGATCGCGGCGAGCGCCGCGCGCAGCGCCTCGGCGTCCGTGCCGTCCTTGCGGGCGGACGACCCGCGCCCGGCGGCCAGGGCCGAGTCGCTGACCCGGGCGTCTCCCGCGATCACGATGCCGTGGTTGACCTGCGGAGCCGGATCCTGCGGCGTCACTTCGCGCCCCCCTCGCTGCCCGTCCCCGCCGCGGGCTGCCGGACGCCGGTGGAGATCGCGGCGGCACCGGAGCCCGCCGCGATGCTGCCGCTCATGGAGCCGCCGGTCATCATGATCCCCTGGTTGAGGATGACGTTCCGATGCTGCGTCAGGTCGCCCCGGTCCAAGCCGTGTTCGGCGAGGAACTCGGCGAGCGTGCCGAGAATCTGCAGCTCGATCTGCTTGCCGATCCGCGTGACGTCCACCTTCTGGAAGAAGTCGCGGTAGGTGTGCGAGGACGCCAGCTCGCGCAGGCTGATCCTGGCCCCGAAGTCATAGCGCCGGTCGTCCGTGATCGCCGTCCGCTGCGCCGCCAGGGCGCGCTCGCGCCGGGCCGGGGCGCGCAGCTCCGCATAGGCGTCGGGCAGCGCGGACATCAGCACCGAACGGCTGAGCAGCAGCGCGTCCGCGAGTCCGGGCGCCGCCTCCTCGGCCTCCTCGGGACGGGAGACGGAGTCGGCGACCCGGTAGGCCTCCCGGACCGGGGTCAGCACCAGGGTGTTGGCCTGCAGGTACAGCGTCGCCCCGCTCACCGCGGTCTGGACGAAGACCGACAGCACAAGGTCCGTCCCCCAACTGCGCACCTGCGCGGCCAGGCAGTGCCGTACGGGGCCGTCGACGACGCCCCGGGCCGCCGCGATCCGCTCCGAGGAGAGCTGGTCGGCCGGCCTGCCCTCGGGCGGCCAGTGGCCCGCGGCGCCGGGCCAGAACACCGCCTCCCCGTACAGCGCGTTCTGCCGCAGTTCCGTGCCGTGGACGAAGACCTTCTCCGTGACCTCCAGGCCGGGGATCCGGTCCACCGGGGAGGCCGCGGCCGCGCGCAGGGCGTCGAGGTCGTCGGCCATCCGCCGGATCAGCCCGGCCGTGTCGAAGGACACCGGCGGCGGCTCCTGCCCGGAACCCGGCTGGTGACCCTCGGGGGTCAGCCGCATCGCGAAGGACCACGAGGTGACCTCGTCGCCCGCACCCACGAAGGGCCGGTAGCCGCTGTAGACGACCAGGTTGGCGTCGCCGCCCACGGAGGACTGCGGCAGCCCCGCCGCGTCCGGGTCGCGGGGCGGATCCTCCGCGGGGGAGCGGAAGGCCTCACGGGTCAGCTGCTCACGGATGGCCTTCCACGCCGCGTTGCGCTGCTCCCAGGTGAACAGCCACGGGCAGCCGATCAGCAGCACCAGCGTCAGCAGGAAGGTCACCACCGGTCCGGCGCTCGGCCAGAACGGCACCAGCGCGCCGAGCCACGAGGCCGCCAGCAGGACGGCGAGCTGCACCGCCAGGGCCCGCAGCACCGCCATGACGGCCGGGTCGCGCTGCCCCTCCCGGACCCGGCGCCGCCTCGGCAGCACCGAGCCCGCCTGCGTGCCGCCCCCGGGCAGGAAGGCGGTGGCGAACCAGTAGGCGAGGGTGGTCACCGGGGAGACCAGCAGCGAGAGGACGAAGACGGCGCCGACGGCCAGATCCCGTTTGCGCAGGTCGCGCAGGGTCTGCTCGGCGTGGGCGCCGACCCGGTCGAGGTCGACGCCGTAGGAGGGCGCGCAAGCGCGGTACCGCTCGTGCCGCAGCTCGTGCACCACCCGGCGCGCGAAGCCCTCGTCCAGACGCGCCCCCGCGCACATGTAGCGGGTGGACGCGCTCCAGTCCTCCTCTGCGCCGTAGGGAGCCGAGGACGCCCCCTGCGGCGTCCGCGGCGCGTGCCCGGGGCGGGGCGGCGGCACCGCGGCCGTGCCGCCGCCCGCACCTCCGCCGCCTGCACCTCCGCCGTCCGCGCCGTACGCCTCCGTGTCCCCGGTGGCCCCCGTGCTCCCGGCGCCCGGGTATCGCGATGTCACACGCCCCACCCCTTTTCCCCTCGTCACACCAGTCTGGTGGCCGCCGGCGAGCTCCCGAAAGGCGCGGCAAGAGGGAAAACCGGTCGCGCCGGGGCGTGTTGAAGTGCGGGGGCGCGCAAGGGCGCGCGGGTCGGCGGCCGGTGTCGTTCCACTCTCCGCAAGATCCACTTCACCGAGCGGTCACCCGTACCCGGTTGTCTTGATCCATGGCAACGGCACCGAGGTCCGCGCCGCGCATCGCGGTCCTCGCGGACAGTGCGCTCGACGGTGACTCCCGGGCGCACCGTGTGGCGGCGGCCGCGGCCGCGGCAGGGTACGAGGTCACGCTCATCGGCCGCGCCCCGGAAGGGCCGCACGCCTCCGGGCGCGGCGCCGGCACCGCGCCCGGGGGAGTGCGGCTCATCCGCGTCACCGTCGCCGAGACGCTCCACCGGCGTCGGCTGCAGCGCCCCCGTCCGGGCCTGCGGCACGCCCTCGCCTACCGCAGCTCCGAGTCGCACGCCTACCGCACCGCGCTGCTCGCCGCCCACACGGCCCTGCTGGCCTCCCGCGGGGCCGAGCTGGACGTGATCCACCGCCCTTTACCGGTGAAGGCCGCCGCGCGTCTGGCCCACGCGGGCGGCAGGTTCCGGCACGTGCTGCGCCGTGCCTGGACGGCGCTGCGCTCGGCGCAGTACCGCGCCGCCGTCCGCCGCCGCGCCACCCCCGGCGGACCCCTCGAAGGCGCCGCCGCCACCGCGACCCGGCTGCTGCTCGGCAAGCGCTGCTGGCGCCGGCTCGACCCGCTCCTGCTCGACCTGGAGATCGCCTACGGCCCGGTCCTCGACGAACTGCGCCCGCACCTCGTGCACGCCCTGGGCCACCGGACACTGGGCACTGCCGTGCGGGCCGCGATGCGCGCCGAGGGCACCGGCCACAGGGTGGAGGTGGTCTGGGACACCACCGCCAAGACCGAGCCCACCCGCCGTGCCGCCGTCGCCCGCGACGCCCACGAGCGCAGCTACGTGCCGCTGACGGACGGCGTCGTCACCGTCGCCGACACCTACGCCGACCGCCTCCGCGAGCGCCACGGGCTGCCCGCCCGCCCCGCGGTGGCGCGCAACACCCCGCCGCACGAGCCGCTGCCCTCCCCGCCGCCGCCCGGCGTCCGCGACCGCTGCCACCTCGCCCCGGAGGTCCCGCTGCTGGTCCACAGCGGCTCCGCCGGTCCCGCCCGCGGCCTGCTCACGGTCGTCGATGCGCTGCCCAAGCTGTACGACCTGCACGCCGCGCTGGTCGTCCCCGACCTCGACGACCCCTGGATCCGCACCCTCACCGGCCGCGCCGCCGAGCTGGGCGTGGCCCGCCGGCTGCACGTGCTGCCCTACGTGCCGCCCGCCGAGATCCCGCGCTTCCTGTCCTCGGCCGACATCGGGGTGCTCCCGGTGCACCGGCTCCCCGACCGGCAGGTCGCGCTCCCGGCCCGCTACTTCGAGTACGCGCACGCCCGGCTGCCCGTGGTGGTCAGCGACGTCCGCGTGCTGGCCCGGCCGACCCTGGAGATCGGCAACGGCGAGGTCTTCCGCTCGGGGGACACCGCCGACTTCGTCCGTGCCGTCGGCGCCGTGCTGACCAACCCGCGCCGCTACCGCAAGGCCTACGAGCGTGCGGACGTGCTGCGCGAGTGGTCCTGGCAGAAGCAGTCCGAGCCGCTCGTCGACCTCTACGCCCGGCTCCTGGGCCCGCGCCGCCCCTCCCCCGAGCCGTCCGGATCCGGGGCTCCCGCCGCCTTCGCCTGAGCCGCAGCCTGAGCCGCCCGGGGCCGGTCACAGGGCGTTGCCTCGCGGACGGCCGGCCGTCCGTGCCGGCCGGGTCCGCGTGCCGACTCGGCCGACCTCGCGGAGGCCGCCGGGCTGCCCGCCGGTCCCTGAGCCAGGGGGATCCGGGCCCTCGCCCGGCCCGTGCCGGGTCACCCGCGGGGAGTGGTCCCGCGCCGGGCCATCGGTGGTGGTGGACCGCGCCGTCCGCATGCCGGTCCGGCCGACGTGGGAGGACGCTCCTGGGCCCGCGCCGCCGCTCCCCCGAGCCGTCCGGATCCGGGGCTCCCGCCGCCTTCGCCTGAGCCGCCCGGGGCCGGTCACAGGGCGTTGCCTCGCGGCAGGGCGATCGTTGGGCCACTATGGAGTGGCTAGGGATAAACCAGGTTCATACCCCTGTACAGCGCGGGGTACGCGCCGAACGGGGGAGTTTTTCTTCCTCGCGCGGCATGAATTTACGGCGATGTAGCGATCAGGAGCACAGATGCGGTCTAGCCTGTCGGAGGTGAACGACTCAGCCTCCGAACCCTCCGAAAACCCCGTGCCAGTGGCGCCCACAGTTCCCGCCGCACCCGAAGGTGCGCTGTTGGGCGTCGTGCCCGAGCGGCTCAGGGCCGAACTCGTGGCGTTCCGGCGGGACCTGCACATGAACCCCGAGCTGGGTCGGCAGGAGTTCCGTACCACCGCCGCGGTGAAGGCCCGCCTGGAGCAGGCCGGCCTCAAGCCACGTGTGATGCCCGGCGGCACCGGCCTGCTGTGCGACATCGGCGCCACCGACCCGGAGCGTCCGCGGCTGGCGCTGCGCGCGGACCTCGACGCGCTCCCGATCCCGGACACCAAGCGTGTGGAGTACCGCTCCACCGTCCCCGGCCGGGCGCACGCCTGCGGCCACGACGTGCACACCACGGTGGTGCTCGGCGCCGGCCTGGTCCTGGCGGAGCTGGAGCGCGAGGGCAAGCTGAGGCGTCCGGTACGGCTGGTGTTCCAGCCGGCCGAGGAGGTCATGCCGGGCGGTGCGCTGGACGCCATCAAGGCGGACGCGCTGGACGGCGTGGGCCGGATCCTGGCCCTGCACTGCGACCCGAAGGTCGAGGTCGGGCGGATCGGGCTGCGTCAGGGATCGATCACCTCCGCCGTGGACCGGCTGGAGCTCTCCCTGGACGGCGCGGGCGGCCACACGGCCCGCCCCCACCTGACCACCGACCTGGTGATGGCCACCGCCAAGATGGCCACCGAGCTGCCGGCCGTGCTGGCCCGCCGGATCGACCCCCGTTCCGGGATGAGCATCGTGTGGGGCCGCATCGAGGCCGGTCACGCGGCCAACGTCATCCCGCAGCACGCCGAGCTGGAGGGCACGGTCCGCTGCCTGGACCTGAACGCCTGGCACGAGGCCCCCGACCTGGTCCACGAGGTGATCGACCAGGTGGCCGCCATGTACCGGGCGAAGTGGGAGCTGACGTACCACCGCGGGGTGCCGCCGGTGGTCAACGAGGCGGACTCGACCGAGTTGCTGCGCGACGCCATGACGGCCCGCTACGGCGCGCACACCGTCGAGGACACGGAGCAGAGCCTGGGCGGCGAGGACTTCTCCTGGTACCTGGAGAAGGTTCCGGGCGCGCTGGCGAGGTTGGGCGTACGGCCCGTTGGGGACACGTCAAAGCGTGATCTGCATCAAGGTGACTTCGACGTCGACGAGGGCGCGATCAAGGTCGGCGTGGAGCTGTTCACCTCCGCTGCGCTGCTGGCATGACGGTGGGTGACCCGGTCGACACGGCCGGGTCACCTGGCCGAAATGCGACGATCCGATAACGGGCGGCCAACCCCCCTTTACCTGACATCTACGCGCGTTAAGCTCCGGTTAAGCCAGCGCCGGACGGGGCGCTCAGAGTTGAAGGGGTACCCTCTTGCGCCGGGTAACCAAGATCGCCGCCGCGGGTATAGCCTCCGCGGCTCTCGCGCTCACCGCGACCGCTTGCGGCAGCAGCTCCAAGGACAGCGACGGTGACAGCAGCAGCAGCGGCAAGCTGAAGGTCGGCGTCGCCTACGACGTGGGTGGCCGTGGTGACCACTCGTTCAACGACTCCGCCGCCCAGGGCCTGGACAAGGCGAAGGAGGACTTCGGCGTCGACGTCAAGGAGCTGACCGCCAAGACCTCCGACACCGAGGCCGACCGCGAGCAGCGCCTGGAGGACCTGGCCGACGCGGGTTACAACCCGGTCATCGGTGTCGGCTTCGCCTACGGCGAGTCCATCACGGCCGCGGCCAAGAAGTACCCCAAGACGACCTTCGCGATCGTCGACTCGGTCGTCGACGCCAAGAACGTCGACAGCATCGTCTTCACCGAGGAGCAGAGCTCCTACCTCGCCGGTGTCGCCGCCGCCCTGAAGACCAAGGACAACAAGGTCGGCTTCATCGGTGGCGTGGACATCCCGCTGATCAACAAGTTCGAGGCCGGCTTCCGCCAGGGCGTCGAGGACACCAACTCGAAGGTCAAGGTCACCACCCAGTACCTGACCAGCGGCTCGGACCTCTCCGGCTTCTCCGACCCCGCCAAGGGCAAGGCCGCCGCGCAGGGCATGCTGGACAACGGCATCGACGTGATCTACGCCGCCGCGGGCTCCTCCGGCAACGGCGCCATCGAGGCCGTCGCCGGCAAGTCCGGCGCCTGGGCGATCGGTGTCGACTCCGACCAGCACGAGCAGCCGGGTCTGGCCAAGTACAAGGACTCGATCCTGACCTCCGCGCTGAAGAACGTGAACGTCGCGGTCTACGAGGTCGTCGAGTCGGTCAAGAGCGGCTCCCCGCTGACCGGCACCCACGCCTACGACCTGGCCAAGGACGGTGTCGGCCTGTCCACCAGCGGTGGCTTCATCGACGACATCAAGTCCCAGCTGGACGAGGCCAAGAAGAAGATCGTGAACGGCGACATCAAGGTCAAGACGACCGTCAAGTGACGCCCGGTCTCTCGTGAGCGCCGGTCGCGAGGCTCGGGAGGGGACAGCCCAGGCTCCCCCCTTCCCGGGCCTCGCGCCTGTGTTCAGCCGGGTGTCGCGCACGCGGTGTCCGTTGTGACTCTTCCCTTTATGGATCTGGCAACGCTACGCGCGTAGAGGCCCCTTCTCGCGATACGTTCGCCACACCCCGCCCGCCCCGCTCTTTTCCGCGAGGAGAGTGCGCCATCAACGCGTCCAGCCCCCCCAGCCAGAATGCCGTGGAGCTCCGCGGCATCACCAAGCGATTCCCAGGTGTCGTGGCCAACCACGACATCGACATCACGGTTCGCCGTGGCACGGTGCACGCCCTCGTGGGCGAGAACGGCGCCGGCAAGTCGACCCTGATGAAGATCCTCTACGGCATGCAGAAGCCGGACGAGGGCACCATCACCATCGACGGCGAGCGGGTCACCTTCCACGACCCGGGCGACGCCATCGCCCGCGGCATCGGCATGGTGCACCAGCACTTCATGCTCGCCGACAACCTCACCGTCCTCGAGAACGTCGTCCTCGGCAGCGAGAAGCTGTACGGCATCGGCGGCAAGGCCCGGGCCAAGATCAAGGAGATCTCCGACGCCTACGGCCTCGGGGTGCGCCCGGACGTCCTGGTGGAGGACCTCGGTGTCGCCGACCGTCAGCGCGTCGAGATCCTGAAGGTCCTCTTCCGCGGCGCCCGTACGCTGATCCTCGACGAGCCGACCGCGGTCCTCGTCCCGCAGGAGGTCGACGCGCTCTTCGACAACCTGCGCGAGCTCAAGGCCGAGGGCCTGACCGTCATCTTCATCTCCCACAAGCTGGGCGAGGTGCTCTCCGTCGCCGACGAGATCACCGTCATCCGCCGGGGCACCACGGTCGGCTCCGCCGACCCGCGGACCACGACCCCGAAGCAGCTCGCGGAGCTGATGGTCGGCAGCGAGCTGCCGTCCCCCGAGACCCGGGAGTCCACGGTCACCGACGTCCCGATGCTGACCATCGACGGTCTGCACCTGTCGGAGACCGACCTGGAGGGCATCGAGCGCGTCGTCCTGGACCAGATCTCCTTCACCATCCACAAGGGCGAGGTCCTCGGCATCGCGGGTGTCGAGGGCAACGGCCAGGCGGAGCTCGTCGAGGCGATCATGGGCATCCTGCCGCCCGACGCGGGCCGGATCGGCCTCGACGGCGACGAGATCACCCACCGCCCGACGCGCAAGCGCCGCGAGGACGGCATCGGCTACATCCCCGAGGACCGGCACCGGCACGGCCTGCTGCTGGAGGCCCCGCTCTGGGAGAACCGCATCCTGGGCCACGTCACCGAGCGCCCCAACAGCAAGGGCGGTTTCCTCGACCCGGCCGCGGCCCGCCGCGACACCGAGCGGATCGTGCGCGAGTACGACGTCCGCACCCCCGGCATCGAGGTGACCGCCGCGTCCCTGTCCGGCGGCAACCAGCAGAAGCTGATCGTCGGCCGCGAGATGAGCCACCGGCCCAAGCTGCTGATCGCCGCGCACCCCACCCGCGGTGTGGACGTCGGCGCCCAGGCGCAGATCTGGGACCAGATCCGCGAGGCCCGGCGCGAGGGCCTGGCCGTCCTGCTGATCTCCGCCGACCTGGACGAGCTGATCGGCCTGTCCGACACCCTGCGCGTCATGTACCGCGGCCGTCTGGTCGCCGACGCCGACCCCGCCACCATCACCCCGGAGGAGCTGGGCTCCGCGATGACCGGCGCGGCCGCCGGCCATCTGGAGCACGAGGACGGCGACGCCGACCACGGGGGAGAGGAACGATGAAGAAGATCGACAAGGAGCGGGTGCTCCTCGCCGTCGCCGCCCCCGTGCTGGCGCTCGTGGCCGCGTTCGTGATCACGGCGCTGGTGCTGCTCGCCACGGGCAAGGAGCCGTTCGGCGCCTTCGGGACGATGTTCGACTACGGCTTCAAGAGCGACAGCCAGGTCGAGATCATCAACAAGGCGACCACGTACTACATCGCGGGCATCGCGGTGGCCGTCGGCTTCCGCATGAACCTGTTCAACATCGGTGTCGAGGGCCAGTACCGCCTGGGCGCCTTCTTCGCCGCGGCCGTCGGCGGCGCGGTGACGCTGCCGGGCTTCCTGCAGGTCCCGCTGATCATCGTGGTCGCCATGATCGTCGGCGCGATGTGGGCCGGCATCGCGGGCCTGCTGAAGACCTCGCGCGGGGTCAGCGAGGTCATCGCGACGATCATGCTGAACTCGATCGCCACCTACATCGTCGGCTACCTGCTCAAGGACGGCCGGCTCGGCCACCTGGACAAGGCGCAGACCTCGGTGTCGACCACGCCGCTGCCCTCCTCAGGCCACCTGTTCAACTTCGACATGGGCGAGGACATCGGCCAGATCTACGGCTTCGTCGTGCTCGCCGTGGTCATCGGCATCGGCTACTGGTTCGTGCTGGGCCGTACCCGCTTCGGCTTCGACCTGCGCAGCGTCGGCATGTCCGAGAGCGCCGCCACCGCGAGCGGCGTCAGCGTCAAGCGCATGGTGATCACCAGCATGCTGATCTCCGGCGGTCTGGCCGGTCTCACCGGCATGCCGCTGCTGCTGAACGACGCCCACGCCTACGGCTCCGACCTCTTCCCGGCCGGCATCGGCTTCACCGGCATCTCGGTGGCCCTGCTGGGCCGCAACAACCCGGTCGGCGTCGCGCTGGCCGCGCTGCTGTGGGGCTTCCTGGAGCGTGGCTCGGGCCGCCTGGAGTTCGACGGCTACGACAAGGAGATCGTCGGCGTCATGCAGGGCGTCATCGTCCTGAGCGTCGTCATCGCCTACGAGGTCGTTCGGCGTTACGGCCTCAAGCGCCAGCAGCAGAAGGTCGGCGAGGAACTCGCCGCCCAGGCCCGCACCAAGAAGGAGGTGACGGCGTGACCGCCACGATGACCCAGACCCCGCCGCCCGCGGCTCCCAAGGCCGCAGGGGCCAAGGGCCGCAAGGGCCGCCTCTCCTTCCCGATGATCCTGCTGATCATCGCCGCCGCGCTCGCGCTGGTGTCGGTGGTGCGGATCATCACCGGTCAGGACCAGCTCACCGCCCAGGGCCAGATCACCGCGGCGCTCGGCCTCGCCGTGCCGATCGGCCTGGCCGGTCTGGCCGGTCTGTGGTCCGAGCGCTCCGGTGTGGTCAACATCGGCCTCGAGGGCATGATGATCCTCGGCACCTTCTTCGGTGCCTGGGCCGGCTGGCAGACCAACCCGTGGCTGGGCGTCCTCGCCGGTGTCGTCGGCGGTGCGCTCGGCGGTCTGATCCACGCGGTCGCCACCGTCACCTTCGGCGTCGACCACATCATCTCGGGCGTGGCCATCAACATCCTGGCGCTCGGTGCCACCCAGTACCTCGCCAAGCTGTGGTTCTCCACCGGCGACGCGGCCACCAAGGGCGGCAACCCCAAGCAGTCCCCACCGGTCGACGCCCTGCCGTCGTTCGACATCCCCGGGCTGTCCGACGGGCTGGCGAGCATCGAGAAGCACGGCTGGTTCTTCGTCTCCGACCTCGCCGGCGTGCTCGGCGGCCTGGTCACCGACGTCTCCGCGCTGACGGTCGTCGCGGTGCTGCTCTTCGTCGGCAGCTTCTTCCTGCTGTGGCGCAGCCCGTTCGGTCTGCGGCTGCGGTCCTGCGGTGAGAACCCGGTCGCGGCCGAGTCGCTCGGCGTCAACGTGTACCTCTACAAGTACGTCGCCGTGATCACCTCCGGCGGTCTCGCCGGCCTCGGCGGCGCCTTCCTGGCGATGGTCCCCGCGCACATCTACCTCGAGGGCCAGACCGGCGGCCGCGGCTACATCGGCCTCGCCGCGATGATCTTCGGCAACTGGCGCGTCGGCGGCCTCGCCACCGGCGCCGGACTGTTCGGCTACTCCGACGCGCTCCAGCTGCGCAACGGCGGCCCGACGGTGCACGCGCTGCTGCTGCTCCTGGTGGTCCTGCTGGTGCTGCTGGCGGCCTGGAAGCTGTGGAAGCGCAGCTTCTGGCAGGGCGGCGTCAGCCTGGTCGTCGGCGCGGCGGTGCTGGGCTGGTACCTGTTCACCGACGAGGTGCCCGGCGAGTTCGTGGGAGCGACCCCGTACGTCGTCACCCTGCTGGTGCTCTCCCTGTCGGCACAACGTCTGAGGATGCCCAAGGCTGACGGTATGAGGTACCGGAAGGGTCAGGGCAAGTGAGCGACACCGCGGGCCCGGTCGGCGTCGACGACGTCGACTGGGAAGGCCTGCGGACGCAGGCCCGGGACGCCATGTCCCGGGCCTACGTCCCCTACTCGCACTTCCCCGTCGGCGCGGCCGCACTGGTGGACGACGGGCGGGTCATCTCGGCGTGCAACGTGGAGAACGCCAGCTACGGACTCGGCCTGTGCGCCGAGTGCGGGCTGGTGTCGACCCTGCACGCCACCGGGGGCGGTCGGCTCGTCGCCTTCACCTGCGTCGACCGCAAGGGCGACCAGCTGATGCCGTGCGGCCGCTGCCGTCAGCTGCTGTGGGAGCACGGCGGCCCCGAACTGATGGTGGAGATGTCCGACGGCATCCGCACGATGCGCGACGTCCTCCCCGACGCGTTCGGCCCGGACGACCTGACCAACCGCTAAGAAGGTACGTGAACCATGGACGCCATTTCCGTCATCCGCACCAAGCGCGACGGCGGCCGCCTCGGCGACGACCAGATCGACTGGGTCATCGACGCCTACACCAAGGGTGAGGTCGCCGACGAGCAGATGTCCGCGCTCGCGATGGCGATCCTGCTCAACGGCATGGACCGGTCCGAGATCGCGCGCTGGACGGCTGCGATGATCGCCAGCGGCGAGCGCATGGACTTCTCCTCGCTGCCCCGCCCGACCGCCGACAAGCACTCCACCGGTGGCGTCGGCGACAAGATCACGCTGCCGCTCGCACCCCTGGTCGCGGCCTGCGGTGCGGCCGTCCCCCAGTTGTCCGGCCGAGGTCTCGGCCACACCGGCGGCACCCTGGACAAGCTGGAGTCCATCCCGGGCTGGCGGGCGCTGCTGTCCAACGAGGAGATGCTGCGGGTCCTGGGCGACACCGGCGCCGTCATCTGCGCCGCGGGCGACGGCCTCGCCCCGGCCGACAAGAAGCTGTACGCGCTGCGCGACGTCACCGGCACCGTCGAGGCGATCCCGCTGATCGCCTCGTCGATCATGTCCAAGAAGATCGCCGAGGGGACGGGCTCGCTCGTCCTGGACGTCAAGGTCGGCTCCGGCGCCTTCATGAAGAACCTGGAGCAGGCCCGCGAGCTGGCCTCCACGATGGTGGGGCTGGGCACCGACCACGGCGTGAAGACCGTGGCGCTGCTCACCGACATGTCCACCCCGCTCGGCCTGACCGCGGGCAACGCGCTGGAGGTCCGCGAGTCCGTCGAGGTGCTGGCGGGCGGGGGCCCGGCCGACGTGGTGGAGCTGACCGTCGCCCTGGCGCGCGAGATGCTCGACGCTGCGGGGCTGAAGGACGCCGACCCCGCCAAGGCGCTCGCCGACGGCTCCGCCATGGACGTGTGGCGCCGCATGGTCGCCGCGCAGGGCGGCGACCCGGACGCGGCGCTGCCCGTCGCGCGCGAGCAGCACGTCGTCACGGCCGAGCGGTCCGGTGTCCTCACCGGCCTGGACGCCTACGCCGTGGGCGTCGCCGCCTGGCGCCTGGGCGCCGGCCGGGCGCGCAAGGAGGACCCGGTGCAGGCCGGCGCGGGCGTCGAGCTGCACGCCAAGCCGGGTGCCACGGTCACGCAGGGCCAGCCGCTGCTGACCCTGCACACCGACACCCCGGAGAAGTTCGACTACGCGCTGGCGGCCCTCGCCGGCGGCGTCGAGATCTCCCCTACGGGCACCGCGTTCACGCCGGCCCCGATCGTGCTGGACCGCATCGCCTGAGCGGGGCCGCCCCGCGACACGGAACGGGACCGGTGGACTTCCACCGGTCCCGTCCTTCGTCGTACGGCCGTCAGGCCGTGCGTCCCGCCGGGACGGCGAGCCGCCGGTCCGCGACCGCGCGCCGGGTCGCGTACACGGTGATCCCCGCGACGCCCAGGACGGCGGCCAGGCACAGGGCGACGGTGCCGCCCCAGCCGGCGGTGTGGAAGGCGGAGGCGCCCAGGGTGCCGCCGAGGCTGTTGCCGACGTAGTACGCGGTCAGGTAGAGCGCGGAGGCCTGGGCGCGGCCGGTGGTGGCGGTGCGGCTGACCGCGCCGGAGGCGATGGAGTGGCCGGTGAAGAAGCCGGCCGTGATGAGGACCAGCCCGGTCAGCACGGCGATGAGGGAGCCCGCGAGGGTGAGCAGCAGCCCGCCCGCGGCCAGCACCACGGCGACGTACAGGGCGCCGCGCCGCCCGAGGCGGGCGTGCAGGACGCCGGAGGCCGCGGAGGCGCCGGTGCCGACCAGGTAGACCAGGAAGATGAGGCCGATCGCCGTCTGCGACAGGCCGAAGGGCTCGGCGGCGAGCCGGTAGCCCAGCACGTTGTAGACGGCGCCGAAGACCGCCATGAAGAGCAGCCCGATCAGGTAGAGCCGGCGCAGCAGCGGGGTGCCCAGGTGGCCGATCACCGTGCGCCAGAGGGCGGCGGGACTGACCGGGCCGGGACGGAAGTTGCGGGCGGTGGGGATCAGCAGCCGGAAGGCGACGGCGCACAGCACCGCCATGGCGCCGGCGGCGAACAGTGCGGTGCGCCAGCCGAAGGCCTGGGCCACCGCGCCGGTGAGGACCCGGGAGCTCATGCCGCCGATGCTGTTGCCCGCGACGTAGAGGCCGATCGCGGAGGCGACCGCCTTGGGGTGGATCTCCTCGCCGAGGTACGCCATCGCGGTCGCCGGGAGCCCGGCGAGGGCCACGCCCTGCACGGCGCGCAGGACGACCAGGGTGGTGAGGTCCGGCGCGAAGGGGATGACCAGGGCCAGTGCCGAGGCGCTGAAGACCGACGCCGTCATCACGGCCGTGCGGCCGTACTTCTCGCTCAGCGCGCTCACCGGCAGCAGGGCCAGCGCCAGGGCGGCGGTGGTGGCCGAGACCGTGAGGCTCGCCTGGGCGGGGCTGAGGGACAGCCCCGTGGAGAGCGCCGGTAGCAGGGCCTGCGTGGAGTAAAGGAGGGCGAAGGTGGCGAGTCCCGCGGCGAAAAGGGCCAGGATGGCGCGCCGGTAGCCGGGTTCACCCGGTCGCAGTGTGGCGGCTGAGGGGGCGGAGGCGGCGGCGCCCGGCCGCATCACGGTGGACGCCCCTGTATCGGCGGGAGACATGCCTTCACGCTAGGCCGGGCCGGTTTCATGCGTCCAATGCACGGAGTGGCGATAATCGTTCCCATGGCGCATGAAGCGAGGTCAGCCCGGTCGCTGTCACCGTCCCGTGACGCAACAGACACGCGAGCGGAGCTGGACAGTGCCTCCTGGGCGGCGGTGCTGGCCCCCCGGCTCGCCCAGTTCGCCGCGGTGGCGCGGCACGAGCACGTCACCCGCGCGGCGCGCGAGCTGGGGGTGCCCCAGTCCACGCTCAGCCGGGCCATGGTCCGGCTCGAACTCGACCTGGGCGTCACGCTCTTCGCCCGTCAGGGCCGTACGGTCTCGCTCACGCCCGCGGGCCGCGGCTTCCTCGCCTCGGTGGAGCGGGCGCTGGGCGAGGTGGAGCGCTCGGCCGAGTCCGTACGCGCCGACGCCGACCCGCAGTCGGGACGGGTCGCCTTCGGTTTCCTCCACACGCTCGGCCCGGAGACCGTACCGGCCCTGCTGCGGGCCTTCCGCGCCGACCATCCGCGGATCCGCTTCCAACTCGTGCAGAACTACGGCGAGGCGATGCTCGCCGGGCTGCGCGCGGGCGATCTGGACCTCTGCCTGACCTCGCCGGTGCCGGACGCGCCCGACCTGGTCGTCCGGCGCCTCGACGAGCAGCGGCTGCGGCTGGTCGTCCCCGCCGACCACCGGCTCGCCTCCCGCCGCAGGGTGCGCCTGGCGGAGGCGTCAGGGGAGCTGTTCGTGAGCCTGGAAGCCGGTTACGGGCTGCGGCGCATCACCGACGCCCTCTGCGCGGAGGCGGGCTTCACCCCGCGGGTGGCCTTCGAGGGGGAGGAGGCCGAGACCCTGCGCGGTCTGGTCGCCGCCGGACTCGGGGTGGCCCTGCTGCCGCCGCCGCTCGTCCCGCGTCCCGGAGTCGTGGAGCTCACCGTCACCGCCCCGCGCGCGGTCCGGGAGATCGGCGTGGCCTGGCTCGGCGGCCACCCCGACACGGCACCCGTCGCCGCCTTCAAGAAGTTCCTGCTCGGCAGGCGCGGTCAGCTCCTCCCCGGCTGACGCCGCCGGCCGGCCCGGAACGCGGATGCGCCCGGAGCCGCCCGTCCCGGAGGATGCGGGGCATGACCCGTGCGACCGACCCGGCCCTGCCGCCCCCGCATGTCGTGGAGGCCTTCGGGCTCTCCGGCCGGCCCGAGCCGCTGGCAGGAGGCCAGGGGCACAGCGTCCGGGTGGCGGGCGCGGTGCTGAAGCCGGGCGCCGACGCCGGGCAGACCGCCTGGGCCGCGGGGCTGATGGAACGTCTGCAGGGGCGCCGGGACTTCCGGGTACCGCGATTCCTGCGCTCCGCGGGTGGTGGTCACGTCGTCGAAGGATGGGCGGCGACCGAGTTCCTGGCGGGAGAGCCCGGCCCCGCCGGCAGATGGGACGCCCTGCTGGCCGCGGGCAGGGCCTTCCACGAGGCGCTGCGCGACGTGCCGCGACCCGGCCACCTGGACGCGCACCGGCATCCGTGGGCGGTGGCCGACCGCTTCGCCTGGGGCGAGTCGACAGCGCAGCCGCCTGCGGAGATCCGGCGGCTGGTCACCAGGATGGAACGGCTCCGCGAACCGGTCGACGCGCGGGCCCAGCTCATCCACGGCGACCTGACGGGGAACGTCCTCTTCGCGCCCGGCCGGGCCCCCGCGGTCATCGACTTCTCGCCCTACTGGCGGCCCGTCGCGTACGCCGACGCGATCGTGGTGGTCGACGGCCTGCTCCACCACCGTGCCGGGCACCGCCTGGTGGACTCGGCGGTCCCCGGTGCCGAGGGCGCGCAGATGCTCCTGCGTGCCCTGCTCTTCCGCCTGGGTGCGCCGGCCCTGCCGGCCGGTCCCGGCGGCGCCCTGCCCGAGGACGAGATGGCCGGGTTCACCCGGGTGGCCGACCTCGTCGAACGGAGGGTCCGCGGGCAGGGCTGACCCCGGTGTCCGGCGCCCCGCGCTCAGCGCAGTTGGGGCGACCGTCCGAAACCCGAGGCCAGGGGCATGCGCAGGCCGAGCGGGGGAGGGGCGGCCAGCGCGTCGGCGACCGGGCGGGCGAAGGACCGCCCCAGCAGCGTGCCGAGGACGAAGTCGGCGGTCAGGGAGGCGACTTCGGCCCGGTGGTCGTGGAGCAGATGGCCGTCGGTGTGCACCTCGAACCGGCACACGTCCCGGTTGACCTTCTTCAGGCGTTCGGCCAGCCGGTAGGAGAGGTCGGGGTGCGTGGAGTCGTCGTTCGTGCCGTGCACGATCAGGATGTGGCGGCCTATCAGCTGCTTCACCGGATCGGGCTCCGGGGCGTCGGGCAGCCACGGGGCTATGGCGACCGCCGAGTTGACGGCCGGGTGGCCCGCCGCGTGCAGCGCGGCGCGGCCGCCCATGTCCATGCCGACCAGCGACACCGGTACGTCACCGTAGCGGCGGACGACCTCGTCGACCGCCCACCGCGCGTCCTCGGCCGGGTGGGCGTGACCGCCGTTCCAGCCGCGGAAGCGGTAGTGCACGACGTGCACGGCCAGGCCCTCACCGCGGCCCGCGGCCCGCACCAGACGGCGGGCCAGCGGCACCATCGCCGCGGCGGCCACGGGGGAGCGCCGACGGGTGCTCAGCGCACTGCCGCCGGGCAGCAGCAGCACGGCGGCACGGACCGCCTCGTCGTCCGTATCCCGCCGTGCCGCCGGGTTCAGACCCGGTGTCACTCTCTTCCCCAACCGCGCACCACGCACCGGTAAAGCTTGCGAAGCCATGGCGTAACCATGGCAGACGGGAAGGTGTGCACGACCTGGCCGGGAGGTCAATATTCGGCATCATCCAAGAGCTCTACGCGCGTAGGGGGTATGTTTCGGAAATGACGAGCTCAAGCACGCTCCCCTTCCCCGCGGGCGCTGCGGGGGCCACCCCCACGCCCGAGCAGATCCGCCGCGCGCCCAAGGTGCTGCTCCACGACCACCTCGACGGCGGCGTCCGCCCCGGGACCGTCGTCGACCTCGCACGCGCTTCGGGCTACGACGGCCTGCCGGAGACCGATCCGGACAAGCTCGGCACCTGGTTCCGCGAGGCCGCCGACTCCGGCTCGCTGGAGCGATACCTGGAGACGTTCTCGCACACGGTCGGCGTCATGCAGAGCCGCGAGGCGCTCACCCGGGTCGCCGCCGAGTGCGCCGAGGACCTCGCCGCGGACGGCGTCGTCTACGCCGAGGTGCGCTACGCCCCCGAGCTCCACGTCGAACGCGGGCTCTCCCTCGACGAGGTCGTGGAGGCCGTCAACGAGGGCTTCCGGGAAGGCGAACGGCGGGCCCGCGAGGCGGGCGGCCGGATCCGGGTGGGCGCCCTGCTCACCGCGATGCGGCACGCCGCCCGCTCGCAGGAGATTGCCGAACTCGCCATCCGCTACCGCGACCGGGGCGTCGTCGGCTTCGACATCGCGGGGGCCGAGGCCGGCTTCCCGCCCACCCGCCACCTCGACGCCTTCGAGTACCTCCAGCGGGAGAACTTCCACTTCACCATCCACGCCGGCGAGGCCTTCGGCCTGCCCTCGATCTGGCAGGCCCTGCAGTGGTGCGGCGCCGACCGGCTCGGGCACGGCGTGCGCATCATCGACGACATCGAGGTCGCGGACGACGGCACGGTCTCCCTCGGGCGGCTCGCCAACTACGTGCGCGACAAGCGCATCCCCCTGGAGATGTGCCCCACCTCCAACCTGCAGACCGGCGCGGCCGCCTCGTACGCGGAACATCCCATCGGGCTGCTGCGCCGACTGCACTTCCGGGTCACGGTCAACACCGACAACCGCCTGATGAGCGGCACGAGCATGAGCCGCGAGTTCGCCGAACTGGTGGCCGCCTTCGGCTACACGCTCGACGACATGCAGTGGTTCACGGTCAACGCGATGAAGTCCGCCTTCATCCCTTTCGATGAACGTCTCGCGATGATCAATGACGTGATCAAGCCCGGATACTCGGAGCTGAAGGCCGAGTGGCTGTTCCGCCAGACGGCCGCCGCCACCGCCGTGGCCAGCGACTCCTCGCCGGAAGAGGGATGAGACCCGGGCCGTCCCGCCGTGCGGCGGCGGGCCGGCCCAGGCCGCGTGCGGCCGCGCGCGGCCGCTTGCACCGCCCCGCGTCCCGTCGATACGTTCCGAAATCCCGCGAACACGTTCCGTGTGTGCCGCGGCGGACGCACCATCCCCCATCACGAGGATCGCAACCATGAAGACCGGAACCGTCAAGACTCTCGGTGCCGCCGCGCTGGGCGTGGCCTTCGTCGGGGCCGCCGCGGGCGTCGCCTCCGCCGCTCCGACGGACACCAACCTGGGCCTGCCGAACGCCTCGGCCCTGCCGGCCTCCGTGCCGGTCGCCGACGTGGCGAAGTCGGTCCCGGTCGGCGCCGTCACCAGCGGCCTGCCGAAGACCGCCAACATCGTCCCCGGCGTGCAGAACGCCCCCACGGGCCTGAGCACCCTGCTCGGCGGCCTCCCCGTCGGCGGCCAGTTGCCGCTGGGCCAGCTGCCGCTGCAGGGCCTGCCGATCGGCGGCTGAGCACCACCCGGACGAACGCCGGACGGGCCGCGCCCCCTCGGGGAGCGGCCCGCAGGTGTTCCGGGGCCCGTGGCGTCACACGGCGGTCTTCGCGTGCCCCTCGTCCGGCAGCAGCAGCCACAGCGCGAGGTAGAGCAGGAACTGCGGCCCGGGCAGCAGGCACGACAGCAGGAAGATCACGCGCATCGTGGTGGCGGAGGTGCCGAACCGGTCTGCGAGTCCGGCGCAGACCCCGGCGATCATCCGGCCGTGACGGGGGCGGACCAGTGCGGACATGGCGGGTGCTCCTTCGGGAGTCCAGGCCGGTCTCTCCGGCCGATGACATCACCGTACGAGCGCATACCGTCGTGAATCGTCGCTCTACGGTGCGATCCCGACCCTGGGAATCCTCGGGGTCCGCCCCTGAGCACCGGTCAGCCGGTCCTCCCGGCGGACGCTGCGCCGGTGCACCCAGGCGCGGGCCGCGGGCACCACGGCGAGGTGGGCCAGCGCGACGCCCGCCGTGTTGAGGAGCAGGGCGTCCACGTCGAAGATCTGGCCCGGCACCCCGGTCTGCACGAACTCCAGGGCCAGCGAGATCATCAGCCCCGCGAAGACCGTGCGGGCGAACGAGCCCGGCGCCGACACCCGCACCCGGCCGCCGGCCATCGGCAGCAGCACGCCCAGCGGGGCCAGCAGCGCCAGCCCCGCGCCGATCCGGCGGGCCGCCTCCGCGGGCCCCATGGCGAGGTCGGAGCGGATGGAGGCGAACGGACGGAGGTTGGGGGCGTCCACCCAGGGCACGTACTGCGGACGCAGCATCAGCCACCCCACCAGAGCCAGATGAACCGCGGCGAGTACCAGGCCCACCGCGCGCACTTTCGGGAGAGAGCCGTCGCGCCGCACGCCTGGAAGGACGTCTGTCACTTCACGGCGGTTCCAGCGGTTTCCGCCGCCTCGGGGTCGGTGCGCAGGTCCCCGGTGCAGGTGAAGCGGCGCACCGGGGTGTCGTCGGAGCCGCCCAGGAGCACCCCGCCGCTGCCGGAGCCCGCGGCCGTACCGGCGTACGTGCACACCACCTGGGCGAGCGCGAACGGCGGCAGGTCGCCCAGCGGGGCGCTGAGCCGGAGCGATCCGCGCGGGTCGTCGCGGCGCGGTCCCTCCACGGCCAGGTCGCCCTGCACGGCCGTGGTGAAGCCGGCCGCCGACTCGCCGCCGCGCGGCTTGCGCTGCAGCTCGCGCAGGAGCAGCACGGCCATGCCCAGCTGGTCCAGGCCCCCGGTCCGCACCGAGCGGTTCACCGCGGCCACCTGGGCGCTGCACACCAGGAACACCCGGGCGGCCGGGCCCTGCGGCGACGCGGAGGTCGTCGCCGTGGGGCTCGCCTCCTCGTCCGGCACCGCGCAGGAGACACGGGAGGGCGCGGGCCCGGCGTCCACCGGCACCGAGGTGGTGCGGATGCCGCAGCCGGCCAGCAGGACCACGCCGAGCAGGATGAGGAGCGGGGCGCGCCGGCGACGGCGGGCGGCACCCGCGGACGGGAGACCCGGGGCGTCCGGGGCGGCGCCCCGGGACGGCTGCGTCACTTGCTCTCGTTCCCTTCCTCGGTCTCCGCCGCCTGGCCGGCCCCGGTGCGCATCGGCAGGCGCAGCGTGAACACCGCGCCGCCACCGGGGTTGTTGGCCGCGGCGATCTCTCCGCCGTGGATGTGCGCGTTCTCCAGGGCGATGGACAGGCCCAGGCCGCTCCCCTCGGAACGGGCCCGGGAGGCGTCCGCCTTGAAGAACCGGTCGAAGACGTGCGGCAGCACCTCCTCCGGGATGCCGGGGCCGTTGTCGGCGACCTCGACGACGAGCTCGTCCCCGTCCTGCCGCACCTTGACGCGGACCGGCGAGCCGCCGTGCTTGAGGGCGTTGCCGATCAGGTTGGCCAGGATCACGTCGATGCGGCGCGGGTCGAGCAGCGCGATGATGCCGCGCGGTGCGTCCAGCTCCACAGCGTCGAGCCAGGCACGGGCGTCGATGCAGGCGGTGACCAGGTCGGCGACGTCGACGTCGTCCATGACCAGGCGTGCGGTGCCGGCGTCGAAGCGGGTGACCTCCATCAGGTTCTCCACCAGCTCGCCCAGCCGCTTGGTCTCGCTCACCACCAGCCGCACCGCGGGGGCGATCATCGGGTCGAGGGAGTCCGCCTCGTCCTCCAGCACCTCGGTCACGGCGGTGATCGCCGTCAGCGGGGTGCGCAGCTCGTGCGACATGTCGGCGACGAAGCGGCGGCTGGCCGCCTCGCGCTGGCTGAGCTCGTCGACGCGTCGCTCCAGCCGCTCCGCGGTGCGGTTGAACGTCCGTGACAACTCGGCGAGTTCGTCGGTGCCGGTGACCCGCAACCGGGTGTCGAGCTTGCCCTCGCCGAGCCTCCTGGCGGCGTCGCCGAGGCGTGCCACGGGCCGCAGCACGGTGGAGGCCGCGGCCTGGGCCAGCAGCGCCGCACCGATCAGCGCGAGGGCGGTGGCGATGCCGAGCGACCAGGCCAGCGAGTTGAGGTCCTTCCGCTCGGCCTCCAGCGACTTGAACATGTAGCCGGTGGGCCCGCCGCCGATCACCTTGGCCCCGCCCACCAGGTACGGCTGTCCGTTGCGGGTGACCCGCTGCCAGTACAGGTGGTACTCGGCGGGGTCGCCCTCCTTGGGGTTGCGCTTGCTGACGGCCTTGCGCAGCGTCGCGGGGACGGCGTCCAGCGAGAAGCCGTCGCTCTGCGACTTGGTCGCGCAGCGCTCGCCGTCCGGGCCGGTGCCGATCAGCAGCACCTGGTAGGTCTGCGTGCTGGTGCCGATGCTGCGCGCGGCGTCCGCCAGTTTGTCGCAGGACGGGTGCCGCGGCAGCGAGCCCGCGTTGCGGGTCATCGAGGCGCGGAAGTCGTTGAGCGCGGCGTTCTGGGCGCGGGTCAGCACGGCGTCGCGGTTGAGCCAGTAGGCGATTCCGGAGGCGGACACGGCGGCCGCCAGCGCCACGGCGGCGAAGACGGCGACCAGGCGCAGCCGCAGGCTGGTGAGCCGCAGCAGCCGTGATCTCCAGCCGCTCAGCCGCTGATCCGTCGTGGTGTCACCGGTGGTGTCCTCGTGGTGCGGTTGACTCACGCCGGCGCGTCCAGGCGGTACCCGACACCCCGGACGGTACGGATCAGGGTCGGCGACGAGGGCACGTCCTCGATCTTGGCCCGCAGCCGCTGCACACAGGCGTCCACCAGGCGCGAGTCGCCGAGGTAGTCGTGCTCCCACACCAGGCGCAGCAACTGCTGCCGGGACAGGGCCTGCCCCGGGCGGCGGCTCAGCTCCAGCAGCAGCCGCAGCTCGGTCGGGGTGAGCTGCAGGTCCTCGCCGTTCTTCGTCACGGTCATCGCCGAGCGGTCGATGACGATGCTGCCGAAGGCGGCGGCGTCGGTGCTGTCCCGCTCGCCGCGGCGCAGCACGGCGCGGATGCGGGCGTCCAGCACGCGCGGCTGGATGGGCTTGACGACGTAGTCGTCGGCTCCGGACTCCAGACCCACCACGACGTCGATGTCGTCGCTGCGCGCGGTCAGCAGGATGATCGGCAGCTGGTCGGTGCGCCGGATGCGCCGGCACACCTCGAAACCGTCGATGCCCGGGAGCATGACGTCCAGCACGATCAGGTCCGGTCGCTGCTCGCGCAGCAGCTTCAGCCCGTCCTCGCCCGTGGCCGCGGCCACCACACGGTGGCCTTGGCGCGACAGGGCGAGTTCGAGGCTCGCTCGGATGGCGTCGTCGTCCTCGATCAGCAACAGGAAAGGCACGCCCGCATTCTCTCCCAAGTGGACCGTGGAAGGTACCGCCGTCGTCTGTGACGGGGCTGTGACACTCGGCGGACAACGCCATGAAACTGGCGCGGGAAGCTATTGGTCATCGACGGGGACGCCTACCGGGCGGCCCCCGCCGGACGGGTACGAAGACCAGGCCGGCTCCACCCACGGGGGGCGCGAAATGAACGCACTGCACAGCACGACGACCACCGCAGTCCTTCAGCCGCGCCTGCACACCGCGGGCCGGGGCGTCGAGAAGTCCGGTGCCACGGGCGGGCGGGGGTGCGCTCGTGGCACCGGGCGTCAGGTGGTCCGCACCCGGCCGCCGTACATCACGGCGATCGAGGGCGGTCACGGGGGAGACGGGGGGCACGGGGGCGTCGTCCACGGGGAGGCCACGGGGGCCCGGGAGATCCCGGGGGAGCGGTGCTTCACGGCGGACGCGGACTTCACCGCCTACGTCCAGGAGCGCCGGGCCTCCCTGTACGCGACCGCCTACCACCTGACGGGCGACCGCTTCGAGGCGGAGGACCTGCTGCAGAGCGCGCTGTTCTCCACCTACCGGGCCTGGGACCGGATCAGCGACAAGGCCGCGGTCGGCGGTTACCTGCGCCGGACCATGACCAACCTGCACATCAGCGCCTGGCGGCGCCGCAAGCTCAACGAGTACCCGACCGAGGAGCTGCCGGAGACGGCGGGCGAGACGGACGCGATGCGCGGCACCGAGCTGCGGGCCGTGCTGTGGCAGGCGCTGGCCAAGCTCCCGGAGCCGCAGCGCACGATGCTGGTGCTCCGTTACTACGAGGGCCGCACCGACCCCGAGATCGCCGAGATCCTCGGCATCAGCGTCGGCACGGTGAAGAGCAGCATCTGGCGCTCCCTGCGCCGGCTGCGCGAGGACGCGACGCTCAGCGCGGGCGTCGACGAGGAGGCGGCGTTCGGCGAGCTGGTCGCCTGACGCCGGGGGGAACGGGGAACCGGGGGGGTCCACGGGGGAATCGGGGGAAGCAAGAGGGAGCGGTCGCGCACAGCGGGGGGTCTGTGCGCACCGCTCCCTCACGCATGTCCATACGGACCCGCGCGCCGTTTCGTTCAAACCCGAACGGCGACCGGTGGAAAAGATGCGCGACCGATCCGTTCCAGTGCCTCGTCCCGGTCGCACACGTGCGCCCCGAGCGCCGCGTGCCGGGCGACGATGCCCCGCTCGGCGCGCATCAGGTTCCAGCCGCGGCGCAGCAGGAAGGACAGCGACTTCCGGCCCTCGCGCAGGTCCCGGACGAAGCGGCGGCGGGCGGTGGTGACCGCGCCGCGGCTCAGGCACAGCGCGTCGGCGAGCACGCCGAGTTCGGCGCAGCGCGCGACGATGTCGGCGGCGAAGATGCCCTCGGCTATGAAGAGCGGCGCCCCGTCGAGGCCGACCTCCGCCCCTCCGGTGATGGAGCTGGAGGAGAGCTCGTACACCGGGACGGCGGTCCGGCCCGTGGCGCACAGCTCCGCGACGGCGGCGACGGCCGCGTCGGCGTTCCAGGAGAGCGGGGAGTCCCAGTCGGCGCCGATGCCGCTCGGCAGCATCGGGAGGGACGGGTCGTCACCCTCCTTGTAGAAGTCGTCCAGACGCAGGACCGGCAGGCCGGTCCTGGCGGCGAGGGAGGACTTGCCGGACCCGGAGGGGCCGGTCAGCAGGATCACGCGGGCGGCGGGAGGGCGAGAGCTCACGGGACACCAGTGTGACGCATTCAGCCTTTGGGGTGACCCGCCGGGACATGCTTTGGATGCGTGACGTTCAACCAACTACCGTGAGTGACGTCATTGTCGCGTACGGGGACGGCCGCCGCGCCGTCCCGGGACCGGTCCGTACGCGGGCCGGGGACCAGGCAGGTGGATCCTCATGCCGCAGTTCTCCCGCACCCTTCTCCGCGCCACCGTCCTCGCGGTGTCGTCCGTCGCGGCCGTCGCCTCGGCCGGGGCGGCGCACGCGGACGCCCGGAGCGAAGGAGCGGCCACGGCCGCCAAGGCCGGCCGGGCGGCGACGTCGGCCCTGATCGGCACGGTGAACCACCTGCCGGTGAACCCGTTCGCGCAGACCAGCGTCAACCCCCTGGACAACGCCGTGGGTTCGCAGGTCGCCGACTTCAAGCCGGTCTCCACCGCGGACGTCACCAAGCCGGTCGCCGACAGCCGCTCGGTCGCCGACCTCCCGCTGATCGGCGACACCGTCAGGACCCTGCAGGGCGGCTGACGGCGCGCGAACGCGTACGGCGGCGGGCCCCCGCGGGGACGCATCGGTCGCGGGGGCCCGCCGCCGGGCCGTGCGGGCGGTGCCGGCCCCCCGGCGACGGGACGGGCCGCCGGGGGGACCGGGTCAGTAAGCGGAGCCCGAGGCCGCGCCGGCACCCGCGGGGTGCCAGACGGTCTTGGTCTCCAGGAAGGCCGTCAGGCGGTCCGTGCCGGGCTCGGCGGCCCAGTCCACAGCCTGTGGACGGAGCACGCGCTTGAGGTTGTCCGCGGCGGCGACCTCCAGCTCCTTCGCCAGCGCGGCGTCGTCCACCGTCCCCGCCAGGTCGAGCGCGTTGACGTCCATGTGCGCGGCGAGCGTCGGCGCGACCTCGGACGTGCGGCCGGACAGGATGTTGACGACCCCGCCCGGCAGGTCGGAGGTGGCCAGCACCTCGCCCAGCGACAGCGCGGGCAGCGGGGCCCGCTCGCCGGCCACCACGACCGCGGTGTTGCCGGTGGCGATCACCGGGGCGACCACCGAGACCAGGCCGAGGAAGGACGACTCCTGCGGCGCGACGACCGCGACGACCCCGGTCGGCTCGGGGCTCGACAGGTTGAAGTACGGTCCCGCCACCGGGTTGGCGCCGCCCACGACCTGGGCGATCTTGTCGGTCCAGCCGGCGTACCAGACCCAGCGGTCGATCGCGGCGTCCACCACGGCCGCCGCCTTGGACTTCGACAGCCCCTCGGCCTCACCGACCTCGCGGACGAACTGCTCCCGGCGGCCCTCCAGCATCTCCGCGATGCGGTAGAGGATCTGCCCCCGGTTGTACGCGGTCGCGCCCGACCAGCCCGCGAAGGCCTTGCGGGCGGCGGACACCGCGTCGCGGGCGTCCTTGCGGGAGGACTGCGGGGCGTTGGCGAGCCACTTGCCCTTGGCGTCGGTCACCTCGTACACCCGCCCGCTCTCGCTGCGGGGGAACTTGCCCCCGACGAACAGCTTGTAGGTCTTGAAGACGGACAGCCGCACCGTCTCGGACTTCTCAGACATCGAGGTACGCCTCCAGGCCGTGGCGGCCGCCCTCGCGACCGAAGCCCGACTCCTTGTAGCCGCCGAAGGGCGAGGTCGGGTCGAACTTGTTGAACGTGTTGGCCCACACCACGCCGGCCCGGAGCTGGTTCGCGACCGAGAGGATGCGCGAGCCCTTCTCCGTCCAGATGCCGGCGGACAGGCCGTACGGGGTGTTGTTGGCCTTCTCCACGGCCTCAGCCGGGGTGCGGAAGGTCAGCACCGACAGGACCGGGCCGAAGATCTCCTCGCGGGCGACCCGGTGCGCCTGGGTGACCCCGGTGAAGAGCGTCGGCGCGAACCAGTAGCCCGCGGAGGGCAGTTCGCACGCCGGGGACCAGCGCTCGGCGCCCTCGGCCTCGCCGGCCTCGGCGAGCGCGGTGATCCGGGCCAGCTGCTCGGCGGAGTTGATGGCGCCGATGTCGGTGTTCTTGTCCAGCGGGTCGCCGACGCGCAGCGTCGACAGCCGGCGCTTGAGCGCGTCCAGCACCTCGTCCGCGACGGACTCCTGGACCAGCAGACGGGAGCCCGCGCAGCAGACCTGGCCCTGGTTGAAGAAGATGCCGTTGACGATGCCCTCGACGGCCTGGTCGATCGGCGCGTCGTCGAAGACGATGTTGGCGCCCTTGCCACCCAGCTCCAGGGTGACCTTCTTCTTCGTACCGGCGACCGTGCGGGCGATCTGCTTGCCGACGGCGGTGGAACCGGTGAAGGCGACCTTGTCGACGCCCTCGTGCGCGACCAGCGCGGCACCGGCGTCCCCGTAGCCGGGGAGGATGTTGACGACGCCCTTGGGCAGGCCCGCCTGGCGGCAGATGTCGGCGAAGAACAGCGCCGACAGCGGGGTGGTCTCGGCCGGCTTGAGGACGACCGTGTTGCCGGTGGCCAGCGCCGGGGCGATCTTCCACGCCAGCATCAGCAGCGGGAAGTTCCACGGGATGACCTGGCCCGCCACGCCCAGCGGACGGGGGGCCGGGCCGAAGCCGGCGTGCGCGAGCTTGTCGGCCCAGCCGGCGTAGTAGAAGAAGTGCGCGGCGACCAGCGGGAGGTCGGCGTCGCGGGTCTCCTTGATCGGCTTGCCGTTGTCCAGCGACTCCAGGACGGCCAGCTCGCGCGAGCGCTCCTGGACGATCCGGGCGATGCGGAACAGGTACTTGGCGCGCTCGGAGCCCGGCAGCGCCGACCACGACGCGAAGGCCTTGCGGGCGGCCCCGACGGCCCGGTCCACGTCCGCCTCGCCGGCCCGGGCGACCTCGGAGAGGACCTCCTCGCTGGACGGGCTCACGGTCTTGAAGACCCGGCCGTCGGCGGCGTCGGTGAACTCGCCGTCGATGAACAGGCCGTAGGAGGGGGCGATGTCGACGACGGAGCGGGACTCGGGCGCCGGCGCGTACGCGAAGGCGGAGCCCGGCTCCGGCTGTCCGGCCGGCTGGGTCCGCTGGGGCTGCTGGTTCTTCTTGGTCTGTGTCATCGGGGTTCTCAGTCCACCGTCACGTAGTCGGGACCGGAGTAGCGGCCGGTGCTCAGCTTCTGGCGCTGCATGAGCAGATCGTTCAGCAGGCTGGACGCGCCGAAACGGAACCACTCGTTGCTCAGCCACTCGTCGCCCACGGTCTCGTTGACGAGGACCAGGAACTTGATGGCGTCCTTGGAGGTGCGGATGCCACCGGCGGGCTTCACGCCGACCTGGACGCCGGTGGCGGCGCGGAAGTCGCGCACGGCCTCGAGCATCAGCAGGGTGTTGGCGGGGGTGGCGTTGACCGCCACCTTGCCGGTGGAGGTCTTGATGAAGTCGGCGCCGGCGAGCATGCCGAGCCAGGAGGCGCGGCGGATGTTGTCGTACGTGGCCAGCTCGCCGGTCTCGAAGATGACCTTGAGGTGGGCGGAGCTGCCGTCGGGACGGCGGCAGGCCTCCTTGACCGCCTTGATCTCCTCGAAGACCTTCAGGTAGTGGCCGGCGAGGAAGGCGCCGCGGTCGATGACCATGTCCACTTCGTCGGCGCCCGCGGCCACCGCGTCGGCGGTGTCGGCGAGCTTCACCGGCAGCGCGGCGCGGCCGGCCGGGAAGGCGGTGGCGACGGACGCGACGCGCACGCCGGAGTCGCCGAGGGCCTCCTTGGCGGTCGCGACCATGTCCGGGTAGACGCAGATCGCGGCGACCCGGGGGGTCGAGCGGTCGGTCGGGTCCGGGCTGACGCCCTTGGCGGACAGCGCCCGGACCTTGCCGGGGGTGTCCGCGCCTTCGAGCGTGGTCAGGTCGATCATCGAGATCGCCAGGTCGATGGCGTACGCCTTCGCCGTGGTCTTGATCGAACGGGTGCCGAGGCTTGCGGCGCGGCCTTCGAGGCCGACCGCGTCGACGCCGGGCAGCCCGTGCAGGAAGCGGCGCAGCGCGGCGTCGGAGGCCGTGACGTCGGCCATGGACGCCAGCCGGGCCGCGGCGTCGGGGCCGTGAGCGGGAACAGTGGTGGGCATGGTCACCACACCAGCATATCTACGCGCGTAGCGAATGTCACCGGTCGGAACGGGCCCGACTGTCCCCGTACGGGGGGCCCGGCAACCGAATCGGCGGAACCGGTGGTCTGGTGGGTGAAGGGGGTCATCGATGAATCCAGACGACGAGGCGGAGTTCCAAGGCTACGTCCGTGCCAGATGGACCCATCTGGTCAGGACCGCCTATCTGCTCACGGGTGACCGGCATCACGCCGAGGACCTGGCGCAGACCGCGCTGGCCAAGGCCTACCGGTCCTGGCGGCGGGTGCAGCGCAGCGACAATCCGGACGCCTACGTGCGACGGATCCTGATCAGCTGCAACAAGGACCGGTTCCGCAAGAAACGCGTGGCCGAACGGCTCACGGACGTACCGCCCGAGGGCGCCGGAGCCGATCCCACGGCACGGGTGGCGCTGCGGGAGGAGCTGCTGGCGGCGCTCGGCGAGCTGCCCGCACGGCAGCGGGCCGTGGTCGTGCTGCGGTACTGGGACGACCTGTCGGAGACCGAGGTGGCCCATGCGCTGGGCTGCTCGGCCGGGACGGTCAAGAGCCAGGCGGCCAGGGGCCTGGCCAAGCTGCGGGCCCGGCTGGGCACGGCCGTGGCGGCCGCGGAGCCCGTCGCCGTCGGGGCGGCCGCAGGGACGAGGACGGGGCCATGGGGCCCGGCGAAGGACACGAGGGTCGAAGGAGGGGTCCGATGAGGGACAAGGCAGACACGGCGGGGTTCGGCCCCGCGGACGGCGACACGGAGTTCGAGGCGCAGCTGCGCGAGCTCCTCGAGGAACAGACGGACGGGCTGCGCACCGGCGAGGCGCCCTACGCCACGATCGTGCGCCAGGGCAGGACGAGCCGCAGACGCCGCGTGTTCGCCGCCGGGGCAGGGCTGGCGGCGCTGGTCGCGGTGCCGGGCACGGCCGTAGCGATGCACTACCAGCCCGGCGGTGCCGGCACGACCGCGCTGCCGGCCCACGACGCCCGGCCGTCGGTGACGGCGAGCGCCGTCCAGCCGCGCACCTCCGCCCCGGCGCGGGCGAGCGGGCCCGAAGGTCCCGCGACGCCGGGGCAGCTGGCGGACGGGATCACGATGGAGCGGGCGGGCGAGGTGCTGGAGAGGTGCCTGGCGTACGGCGGGCAACACCAGCCCAAGGCGTCCGCCTTCGCCGGCGACTACGGGAAGGCCGAGGACTACCGCGTGATCCTCGCGCTGAACGCCACCGGCGACGAAAACTCCCCGGGCGACGGCATCCGTGTGGTGGCGGTCGGCACCGTGGACGGCGCCCCCGCCCGCCTGATCTGCACGGACAAGGACGGGAAGGCGGGCGGCATCAACAGCAGCGTCGGAGCGGACGGCGCCCCGGGCCGCGGGCCCGTCGTGCCGGACGAGAACGCCTACCGGCTCTACAAGCAGGACGGCACCACCGGCCCGGGGCTGCCGTACCACTTCCCCTTCCGCTGGGGCAGCATCGGCACGGTCGAACCCGGGGTCGCCAAGGTCACCGTCTCCTGGGGCGGCGTCACCCGGCAGGCGGTGCTCGACCACGGCTACTTCGTCGCGACCGGGGTCCTCGCCGCGCCGGAGGATTCCCTGCCGCACATCCAGGGCTACGACGCGGCGGGCAAGCGCGTCTACGACTCCAGGGAGGACAAGGGGTACCAGTAGGCGGCCGCTGACGCCGATGCACTAACGCAACCTCCGTCCCGCGGGGCGCAGGGCCGGGGTCAGGCACAATCTGATCTCATGACGAGTTCCGAGAACCCCGCCCCCGAACCGCAGCCCGACCCCGGGCAGCCGAAGTACGCCGAGCGCTCCTACCGCTCGACGGCCGGCGTCGTTGGCGGCGTGCTCATGCTCGCCATCACGCTGTGGCTCGGCATCGACGCGATCGTGCGCGGTACGGGCGACACGCCCTGGGTGGCCCTCGCACTGCTGCTGCTGATCGTGCCGCTGGTCGTCGCGTTCACCCTGCGTCCGGTCGTCCTGGCCGGTGACGACCGGCTCCTGGTGCGCAACCCGTTCCGTACCGTCACCGCGCCCTGGAGCGCCGTGGAGGGGCTGCGCTCGGGGTACTCGACGGAGCTGTTCGCGGAGGGCAGGAAGTACCAGTTGTGGGCCGTCCCCGTGTCGATGCGCGCCCGCAAGCGGGCCGCGCGGGCCAAGACGCGCGCCGCCGCGGCGGGCGACCCGGGCGCGACGCTGGGGTCCCGTCCCGGTGCCACGGAGTCGACCCGGGCCTGGTCCGACCGGGTTGTGGACGAACTGCGCGAGCTCGCGGAGCGGCACGGCGGCCGCGAGGGCGCGCAGGGCGAGGTCACGGTCCGCTGGGCGTACGAGGTGATCGCCCCGGCGGTGGCAGGGGCGGTCGTGCTGATCGTCCTGCTCGCCATCGGCTGAGCCGCCGAACCGGGCGCACACCCCGACGCCCCGGTCGTGCCCGAGCGGGCAGGACCGGGGCGTCGGCGTTGTCGGAGCGTCAGGCCTTCGCCGCGGCCTCGTCCCGGGGGAGTCCGGCGGCGGTCGCGAGGTCGGCCTTGACGGCCGCGAGGACGTCGGCGGCCTGGGCGCGGACGGCGGCCAGCCGGTCGGCGCCCGGCACGGGCAGCACGACCTCCAGGTAGCACTTCAGCTTGGGCTCGGTGCCGCTCGGCCGCACGATCACGCGTGCCGACTCCACACCGGCTCCCGGGGAGCCGGCCAGCCGGTAGCGCAGGCCGTCGGTCGGCGGCAGCTCCGCGCTGCCCTTGGAGAGGTCCTCGGCGGTGACGACGGCGAGACCGGCCAGCGAGCTGGGCGGCCGCTCCCGCAGCCGGCTCATCGCGTCGTCGATGACCGACAGGTCGGCGACCCGCACCGAGAGCTGGTCGGTGGCGTGCAGCCCGTACTCCAGGGCGATGTCGTCCAGCAGGTCGGAGAGCGTACGGCCCTTGGCCTTGAGCTCGGCGGTCAGTTCCGCGACGGCCAGGGCGGCGGTGACGCCGTCCTTGTCCCGCACGCCCACGGGGTCCACGCAGTAGCCCAGGGCCTCCTCGTAGCCGAACCGCAGGCCCTCCACCCGGGAGATCCACTTGAAGCCGGTCAGGGTGTCGGCGTAACGCAGCCCCGCGCGGGCCGCGATGCGCGAGAGCAGGGAGGAGGAGACGATGCTCGCCGCGAAGGTTCCGCTGGCCCGGCGGTGCACCAGGTGGGTGGCGAGCAGCGCGCCGACCTCGTCGCCGCGCAGCATGCGCCAGCCGTCCGCGGCGGTGCGGTCCGGCACGGCCACGGCGCAGCGGTCGGCGTCGGGATCGTTGGCGATGACGATGTCGACGTCGGGGCCGAGGGCCCGGGCCGCGGCGAAGGCCAGGTCCATCGCCCCCGGTTCCTCCGGGTTGGGGAAGGCGACGGTCGGGAAGTCCGGGTCGGGCTCGCCCTGCTCGGCGACGACGTGCGGGGCGGCGAACCCGGCCCGCTCGAAGGCGGCGGTCAGCACGTCGCGGCCGACACCGTGCAGGGGGGTGTAGACGACCGAGATGTCGCGCGGGGTGTGCCGGTCCACGACCGCGGCGGCGCGGTCCAGGTAGGCCTCGGCGACCTCCTCACCGAGGAGCTGCCAGCCCTCGTCCGCCAGCGGGACACCGGTCAGCGGGCCGATCGCGGCGATCTCGTCGGCGATCCCGGCGTCGGCGGGCGGGACGATCTGCGAGCCGTCGCCCAGGTAGACCTTGTAGCCGTTGTCACGGGGCGGGTTGTGGCTCGCGGTTACGGCGATGCCCGCGACGGCGCCCAGGTGACGGATCGCGAAGGCCAGCACCGGCGTGGGCAGCGGCCCGGGCAGCACGGCCGCCCGCAGGCCCGCGCCGACCATGACGGCGGCGGTGTCACGGGCGAAGTCCACCGACTTGTGGCGGGCGTCGTGACCCACGACGACCAGCCCGTCGCCCTGGCCCTGCGCCTTGAGGTACGCGGCGAGACCGGCGGCGGCCCGGATGACCACGGAGCGGTTCATGCGCATCGGGCCCGCGCCGACCTCCCCGCGCAGCCCCGCCGTACCGAACTGCAAGGTGCCGGAGAACCGGGCCGCGAGGTCCTCGGCCGCCGCCGGGTCGCCCGACTCGACGGCCGTGAGCAGCGCCTCCAACTCGGCCCGGGTGCCGGGGTCCGGGTCCTCGGCCAGCCAGGTGCGCGCCTGAGGGATCAGCTCCGCCTTCTCGCTTGCGCTTGCCACGTGATGCTCCTGCGATGTCGTCTTCGGTGCCGCCCGCGCCCCGCGCAGGTCGGCCTGGGGCCTCCGGCCCGTCCTGCCCGCGGCCGTTGCCACAGCGGGAGGCCGCGCGGCGGGATCCCGTCCGGCCGGGCGGCGGTGGAGCGGGCTGCCGCGACGGGCGCCGCCCGGTTACCTCCCCGTGGCGCGCCTTCCCTAACCAGGGTGCGGGCACCCCCGGGATCGCGCGCGGCGTGCCCGTACGGGTGCGCCGGCCCGCCCCACCGGGGGGTGCGGGGCGGTCAGATGCGCTCGAGCACCTGGGCGAGCAGGCTGCCCATCCGCGCGGCGGAGTCGCGGCCGGCCTCCAGGACCTCCTCGTGGTTCAGCGGCTCGCCCGTCATGCCGGCGGCGAGGTTGGTCACCAGGGAGATGCCGAGCACCTCGGCGCCCGCCTCGCGGGCCGCGATGGCCTCCAGCGTGGTGGACATGCCGACGAGGTCGCCGCCGATGACCCGGACCATCTTGATCTCGGCCGGGGTCTCGTAGTGCGGGCCGGGGAGCTGGACGTAGACGCCCTCCTCCAGGGAGGGGTCGACCTCCTTGCACAGGGCGCGCAGCCGCGGCGAGTACAGGTCGGTGAGGTCGACGAAGTTGGCGCCGACGATCGGCGAGGCGGCCGTCATGTTGATGTGGTCGCTGATCAGCACGGCCTGGCCGGGACGGTAGGTGGGGCGCAGCCCGCCGCAGCCGTTGGTCAGGACGACGGTCTTGCAGCCGGCAGCCACGGCGGTGCGCACGCCGTGCGCGACGGTGGCGACGCCGTGGCCCTCGTAGAAGTGGTTGCGGCCCAGGAAGACCAGCGCCCGCTTGTCGCCGATCCGCACCGAGCGCACCTTGCCGGAGTGCCCGGCCACGGCGGGCGGCGGGAAGCCCGGCAACTCGGTCACGTCGAACTCGTACTCGGCCTCGCCGAGGGCGTCGGCGGCCGGCACCCAGCCGGAGCCCATCACCAGGGCGACGTCGTGGGTCTCGCCGCCGGTCAGCTCGCGCAGCCGGGCGGCGGCGGCCGTGGCGGCGGCGTACGGGTCGCCCAGCGGGGTTCGGGCGGCGTGGGGAGTTGCGGAAGAGTTCACGCGGATGAGAGTAGCCGGTTCTCTCCTACGCGCGTAGACGTCCCAGGTCACGGTCTGCGAAATTTCGGAGGATCCGCCGATTGACGGGCCCTGCGGGACCTCCCGGACGTCCTGCGGCCGTCGTTGCCGGCGGGTCAGCAGGGACGCTTGCGCAGTTCCATGACGTAGTCGTGCGGGGCGCCCGCGGACTCCGCCGCGTCGGCGATCTCGCCGAGGTAGCGCGCGGACGGCAGGCCGCCCTCGTAGTCGTTGAGGACGTAGAGCCACGCGGGCACGTCGCCGTCGAGGGTGTGCACCCGCGCCATGTGGCGCCGGTAGATGCCCAGCGGGACGCCCTCCCAGCGGTCCATCGGCTCCTCGTCGACCGGGGCGATGTCGTACAGCCCGACGAAGACCTGGTGCAGCGGGTCCTCCACCAGGGTGGCGAGCGCGCCCTCCCAGCCCATCTGCTCGCCGCCGAAGGTGAGGCGCCAGCCGCTGAGCCAGCCGGTGCCGCGCAGGGGCGAGTGCGGGGCGCGGCGCGTCATCAGCCGGGCGTCGAGGTTGCCGGCGTAGGCGGCGTAGAGCGACATGGTCATGAGAGTACGACAGCGGGGCACCGCCCCCGTAAGTGATCACTTGGCGCGTGCGGGACAATGGGGTACGTGACTCGGATCGTGATCATTGGTGGCGGACCCGGCGGATACGAAGCGGCCCTCGTGGCCAGCCAGCTGGGCGCGGAGGTGACCGTCGTCGACTGCGACGGTCTGGGCGGGGCTTCGGTGCTCACCGACTGCGTGCCGTCCAAGACCCTGATCGCGACGGCCGAGGTGATGACCACCTTCGACTCGTCGTACGAGGAACTGGGCATCATCGTGGCGGACGACACACCGCACGTCGAGCAGGCCGCCCGGGTCGTCGGCGTGGACCTCGGCAAGGTCAACCGGCGGGTGAAGCGCCTCGCGCTCGCCCAGTCCCACGACATCACCGCCTCCGTCACCCGTGCGGGTGCCCGGGTGATGCGCGGCCGCGGCCGGCTGGAGGGCATGCAGGCGATCGACGGCTCCCGCACGGTCATCGTCGAGGCGGCCGACGGCAGTTCCGAGACCCTCACCGCCGACGCCGTCCTGATCGCCACCGGCGGCCGCCCCCGCGAGCTGCCTGATGCGAAGCCGGACGGCGAGCGGATCCTCAACTGGACGCAGGTGTACGACCTGGACGAGCTCCCCGAGGAGCTCATCGTGGTCGGCTCCGGTGTGACCGGCGCCGAGTTCGCCGGCGCGTACCAGGCCCTGGGCTCCAAGGTGACGCTCGTCTCCTCCCGCGACCGCGTCCTGCCCGGCGAGGACCCGGACGCGGCCGCCGTCCTGGAGGACGTCTTCCGCCGCCGCGGCATGAACGTCATGGCCCGCTCCCGTGCCGAGTCCGTCAAGCGGGTCGGCGACCGCGTCGAGGTCACCCTCTCCGACGGCCGGGTCATCACCGGCAGCCACTGCCTCATGGCGGTCGGCGCGATACCGAACACCGCCGCCATGGGCCTGGAGGGCGCGGGCGTCAAGCTCAAGGACTCCGGCCACATCTGGACCGACAAGGTCTCCCGTACCTCGGCCCCCGGCGTGTACGCGGCCGGTGACGTCACGGGCGTCTTCGCGCTCGCCTCGGTCGCGGCCATGCAGGGCCGGATCGCGATGTACCACTTCCTGGGCGAGACGGTCGGCCCGCTCAACCTCAAGACGGTCTCCTCGAACGTCTTCACCGACCCCGAGATCGCGACCGTCGGCTACACCCAGGCCGACGTCGACGCGGGCGTCATCGACGCACGGGTCGTCAAGCTCCCGCTGCTGCGCAACCCGCGCGCCAAGATGCAGGGCATCCGGGACGGCTTCGTGAAGCTGTTCTGCCGTCCGGGCACCGGCATCATCGTCGGCGGTGTGGTCGTCTCGCCGCGCGCGAGCGAACTCATCCACCCCATCTCGATCGCGGTCGACAACAACCTGACCGTCGAACAGATGGCGAACACCTACACGGTCTACCCGTCGCTCTCGGGCTCGATCGCCGAAGCCGCACGGCAGTTGGCGACCCGCAAGGCGGCCGGGGAGCTCTGACGCCCGCCTCCGGAGGCGGTGCCGGTCGCCACCCGGGCGAATGTCCTCGTCTCTATAGCACGGGACGTCCGGCACTGCGAACAACTTCTGTTAATCGGTGCAAACTGCTGATAGCAGACGGTCATTGGCGTTACTGTCAGTTTCGTGTTCGCAGCAGAACGTCGCCAACTGATCCTCGAAATGGTGCGCGCCAACGGAGCGGTTTCCCTCCGTGAGCTCGCCCGCGTCGTCCAGACCTCGGAAGTGACCGTACGGCGTGACGTGCGGGCGCTGGAGGCAGAAGGACTGCTCGACCGCCGGCACGGCGGTGCGGTGCTGCCGGGGGGCTTCACCAGGGAGTCCGGCTTCCCGCAGAAATCCCATCTATCGACCGCGGAGAAGACGGCGATCGCCGATCTCGCGGCAGGTCTCGTCGAGGAGGGCGAGGCCATCGTCGTCGGCGCCGGCACGACCACCCAGGAGCTGGCACGCCGGCTCGCCCGGGTGCCGGGGCTGACCGTCGTCACCAACTCCCTGCTGGTGGCGCAGGCACTGGCGCATGCGAACCGGGTCGAGGTCGTCATGACCGGTGGCACGCTCCGCGGCTCCAACTACGCGCTGGTCGGCAGCGGCGCCGAACAGTCCCTGCAGGGGCTGCGGGTGTCGCGGGCCTTCCTGTCCGGGGCGGGACTGAGCGCGGAACGCGGGCTGTCCACGTCCAACATGCTCTCCGCCAGCGTCGACCGGGCCCTGGTCCAGGCGGCGGCGGAGGTCGTGGTCCTGGCCGACCACACCAAGCTGGGCACGGACACCATGTTCCAGACCGTGCCCACGGACCTGATCACGCATCTGGTCACGGACGAACCGCCGGCGGGCGACGACCGCGCCGCGACGGAGCTCCAGGCCCTGGCCGACCGCGGTGTCCAGGTCGCCGTCGCGCCGAACGACGGGGCGGACAACGGGATGCCCCACGGGCGGCAGCGACGGGAGATGCCGCCCGTGCCGGGACCCCGGCGCCATCAGCACCCCTCCGGCAACTACCCGGGCGGTACGGCTCCCGGTGAGCCGCGCGCCAGGGCCGCCGGCCAGTCGGGTGGCGGCGTGTCGGGCATGTCCCCGCTGCGCACCGCCCAACTGGCCGGGGAGCAGCAGGCCGCCCGGATCGCCGACCTGGCCCCGCGGCGTTCGTGCTGCCGTCCGCGGACGGGACGTCAGTCCTTGATCTCGCAGAGGAGGGCACCCGAGGAGACGGAGGAGCCGACGTCCGCGGTGAGGCCCTTGATGGTGCCGGCGCGGTGGGCGTTGATGGGCTGCTCCATCTTCATCGCCTCCAGCACCACGACGAGGTCGCCCTCGTTGACGTGCTGGCCCTCCTCGACGGCGATCTTGACGATCGTGCCCTGCATCGGGGAGGTCAGGGAGTCACCGGAGGCGGCGGAGCCGGCCTTCTTGGTGGCGCGGCGCTTGGGGCGGGCACCGCCGGCGGCGGCGGTGCGGGCCAGGGTCATGCCCAGCGAGGCGGGCAGGGAGACCTCCAGCCGCTTGCCGCCGACCTCGACCACCACGGTCTCGCGGCCGGGCTCGGCGTCCTCCTCGGCGTCGGCCGGGGCGGCGAAGGGCTTGATGTCGTTGACGAACTCGGTCTCGATCCACCGGGTGTGGACGGTGAAAGGACCGGGCTTGCCGTGGACCTCGGGCGCGAAGGCGGGGTCGGCGACCACCGCGCGGTGGAACGGGATGGCGGTGGCCATGCCCTCGACCTGGAACTCGGCCAGGGCGCGCGCGGCGCGCTGCAGGGCCTGCTGCCGGGTGGCGCCGGTGACGACCAGCTTGGCCAGCAGGGAGTCCCAGGCGGGGCCGATCACGCTGCCGGCCTCGACACCCGCGTCCAGACGCACACCGGGGCCGGTGGGCGCGTCGAAACGGGTGACGGTGCCGGGGGCGGGGAGGAAGCCCCGGCCGGGGTCCTCGCCGTTGATGCGGAACTCGAACGAGTGACCGCGCAGCGGCGGGTCGTCGTAGCCGAGCTCCTCGCCGTCGGCGACGCGGAACATCTCGCGGACCAGGTCGATGCCGGTGACCTCCTCGGTGACCGGGTGCTCGACCTGCAGACGGGTGTTCACCTCCAGGAAGGAGATGGTGCCGTCCGTGCCGACCAGGAACTCGCAGGTGCCGGCACCGACGTAGCCGGCCTCCTTGAGGATGGCCTTGGACGCCGCGTACAGCTGGGCGTTCTGCTCCGGGGTCAGGAAGGGCGCGGGGGCCTCCTCCACCAGCTTCTGGTGGCGGCGCTGCAGGGAGCAGTCCCGGGTGGAGACGACCACGACGTTGCCGTGGCTGTCGGCCAGGCACTGGGTCTCCACGTGCCGGGGCTTGTCGAGGTAGCGCTCGACGAAGCACTCGCCGCGGCCGAAGGCGGCGACGGCCTCGCGGACGGCCGACTCGTACAGCTCGGGGACCTCGTCCAGGGTTCGGGCGACCTTCAGCCCGCGGCCGCCGCCGCCGAAGGCGGCCTTGATCGCGATCGGCAGGCCGTGCTCGCGCGCGAACGCCACGACCTCGTCGGCGCCCGACACGGGGTCGGGGGTGCCGGCGACCAGGGGCGCTCCGGCGCGCTGGGCGATGTGGCGGGCGGCGACCTTGTCGCCGAGGTCACGGATGGCCTGCGGCGGGGGACCGATCCAGGTGAGCCCGGCGTCCAGGACGGCCTGGGCGAAGTCGGCGTTCTCCGACAGGAAGCCGTAGCCGGGGTGGACGGCGTCGGCCCCGGACTCGGCTGCGGCCGCCAGCACCTTGGAGATGTCCAGGTAACTGGTGGCCGGGGTGTCACCGCCCAGCGCGTACGCCTCGTCGGCCACGCGCACATGCAGCGCGTCCCGGTCCGGCTCCGCGTAGACGGCCACGCTGGCGATCCCGGCATCCCGGCAGGCACGGGCGACGCGGACTGCGATTTCACCGCGGTTGGCGATGAGCACCTTGCGCACGATGGCTCCCTCCTTGAAACAAGCAGAGTTTAGGTACTGGCGACACTTCGTGCCGAGGCACCCCTGGGGGTGAGCTTGCCCACACGGAGGGTGATACGGGCCCCCAATCGAGACCCGGATGCCTTGGCTTCCTACGGTAAAGCCCCATTTATCCCGGTGCTTGAGGCCCTGGGGTGTGGGCCGGGTCACCGTCCTCCACCGTGACCGACGTGGCGCTTTTTTTGTGGGAACTCCACGAAGGCCCGGGGAAATCTTTGCCGGACCGGCGCCCCATACGGGTGGCGCCGCGCGGACTCTTGCCGCAACTCCTACCCGTTAGTAGCGTTCGGCCCACGAAATACCGCCGGTAATGGGGTCCTGGGACAGGGGGCGCGCAGTGCGCAGAAGTGTCGCCGTGACGGCGGCTGTGTTGTTGGTCCTGGAGGCGTTCGGCTTCGCCTTCGTCAACTGGATCATGGGCATAGCCGTGCGCCACCAGCAGATGTCCCTGGCCGGGCTCGATCCGGACGCCATGGCGGTGGGCGCGTGGGCGGCCGGTGTGCTGATGGCGCTCTTCCTCATCGGCTGCGCCGTCGTCCTCGTCCGCATGGCGCAGCGCGACCGGGCGCCGGGCCGCTTCGGCCGGATCGTGCTCATCGTGTGCGCGGTGACCCACGCGGTCCTGGGCGCGGGCCTGGCGGCCCCGGTCGGCTGGGCCGCGTTCGTGGGGATGATGGTGATCCTGGGGTTCGTGGTGCTCGCCCTGGTGCTCTACGCGGGGGAGGAGGCCCCGGCCTCCGGTCCGGCCCCGGGTCCGGCCTCCGGTCCGGGCGACGAGCCCGGCGGGAGCACGCCCCCGCCGCCGGTGGCCCCCGCCGCCGTCTGAGCGGGCCGGCCGGCCCGGTCAGACCCAGAAGTCGGTGATGCGCAGGTCCAGCTCGGCGAGCAGACGGCGCAGCAGCGGGAGCGAGATGCCGATGACGTTGCCGTGGTCGCCCTCGATGCCCTCGACGAACGGCGCGGAACGGCCGTCGAGGGTGAAGGCGCCGGCCACGTGCAGCGGCTCGCCCGAGGCGACGTAGGCGGCGATCTCGTCGTCGTCCGGGGTGCCGAACCGCACCGTGGTGGAGGCGGTGGCCGAGACCCGGCGGCCGGTGGCGAGGTCGATGACGCAGTGGCCGGTCCGCAGCACACCGGAGCGGCCGCGCATGGACTTCCAGCGGGCCGTGGCGTCCTCGGCGTCGACCGGCTTGCCCAGCGCCTGGCCGTCCAGGTCCAGGACGGAGTCGCAGCCGACGACCACCTCGCCGTCGGAGAGCTGGGCGGCGACCACCGAGGCCTTGGCCTCGGCCAGCACCCGGGCCAGCTCGGCGGGGGTGTCCGCGCTGATCGCGTCCTCGTCGACGCCGCTGACGACGACCCGCGGGTCGAGCCCGGCCTGCTTCAGCAGTCCCAGGCGCGCGGGGGAGGCGGAGGCGAGGACGAGCGGGCGGGGGCTGCGGCTGCTGTCGGTCATGCCCGTCATCGTAGTCAGCCGCGCCAGGCCACCAGGGCCGTGATCAGGGGGACGGCGACGGCGATCACGATCATCGCGCGGCGCAGCATCGCCTGCGCCTGCCGCATCTCCTCGGGCGGTTCGTCGGACGGGTCTGACCACAGCATGCCGTCCAGGTTGCGCCGTGGCGGACGCCCGCGCCTGAGTACGGATACTCAGGCGCGGGCGGGCATGCGGACCATTTCCGTCCGCTCCGAGCTCAGTGCGGCCAGTAGGTGGCGCGCCAGGCCGCCGGCGCCGGGCGCAGCATCCGCCCGGGGACGTTGCGCGCGGGGGAGGCCCACTCGTCGGACGCCCGCGGGCCGTCGGCGGGCCCCGCGGCCGCCGCGGCCCGGGCCTGGACGAGGGCCACGACGGCCGCCAGCTCCTCGGGGGTCGGGTTGCCCCGTTCGACCTTGATCACCATGGCTGGGCGCGCTCCTTACAGGGGGATGTTGCCGTGCTTCTTGGGGGGCAGGCTCTCGCGCTTGTTGCGCAGCGTCCGCAGCGCCTTCACCAGGTGCGTGCGGGTCTCCGAGGGCAGGATCACGCCGTCGACGTAGCCGCGCTCCGCGGCGACGTAGGGGTTGAGCAGGGTGTCCTCGTACTCCTGCATCAGCTGGGCGCGCAGCGCCTCCGCCTCCTCCGGGGAGCCCGCCTCGGCCAGGGTGCGGCGGTGCAGGATGTTGACGGCGCCCTGGGCGCCCATGACGGCGATCTGGGCGGTCGGCCAGGCCAGGTTGAGGTCGGCGCCGAGGTGCTTGGAGCCCATGACGTCGTAGGCGCCGCCGAACGCCTTGCGCGTGATGACGGTGATCAGCGGGACGGTGGCCTCGGCGTACGCGTAGATCAGCTTGGCGCCGCGCCGGATGATGCCGTTCCACTCCTGGTCGGTGCCGGGCAGGAAGCCGGGCACGTCGACGAAGGTGACGACCGGGACGTTGAAGCTGTCGCAGGTGCGGACGAAACGCGCCGCCTTCTCGCTGGCGTTGATGTCCAGGCACCCGGCGAACTGCATCGGCTGGTTGGCGACGACGCCGACCGGGTGGCCCTCGATCCGGCCGAAGCCGGTCACGATGTTGGGCGCGAACAGCGCCTGGGTCTCCAGGAACTCGCCGTCGTCCAGGACGTGCTCGATGACCTGGTGCATGTCGTACGGCTGGTTCGCCGAGTCCGGGATCAGGGTGTCGAGCTCGAGGTCCTCCGCCGACACCTCCGGCTCCGCCTCCTGCGGGAAGGCCGGGGCCTCCTGGAGGTTGTTGGACGGCAGGTAGGACAGCAGCGCCTTGACGTACTCGATGGCGTCCTTCTCGTCGCCGGCCATGTGGTGCGCGTTGCCGGAGACGGTGTTGTGCGAACGGGCGCCGCCCAGTTCCTCGAAGCCGACGTCCTCACCGGTGACGGTCTTGATGACGTCCGGGCCGGTGATGAACATGTGCGAGGTCTGGTCGACCATCACCACGAAGTCGGTGATGGCGGGGGAGTAGACCGCGCCGCCCGCGCAGGGGCCCAGGATGAGCGAGATCTGCGGGATGACGCCGGACGCGTGGGTGTTGCGGCGGAAGATCTCGCCGTACAGGCCGAGCGAGGTGACGCCCTCCTGGATGCGCGCGCCGCCGGAGTCGTTGATGCCGATGACCGGGCAGCCGGTCTTCAGCGCCCAGTCCATGACCTTGACGATCTTCTCGCCGTAGACCTCGCCGAGCGCGCCGCCGAACACGGTGAAGTCCTGCGAGAAGACCGCCACCGGGCGGCCGTCCACCGTGCCGTAGCCGGTGACGACGCCGTCCCCGTAGGGGCGGTTCTTCTCCAGGCCGAAGTTGGTCGAGCGGTGCCGGGCCAGCTCGTCCAGTTCGACGAAGGAGCCCTCGTCCAGCAGCAGTTCGATGCGCTCACGCGCGGTCAGCTTGCCCTTGGCGTGCTGCTTCTCCACCGCGCGCGCCGAGCCGGCGTGGGTCGCCTCGTCAACGCGGCGGCGCAGGTCCGCGAGCTTCCCCGCGGTGGTGTGGATGTCGATCTCCGGCTCGGCCATGGGAGGCGGCTCTCCTGCTCTCGTCGGGTCGTTCTGAGGGTGTGACGTGACTGGCGAGTAATGCTGTTTTCGTAGCGTAACCGCGCGGATGCTGCCCGGTCAGTGCGGCGTTGGCCACACTCCACTCCCAGGGTCCGCCTTCCTGGCCGCCGCGTCGTCCCGGGCCCTGGCGGGCGCGTCCACGGCGATCCGGAGGGCAGACCCTAGGCTGGGAGGTATGACCTCGAACCGCTGGTCCGACCTCGAGCGGCCGCCGCTCAACGCGGCCGCCCTGCGCCGCGCGATCGTCACCCCCGACAGCCTGTGGACCGACCTGGACGTGGTCGGCTCCACCGGCTCCACCAACAGCGACCTGGGCGCCCGGGCCCGGGAGGGCGCCGCCGAGGGCGCGGTGCTGGTCGCCGAGGAGCAGTCCGCGGGGCGCGGCCGCCTGGACCGCCAGTGGCAGGCCCCCGCTCGCTCCGGGCTGTTCTTCTCCGTGCTGTTGCGGCCGGCCTCCGTCCCGCCCCGGCGCTGGGGCTGGCTGCCCCTGCTGGCCGGTGTGGCGACGGCCACCGCCGTGGCGCGGACGGCGGGCGTGGACACCGGGCTGAAGTGGCCCAACGACGTGCTCGTCACCGTCGACGGCGAGGAACGGAAGACCGGCGGCATCCTCGCCGAGCGCGTCGGCGACGACGCCGTGGTGATCGGCATCGGCCTCAACGTCACCCTCCGCGAGGAGGAGCTGCCGGTCCCGGCCGCGGGCTCGCTCATGCTCGCCGGGGCCAAGGTCACCGACCGCGACCCGCTGCTGCGCGCGGTGCTGCGTTCCCTGGCCGACTGGTACGGCGAGTGGCTGCGCGCCGACGGCGATCCGGCCGGCTCCCGGCTGCAGCAGGCGTACGCCGCCGGCTGCGTGACGCTCGGCCGCACCGTGCGCGCCGAACTCCCCGGCGGGGGCGAGGTCGGCGGGCGGGCGGTGGCCGTCGACGACGACGGGCGGCTGGTCGTCGCGACCGGCGAGGGCGAGCGGGCGGTCGCCGCGGGCGACGTCGTCCACGTGCGGCCGGCGGGACAGTGAGCCAGGCCACACCTGCCGTATTGTTGAGGCGGCAGCCTCCGACGCGGTGATCGGAAGGGCCGGTGCGCAGGGACCCAGGAGGGGGCGGGCGGTGACCGTGGACGACGCGAGCGACCTCCCGCCGCACGAGGAGCCGGGCGGGCCTCGTCGCGAACAGGCGGAACACGAGGAGCGCGACGAGCGCGAGGAGCCCGAGGAACGGGGCGGATCCACCCGGTCCCACGCCATCGAAGAGGACCCGATCGCACTGCGCCTGGAGCACCTGATCCTGGGCTCCGGACGGCACTACACACCTTTTCAGGCGGCCCGCAGCGCCGGCGTCTCGATGGACCTCGCCGCCCGGTTCTGGCGCGCGATGGGCTTCGCCGACATCGGCCAGGCACGCGCGTTGACCGAGGCCGACGTCCTGGCGCTGCGCCGCCTGGCCGGTCTGGTCGAGGCCGGGCTGATCAGCGAGAGCACGGCGATCCAGGTCGCCCGCTCCACCGGCCAGACCACGGCCCGGCTGGCCGAGTGGCAGACCGACTCCTTCCTGGAGGAACTCACCGAGCCGCCCGAACCCGGCATGACCCGGGGCGAGGTGGCGTATCCGCTGGTCGAGCTGCTGCTGCCGGAGCTGGAGGAGTTCCTCACCTACGTGTGGCGGCGCCAGCTGGCCGCCGCCACCAGCCGGGTCGTCCGCTCGGACGACGAGGAGGCCGTCGACCGCCGGCTGGCGGTCGGCTTCGCCGACCTCGTCGGCTTCACCCGGCTCACCCGGCGGCTGGAGGAGGAGGAACTCGGCGAGCTGGTCGAGGCCTTCGAGACCACGGCCGCCGACCAGGTGGCCGCGCACGGCGGACGGCTCATCAAGACCCTCGGTGACGAAGTGCTGTTCGTCGCGGACGACGCCGGCACGGCCGCCGAGATCGGCATGCGGCTGATCGAGACGATGAACGGCGACGAGACGATGCCGGCGCTGCGCGTCGGCATGGCCTTCGGCACCGTCACGACCCGCATGGGCGACGTCTTCGGCACCACGGTGAACCTGGCGAGCCGGCTGACCTCGATAGCGCCACGGGACGCGGTGCTCGTCGACGGCGAGCTGGCGCAGGCGCTCGTCGCGGCGGGCGAGGCACCCGAGTCGGAGGCGGAGCTGGAGCCCGGGTCGGAGGAGAAGTACCGCTTCGGGCTGCAGCCCATGTGGCGGCGGCCGGTGCGCGGTCTCGGCGTGGTCGAGCCCTGGCTGCTGAACCGCCGCGGCGGCTGAGCGGGCACGCCCACTACGCTGGCGGTCGACGTTCACGATCGTTAACAGCGACCCGGAGGTGGCGGCGCGATGGCCGAGCAGCGGTTTGGCGAGTGGGTGGCGGTACGCAGGCACGGTGACGCCGGGCGGGTGGCGGAACTGGTGCTGGACCGGCCCAAGGCGATGAACGCCATCTCGACGGACATGGCCCGGGCGGTCACCGAGGCGTGCGCGGCGCTGTCCGCCGACCGGTCGGTCAGCTGTGCCGTGCTCACCTCGACCCACGAGCGGGCGTTCTGCGTGGGCGCCGACCTGAAGGAGCGCAACTCCTTCACCGACGCCGACCTCGCGCGGCAGCGCCCGTACACGCGGGCCGCCTACACGGCCGTGCTGGAACTGCCGATGCCGTCCGTGGCCTCGGTGCACGGCTTCGCCCTCGGCGGTGGGTACGAGCTGGCGCTGGCGTGCGACGTGATCGTCGCCGACCCGACGGCCGTCGTGGGGCTGCCGGAGGTCACGGTGGGCGTGATCCCCGGTGGCGGCGGCACGCAGTTGCTGCCGCGCCGGGTGGGCGCGGCCCGGGCGGCGCAGCTGATCTTCACCGGGCGCCGGGTGCCCGCGGCGGAGGCGCTGGCGCTGGGTCTGGTGGACGTGCTCGCTGAGCAGGGGCAGGACCGCGTGGAGGCGCTCGGCCTGGCCTCGCGGATCGCGGGGAACTCGCCGGTGGGCCTGCGTGCGGCCAAGCGGGCGCTGCGGCTGGGCCAGGGCACTGACCTGCGGACCGGGCTGGACGTCGAGGACGCCGCGTGGCGCACGGTCGCCTTCTCCGGGGACCGCACGGAGGGTGTCGCGGCCTTCAACGAAAAGCGCGACCCGGTGTGGCCGGGTGAGTGATTGAGGCGGAAAACGACCGCGCCGACGGGCGCGTAACGTGCGGGGCCGTGCGAACGTCGCAAACTGGTAAAAAGTCTGCGGGTGACAGGAGACGGGCGCATGAACGGCACCGGCGGGGACGCTCGACTGCGCGCCGTCGCCGAACTCGCGCGGGCGGTGGCGGCGGCGAAGTCGCCCATGGAGGCGGCTGTCGCCGCCGCGTCCTCGGCGCGGATCGCCCTCGGCGGTTCCATGGCGGCGATCTCCCGCTGGGAGCGCGACCGGGGACGGCTGCGGGTGCTGGTCAACGACGGGGACCTGGCGCCCGGCGAGGAGCCGCAGCCCGTCGAGGAGGTGTACTCGGTCGCGGACTTCCCGGAGATCGTGGAGTTCCTGCACGCCAAGTGGACCGAGGGCGGCGAGCCGCACGCCTGGATCGAGACGGCCGAGGGCCCGGCGGCGGGCCGTACCGGCGCCTACTGCCACCAGCGGGTGGCCACGCTGCGGCGGCGCGGCCGCACCTCCTGCGTCGTCGCGCCGATCATGCTGCACGGGCTCGCCTGGGGCGAGCTGTACGTGGCCCGGGGCGTCGGGCGGCCGGTCTTCGACCGGGACGACGCCGAGTTCGCGACCGTGCTCGCGGCGCTCACCGCGGCCGGGATCGCCCAGACCGAGCGGCTGGCGGAGGTGCGCCGGCTGGCCTTCACCGACCCGCTGACCGGGCTGGCCAACCGGCGGGCGGTCGACCAGCGGCTGGAGGAGGCGGTGGAACGGCACCGGGCCGACGGGACCCCGGTGAGCCTGATGGTCTGCGACCTCAACGGGCTCAAACGGGTCAACGACCAGCTCGGGCACGCGGTCGGCGACCGGCTGCTGGTCGGCTTCGGCTCCGTGCTGTCGCTGTGCGGGGCGGCACTGGAGGGCAGCCTGGTCGCGCGGCTGGGCGGCGACGAGTTCTGCCTGCTGTCGGTCGGGCACCGCGCGGAGCAGGTCGTGGCGGTCGCCGAGGAGCTGTGCGTGCGGACCAAGTGGCTGGGGCTGGGCGACGGGGTGGCGGTCGGGGTGGCGTCCACGGACGCCGAGATCGGCGTGGTGACCTCGGGGCGCCGGCTGTTCCGGCTGGCGGACGCGGCCCAGTACCGGGCGAAGGCCCTGCACTCGGTGGAGCCGGTGGTCGCCGGGCGCGGGGCGCCCGAGGACCCGGTGGTCCGGCTCGCCGACCAGCCCGCGGGCCATGACGTGGAGCGGCGCCGTTTCCGGGGGCGGGACTGAAGCCGGCCCGGGGCCCGGGGAGCGCACCATGGGACGGGCCGGCGGGTGCGCCGGGGGCCGCGCGGAAGAGGTTCGTCGGGCACGTGACAGGTTGCGATTCAGTCCGTAGGGTTCGTGAATATGAGTATGCATAACGTGGTGATCGGGGCCCACGGGGCCGCGGCGGAGGACGTGCTGGCGGTGGCCCGCGGTGGTGCGCGGGTCGAGCTGTCGGCGGAGGCGCTGGCCGGGATCGCCGCGGCGCGCGAGGTCGTGGAGGCCCTGGCGGCGAAACCGGAGCCGGTCTACGGCGTCTCGACGGGCTTCGGCGCGCTCGCGGTGCGGCACATCAGCCCCGAGCTGCGCGCGCAGCTGCAGCGCAGCCTGGTCCGCTCGCACGCCGCCGGCATGGGCCCGCACGTGGAGCGCGAGGTGGTGCGCGCGCTGATGTTCCTGCGGCTGAAGACGCTGGCCTCCGGCCGTACCGGTGTCCGTCCGGTCGTCGCCGAGACGATGGCCGCGCTGCTCAACGCCGGCATCACCCCCGTCGTCCACGAGTACGGTTCCCTGGGCTGCTCCGGCGACCTGGCACCGCTGTCGCACTGCGCGCTGGTCCTGATGGGCGAGGGCGAGGCGGAGGGCCCCGACGGAGTCGTGCGCCCCGCCGCGGAGCTGCTGGCCGAGCACGGCATCGAGCCCGTCGAGCTGCGCGAGAAGGAGGGTCTGGCCCTCATCAACGGCACCGACGGCATGCTCGGCATGCTCGTCATGGCCATCGACGACCTGCGCCGGCTGTTCACCGCCGCCGACGTCACCGCCGCGCTGTCGATGGAGGCGCTGCTGGGCACCGACAAGGTGCTCGCCCCCGAGCTGCACGCGATCCGCCCGCACCCCGGCCAGGCGGCCAGCGCCGAGAACATGCGCCGTGTGCTCGCCGGCTCCGGGCTCACCGGGCACCACCAGGACGACGCCCCGCGGGTCCAGGACGCGTACTCGATCCGCTGCGCCCCGCAGGTGGCCGGCGCCGGCCGGGACACCGTGACGCACGCCATGACGGTCGCCGACCGCGAGCTGGTCTCCGCCGTCGACAACCCGGTCGTCTTCGCTGGGGGTACCTCCCAGGCCGAAGGCTCTGGGGGAGGGAGGGTGGAGTCCAACGGCAACTTCCACGGCGCCCCCGTCGCCTACGTGCTGGACTTCCTGGCCATCGCGGCGGCCGACCTCGGGTCGATAGCGGAGCGGCGCACCGACCGGCTGCTGGACAAGAGCCGTTCGCACGGCCTGCCCGCCTTCCTGGCCGACGACCCGGGCGTGGACTCCGGCCTGATGATCGCCCAGTACACGCAGGCCGCGCTGGTCAGCGAGAACAAGCGGCTCGCGGTCCCGGCCTCGGTGGACTCCATCCCGTCCTCGGCGATGCAGGAGGACCACGTGTCGATGGGCTGGTCGGCCGCGCGCAAGCTGCGGCAGGCGGTGGACAACCTGGCCCGGATCGTGGCGGTCGAGCTGATGGCCGCGTCGCGCGCCGTCGAGCTGCGCGTGCAGGGCAGCGAGGTACTGGTGGCCGCCCCGGCGACCCAGGCCGTGCTGAAGGCGGCGCGCGAGGCCGGAGTGGGCGGCCCCGGTCCGGACCGCTTCCTGTCCCCGGACCTGGAGGCGGCGTACGACTTCGTGCGCGGCGGCGGTCTGGTGGCGGCGGCCGAGTCGGTCACCGGCCCGCTCGCCTGATTCCGACCCCGACACCGACACCGCCCCGGCCTCCGGCCGGGGCGGGCGGGTTCCGGGCCGGCAGTGCCTAGTACATCTCGCGGGCGCGGCGGCTCGCGTTGATCACGAGCGCCGCGCCCAGGCCGAGGAAGGCGGTCCCGCCGACCAGGTACGGCGTGGTGTCGACGCTGCCGGTGTCCGCCAAGTGCTGTCCCGGGTCGGTGCCCGACGCGGTGGTGGCGGTGGAAACGGACGACTGCGCGCTCGTGTTCGGCGTGTGCTCGGCACTGGCGGACGCGTTGGGCACGAAGTACAGGGCGCCGAGGACGGCGGCAGCCGTGACGGCGACGAAGGCGGGTGGACGGTGCGAGGTCAACGGATCCCCCAGCGGTTGCGGCGACTTGACCGTGAAGGCCGATGGTAGTGAGACAACCGCCGCTGAGGGAAGTTCGACCCCGGAACCGGAGCCTCCGCGGGTTCGCGGAGGGCCGCCGCGGGTATCCTTCCGCGCCGGAAGCGGACTGCCTGCGCAACGGGGGCCGTTCCCCCGCATACGCTCCGTCACATGAGCACTACTGACATCCCCACCGGGGAGAGCGGGCCGCGCTACGTGCGGCTCCAGGTGGAGCTGGTCCTGGAGATCACCGGGTCCGGCGAGCTGACCGACGCCGCGCTGGACCAGATCGGCGGCGACGAGTACATGCCGGACGACGAGCGGCAGCACGCCGAGGCGTCGGTGCGGCAGGACGAGTCGGAGGCGCTGGCCTACCTGGTCGATCCGTTCGACCTGGTCACCAGCGTGCCGGGGATCGAACTGGTGCAGGCGTCCTGGTCCTGTGCCCACACCGAGTACGACCCCGACTCCGACGAGTGGGACCTCTACGACGACGAGGCCGACGACGAGGTGGACGACGAGGCGGACGAAGCCGACATCGAGGAGGAGGAACCGCAGGGACGCTGAACGCGTCTTCGGCAGTGCGTGACTCACCCGCCCCGGGCCCCTCACGGGTCCGGGGTTTCGCACGGGCCGCGTGACCGCGCCCATGTCACGTGCGTCACGCACGTGTTCTTCCCCACACTTCCCGGGGTGGGGAACGGACCAAAGACCCTGGCAGTTCCTGGACGTACGAGTGAGGCTCGATCGAGGGCCGTGGCCCGCGACGCACGCGGGCCGGGGGAAACGCGTACCGGAAGACATTGGAGATCTGTGTGAAGCGCGCCGAGACCGGCACAGCCACCGACACGAGTCCCTCGCGCAAGCGGCGAGCCGGGCTGGCAGCTCTGGCGCTGCTCGCCGTCGGGGCGATCACGCTGACCGCCTGCGGGGGGGACAAGGCGGGTACGGCCGGTTCCGACAACAACGCCAAGTCGCAAGCCTCGGTCGACGAGCAGGCGGCCAAGGACTCCTCGGACGCCCGAATATCGATCACCCCGAAGACCGGCGCCAGCGACGTCAGCATCAACACGGGCGCCAAGGTGCAGGTGACCGACGGTGAGCTCACCAGTGTCACCATGACCTCGGTCGCCGACGGCTCCGCCGTCAAGGGCACGATCTCCGCGGACGGCTCGAGCTGGGCGCCCGACGGCCCGCTGAAGCGGGAGACCCAGTACAAGATCGCCGCCAAGGCGGAGGACGGCAAGGGCCGCAAGGCCGCCGAGAACTCCACCTTCACCACGGTCACCTCCGCGCACAGCTTCATCGGCTACTACACGCCCGAGAACGGCCAGACCGTCGGCGTGGGCATGCCGGTCTCGATCAACTTCACCAAGGCGATCGAGGACAAGAAGGCCGTCCAGTCGGCGATCGCGGTGACCTCCAGCAGCGGCCAGGAGGTCGTCGGCCACTGGTTCAACTCCACCCGGCTCGACTTCCGCCCCGAGTCCTACTGGCAGGCCGGCTCCACCGTCACCCTCAAGCTGAACCTCGACGGCGTCGAGGGCTCCTCCGGCATCTACGGCGTCCAGGACAAGACCGTCAGCTTCAAGATCGGCCGCAGCCAGGTCTCGACGGTCGACGCCTCGACCCACCGGATGAAGGTCGTGCGCGACGGCAAGGTCATCCGCAACATCCCGATCTCCGCCGGCTCGGACGAGAACACCACCTACAACGGCCAGATGGTGATGTCGGAGAAGTTCACCGAGACCCGGATGAACGGCGCCACGGTCGGTTTCACCGACGACGACGGCAAGGGCGAGTACGACATCAAGGACGTGCCGCACGCCATCCGCCTGACCACGTCCGGCACCTTCATCCACGGCAACTACTGGGGCGCCGACTCGGTGTTCGGCGCCGTCAACACCAGCCACGGCTGCGTGGGCCTGAACGACACCAAGGGCGCCAAGGACACCTCCACCGACGCCTACTGGTTCTACACGAACTCGATCGTCGGCGACGTCGTGATCGTGAAGAACTCCAAGGACAAGACCGTCGACCCGGCGAACGGCCTCAACGGCTGGAACATGAACTGGAGCGCCTGGAAGGCCGGCAGCGCGGTCTGAGACCGCTCCCGCCCCGGACGGCGACAGGGGCCCGGAACCATGAGGTTCCGGGCCCCTGTGGCGTCCTTCGCGCCCTCCTCGCGCGGGCCGTCAGTCCTTCGTGCCGTCCACGATGACCGGGGAGCCGTTCGCGCCCGTGCCGCAGGGCACCGCGTACACGGGATTGGACTTCGCGGCCTCGCGGTAGGCGTCCAGGCACTGGTTGTAGAGCACCTTGTCGCTCAGCGACCGCGCGATGATCCGGTTGGCGCTCGCGATGCCCTCCGCCTCGATCCGCTTGCGCTCCGCCTCGGCCTTGGCCGTCCTGGACGCCTCGACGGCCCGCTCGGTGGCCTGCTGCTGCTGGATCTTCTTGTCGATCTGCTCCTGCAACTGGTCGGAGGGCCGCACGTTGCGCAGGTTCACCGCGGTGACGTCGATGCCGCGCGGGGCGAGGCGCTGCTTGATCAGGGCGTCGATCTCCGACCCGATCCGCTCGCGGGCGGAGGCGTACCCCTCCTCGCTGCTGTGCTTGGCGAAGACGTTGCGGATGATCTCGCGGCTGTCCGGCATCACCAGCCGCGACTGGATGGCCTCCTCGTTGCCCGCCAGCCGGTAGAGCTCGACGGCCTTGGCGGGCACCACGGCCCACTTGATGGTCACGTCGGCGTAGAGCACCCCGCCCTGCGAAGAGCGCACCTCGACCACGTCCTTGTCGTGCAGATCGAGGTCGACCGGGCGCGTGGAGAACGACGTGACGTCGGTGAACGGTGACCTGAAGTGGATGCCGGAGGTCAGCGGGGAGCCGACCTTGCCGAAGGTCACCGGGACGCCGACCTCGTAGGCGCTCACGACGTGGACGCACGCGAAGACGCCGGCCAGCACGCCCGCCAGGGCGCTGAGCGCCGCTCCCAGCTTCCAGCCGACGGAGCTCTGGCCCCGGGCGACGAAGAACAGCACGACCGCCGCCATGAGCAGCAGGATGGACAGCACGAACACAGGGATCCCCCTCCGGAACACGGACCGGCGCCGCCCCCCGGCCGCGCCGCGCAGCGCATCGTAACGGCCCGAGGTGACGGTTCCGTACGTCGTGTGACGAGCCGTGACGAGCCGTTGCGAGGCTGTCGCCGGGCCCGGACGCAGGCCCTGGCGGGGCGGCCGGCGGGCTACCGCGTCCGCAGCGCCTGGGGGTCGTCCAGGACGGAGCGCACCACGCTGTACGCCGCCCCGAGCAGCACGCCCTCGCGGCCCAGCCGGGACACCCGCACGGCGTCCGTGCGCCATTGACGGTCCGTCACGCGGCGGCCCAGCTCGCGTTCGACGGCCGAGCGCAGCCACGGCGCCAGCGAGGCCAGGGTGCCGCCCAGCACGACGGCCTGCGGGTCCAGCAGGTTGACCGCGCCGCTCAGCGCGATCCCGAAGGCCTGCCCGGCGGCCGCGAGCGCCTTCAACGCCGCCGGGTCCCCCTCCACGGCGGCCGCCTGGAGGGCCTTGAGCGCGTCCGGCCGCTCCGGGGCGATGCCCGCGGCCCGCAGCACGGCCTCCTCGCCCGCGTACTGCTCCAGGCAGCCGCGGGCCCCGCAGGAGCAGCGCGGGCCCGTCGGGTGCACGGGCACGTGGCCGAGCTCCCCGGCGAAGCCGCGCGCGCCGCGGAACAGCCGGCCGTCGACGACCAGCGCCGCGCCGATGCCGATCTCCGCCGAGACGTGCACGAAGTCGGTGACGCCCTCGTGGCCGCCCAGCCAGAGCTCGGCGAGGGCGCCGAGGTTGGCCTCGTTCTCGACGGTGACCGGGATGCGGGCTCCGGCCAGGCCGTCGGCCCCTGCCCGGTCGAACCAGCCCGCGGCGTCGACGTCCTCCCAGCCGAGGTTCGGCGCCCGCATCACGACCTGCCGGTCCCGGCCGACCAGGCCCGGCACGGCGAGCGTCAGTCCGGCCGCGCTCAGTCCTGCGGCCCGCGCCTCCTGCCGCACCTCGCCGACGAGCGCCGCGAGTTCGCGCAGCACCTCCGGCGCCGGACGGCCGCGGTTGTCCGCCTCGACGCGGGCCCGGGCGCGCACGGTGCCGCGCAGGTCGACCGCGACGGCGGCGAGGTGGTCCACCCCGACCTCGGCGCCGAGGCCCGCCGGACCGGTGTCGTTCAGCGCCAGGGCGGTGCCGGGGCGGCCGACCGTGCCGGGGCGCTGGGTGCCCAGCTCCACCAGCAGGCCGGCCGCGAGCAGCTCGTCGACAAGGGTCGACACGGTGGCCCGGGTCAGCCCGACCTCGGCGGCGACGGCCGCGCGCGAGACCTCGCCGTGCTCCGCCACGGCTCGCATCACCAGCGCCAGATTCCGCCGTCGCAACCCCGCCTGCGACCCCGGCCCTTCCGCCACGCCCCGATCCCCTTCCGCTCTCGTCCGTCATCCGTCCTGGTCAACGTCGTCCTGCCCCCACCCTCGCACGCCCCGCCCGGCGGCCGGACCCCGGGCGGGGCGACGGGCTCACCGCACGTCGAAGGAGTCGGCCAGCGCCGCCGCGAGGCGGTCGAGCGCGGCGTCGTCGCGCGGGACGGGGTCGTAGGAGGGGCCGGCCGTGGTGTCCCAGCGGCGGGCGACGGCCTGCGGGGACTCCCCGGTGAGCAGGCCGGCGGCCTGCGCGGCCGCGCCCAGCGCGACCAGCTCGTCCGCGACGGGGATCCGGACGGCCCGTCCCGACAGACGGCGTACGGTCTCCCGCCACGCCGTGCCACGGGCGCCGCCGCCGATGAGCAGCAGGGGCTCGTCGGAGGTGGTGCCGTCGACCGCGAGCACCTGGTCGAGTGCGGTGAGCAGGGCGTACGCCGCGCCGTCGTACGCGGCCTGGAGGATCTGCCCGGGGGTGGTGTCGTGCCGCAGCCCGGTGAGCAGCCCGGAGGCGTACGGCAGGTTGGGGGTGCGCTCGCCGTCGAGGAAGGGCAGCAGGACCGTGCCGCCGCCCGGCTCGACCGCCTCGCGGTCCAGGGAGAGCAGCCCCGCGATCTTGTCGACGGCGAGGGTGCAGTTGAGGGTGCAGGCCAGCGGCAGCCAGTCGCCGTGCCCGCCCGCGAAGCCGGCGACGATGCCGGTGGGGTCGGTGGGCCGGGTGGCGGCGGGGGTGTAGACCGTGCCGGAGGTGCCGAGGCTCAGCGCGGGCTGACCGGGGAGGAGCCCGAGGCCGAGGGCCGCGGCGGCGTTGTCGCCGGTGCCCGCGCCGACCAGGACGCCCTCGCGCAGCGGCAGCCCGGGCAGGGTGACCCCCGCGGCCTCGCCGGGGCCGAGGACCCGGGGCAGCAGGGCCGGGTCGAGGCCGATCTCGGCGAGCAGGGCCTCGTCGTACGTCTCGGTGTCGGTGGCCCACCAGCCGGTGCCGGAGGCGTCGCCCCGGTCGGTGACGCCGGCGCCGCCGAGCCGTTCGGTGAGGAAGTCGTGCGGGAGGCGCACGGCCGCGGCGGCCTTGGCGGTCTCCGGCTCGTGCTCGGTGAGCCAGGCCCACTTGGTCACGGTGAAGCTCGTGCCGGGCACGCTGCCGAAGCGCTCCGCCCAGTACGCGGCGCCGTGCCGCTCCACCAGCGCGGCGGCCTGCGGGGCGGACCGCACGTCGTTCCAGAGCAGGGCGGGCCGCAGGGGCCGGCCGACCGGGTCGAGGACGACCAGGCCGTGCTGCTGGCCGCCGACCGAGATGGCGTCGGCACGCTCCGCGTACGGCCCGATCTGGGCGAGGGCGGCGCCGAGCGCACGCCACCACACCTCGGGGTCGGTCTCGCGGCCCGCGCCCTCACTCACCGTGTGCCGGGCCTGTCCCCTGGCCAGCACCTCGCCCGTCTCCACGTCGACTGCGAGCACCTTGGTCGACTGGGTGGAGCTGTCCACACCCAGCGCGATCGGTCCGTTACCCATCCTGCGGCTCCCTTCACAAAGCGGCGATGGCATATTAATTTGTTCAGTGGTCTTACGAATAGGAGCCGCCGCGATGAGTTTCACCCCCACCCCCGAGGACAAGTTCACCTTCGGTCTCTGGACCGTCGGCTGGCAGGGCCGCGATCCCTTCGGCGACGCCACCCGGCCCGCCCTCGACCCCGTCGAGAGCGTCAACCGGCTGGCCGAGCTCGGCGCGTACGGCGTCACCTTCCACGACGACGACCTGATCCCCTTCGGCTCGGACGACACCGCCCGCGAGGGCCACATCAAGCGGTTCCGCCAGGCCCTGGACGCCACCGGCCTGAAGGTGCCGATGGCCACCACCAACCTCTTCACGCACCCGGTCTTCAAGGACGGCGGCTTCACCGCCAACGACCGCGAGGTCCGGCGCTTCGCGCTCCGCAAGACCATCCGCAACATCGACCTCGCCGCCGAGCTGGGCGCCAAGGTCTACGTCGCCTGGGGCGGCCGCGAGGGCGCCGAGTCCGGTGCCGCCAAGGACGTGCGGGTCGCCCTCGACCGCTTCAAGGAGGCCTTCGACCTCCTCGGCGAGTACGTCCTGGAGCAGGGCTACGACCTGCGCTTCGCCATCGAGCCCAAGCCGAACGAGCCGCGCGGCGACATCCTGCTGCCGACCATCGGCCACGCGCTGGCGTTCATCAACGAGCTGGCCCACCCCGAGCTCGTCGGCCTCAACCCCGAGGTCGGCCACGAGCAGATGGCCGGGCTGAACTTCCCGCACGGCATCGCCCAGGCGCTGTGGCACGGCAAGCTCTTCCACATCGACCTCAACGGCCAGACCGGCATCAAGTACGACCAGGACCTGCGCTTCGGCGCCGGCGACCTGCGCTCGGCGTTCTGGCTGGTCGACCTGCTGGAGTCGGCCGGCTACGAGGGCCCGCGCCACTTCGACTTCAAGCCCCCGCGGACCGAGGACATGGACGGTGTGTGGGCGTCCGCCGCCGGCGGCATGCGCAACTACCTCATCCTCAAGGACCGTGCCGCCGCGTTCCGCGCCGACCCGGCCGTGCAGGACGCGCTGAAGGCCGCCCGCCTGGACCAGCTGGCGCAGCCGACCCTCGGCGAGGGCGAGTCCCTGGCCGACCTGCTCGCCGACCGCGGTGCCTACGAGGAGTTCGACGCCGACGCCGTCGCGACCCGCGGGTCCGCCTTCGAGCAGCTCGACCAGCTCGCGATGGACCACCTGCTCGGCACCCGCTGAGCCCCGCGGAAACAGGGTTGCCGCCGGGCCCGGCCCGGCGGCACCCTGCGGGGGTGATCGAACTGCGCGTGCTCACCCCCGACGACTGGCCGCTCTGGCGGGAGCTGCGGCTCACCGCGCTCGCCGACGCGCCGCACGCCTTCGGCGCCCGGCTCGCCGACTGGCAGGGCGACGGCGACCGCGAGGAACGCTGGCGCGACCGGCTCGCCCTGCCCGGCTCGTACAACCTGGTCGCCCTCGTGGACGGCCGGCCCCGCGGCATGGCCAGCGGCGTGCCCGGCGAGCTGCCCGACAGCGCCGAGCTGATCTCGATGTGGGTGGCGGGCGAGGCCCGCGGCCGCGGCGTCGCCGACCTGCTGATCCGGGCCGTCGAGGAGTGGGCGGCGGGCACCGCGGGCGTCGCCCTGCTCCACCTCGCGGTCGCGGAGGGCAACACGGCGGCGACGGCGCTCTACGTGCGCAACGGCTTCGCGGACGACGGGGGCCCCGGCGGGGTCATGCCGGACGGGCGCCCCGAGCGCGTGCTGACCAAGCGGCTCGCGGTGGCGCGGGCCTGATCGGGCCGGCGCCACCGGACCCGGTCACCAGGCGAAGGCCTCCGGGGCGGGGCCCGGTCCGGGGAAGATCTCGTCGAGACCCGCCAGCAGCTCCTCGTCCAGCTCCAGGTCCACCGCGCGCAACGCCGAGGAGAACTGCTCCGGCGTGCGCGGCCCCACGATCGGCCCGGTGATCCCGGGCCGGGTCAGCAGCCAGGCCAGCGCGACCTCGCCGGGCTCCAGCCCGTGCTTGCCGAGCAGGTCCTCGTACGCCTGCACCCGCGCCCGGACCACCGGGTCGGCCAGCCCCGCCGCCGACCGGCCCACCTTGGTGCGGGCCCCGCCGTCCTCCCGCTCCTTGCGCAGCGCGCCTCCCAGCAGCCCCTGGTGCAGCGGCGACCACGGGATCACACCGAGCCCGTACTCCTGCGCCGCCGGGATCACGTCCAGCTCGGCGCGGCGCTCCGCCAGGTTGTACAGGCACTGCTCGCTGACCAGGCCCATCGAACCGCGGTTCGCGGCCGCCTCGTTGGCCTGCGCGATCTTGTAGCCGGGGAAGTTCGACGACCCCGCGTGGAGGATCTTGCCCTGGCGGACCAGCACGTCCACCGCCTGCCAGATCTCCTCGAACGGGGTGCGCCGGTCGACGTGGTGGAACTGGTAGACGTCGATGTGGTCCGTGCCGAGCCGCCGCAGGCTGGCCTCGACCGCCCTGCGGATGTTGAGGGCGCTGAGCCGGTCGTGGTTCGGCCACGACTGCTCGTGCCACGCCTTCCCGTCCGACGACATGTTCCCGTAGACCTTCGTCGCCAGCACCACCTTGTCGCGGCGGCCCCCGCCCCGCGCGAACCACGAGCCGATGACCTTCTCCGTCAGGCCCTTGTCCTCGGCGGTGCCGTAGATGTCCGCCGTGTCGAAGAAGTTGACCCCCGCGTCCAGCGCGGCGTCCATGATCGTGTGACTGGTGGCGTCGTCCGTCTGCCCGCCGAAGTTCATCGTCCCCAGGACGATGCGGCTGACCTTGAGGCCGGTGCGGCCGAGCTGTGTGTACCTCATGGGGTACCAGCGAACCTCTTCGAGTGGACTCCCGGCAAGTGCGGTGCCCGAGGCGGGGGGTTGTGGTTGCGGCCGGTGTTTGTGTGCGGGTGCGTTGCGCCTGCGGGCGGCTGCGCCGGGCTGCCCGGGTGTTTGTGTGCGGGTGCGTTGGGGGGGGGGGGGGGGGGGGGGGGGGGGCGCCGCCGGCCCCCCCCCCCCCCCCCCCCCACCCCCCCCCCCCCCCCACCCCCCCCCCCCCCCCCCCCCCCCCCCCCACCCCCCCCACCCCCCCCACCCCCACCCCCACCCCCCCCACCCCCCCCCCCACCCCCCCCCCCTC